>NZ_CP095474.1:919122-936234 GCF_023614315.1 Streptomyces sudanensis | reverse complement strand
CCCCCGGAGGCAGCAGATGGACACCCTGGTACTCCCCGCCCCCTGNCCNNCCCGCACGCCGNCCCCCGCACGGCGGACGGCCTGGCTGCGGGACGCCCTCGCGGCCGAACCCGACGACGGCAAGTCCCCCGCGCTGGACGGCGACACCCGCTGCGACGTGTGCGTGGTCGGCGGCGGCTACACCGGTCTGTGGACCGCCCTGGAGATCCTGCGGCGGGCCCCCGGCACCGACGTCGTGCTCATCGACGCCGACGTCTGCGGCGGCGGCGCCAGCGGCGCCAACGCCGGCTACCTGATGCCCATGTGGGCCCGCTTCAGCAGCCTGGTCGCCATCAGCGACCACGCCGAGGCGCGCCGGCTGGGCGAGGCGTCCCAGCGGGCCGTGGACGAGATCCTCGACTTCGTCGACGAGCACGGCATCGACGCCGAGTACCGGCGCGGCCCCTGGCTGTGGGCGGCGTCCTCCGAGGCCCAGCGGGGCGCCTGGAACACCACCCTGGAGGACCTCGCCCGGGCCGGGGTGGAGCCGCTGCGCGAGGTGAGCCCGGACCGGTCGCGCCGGGCGGTCGGCACCCCGTCCCACCACGGGGCGGTCGCCGACCCGCACTGCGCCACGCTGCAACCCGCCAAACTGGTGCGCGGAATGCGGCGGGTCGCCCTGGACCAGGGCGTACGCGTGCACGAGCACACCCCGCTGACCGCGCTGCGCCGGGAGAACGGCGCCACCCTGGCGGTGACCCGGCACGGCACGATCCGCGCCGACCGGGTGGTGCTGGCGATCAACGCCTGGGCGGGGCGGCTGGAGGAGCTGGCCGGACACATGGTCACCGTGGCCAGCGACACGGTCCTGACCGTTCCGGTGCCGGACCGGCTCGACGCGATCGGCTGGCGGGACGCCACCTCCGTGTGCGACGCCCGCAAGCGCCTCAACTACTACCGCACCACCCCCGACGGCCGGCTGGTGTTCGGCAAGGGCGGGGTGGGACTGGCCCCCGGCAACTCGGGCGCGGGCACCATGTGGGGCCGCGCCCTGCGCCCCGGCGAGGTGCGGCGCCAGTTCCTGCGGCTCTTCCCGGACCTGCGGGACGTGCCGGTGGACACGATGTGGACGGCGCCCGTCGAGTACGGGGTGACCTCGGTGCCGTTCGCCGGCTGGCTGCGCTCCGTGCCGGGCGTCTGCTACGCCACCGGCTACTCGGGCGACGGGGTGGGGCCCTCCCGGCTGATGGCCAAGGTGCTGGCCTCGCTGGTGCTGGGCACCGACGACGAGTGGTCCGGTTCGGCCCTCGCCCGGCCCCCGGCCGGGGCGATCCCCGGCGAGCCCCTGCGGTACGCCGGGTCCCGGACGGCCCTCGCGGCGCTGCGGGCGGTGGAGGAGCGGGAGGACCGGGGCGCGTTCGTCCCCGGCCCGGTCAAGCGGCTGGTGTCGGTCGACCCCTCCGCCTTCCGCCGCTGAGGCGGCGGTCCGGGCCCCGCCCGCTCCGGGCCGGGGTCCGGACCGCGTCCGGGCGGGAGGCGACTACTCGTTCGAGTAGCCCGACCGGACATAGCGCGACAAAGCGGGCGGGAGGCCCTCCCGTCGCCCGCGGCGCCCGGTTAGCGTGCGCGGGTGACGACCTCTCGGTACCGCTCGCCCGCCCCGCTGGTCCGGGGCTCGGGACCCGCCCTGCTCCTGGCGCACGGCGCCGGCAGCGACATACAGGACAGCTACGGCCCCGTCCTGGACGAACTCGCCCGGCGGCACACGGTCATCGGCCCCGACTACCCCGGCTCCGGCGACATCCCGCTCCCGGACGCCCCGCTGTCCCTGGACGCGCTGGCCGACCACGTGGTGGCGGCAGCCGTCGGGGCGGGCGCGGAGACCTTCGCCGTGTCGGGCTTCTCCATGGGGACGACCGTCGCCGTACGGGCGGCGACGCGGCACCCCGACCGGGTGACCGCCCTCGTCCTGTCCTCCGGGTTCGCCCGGCCCAACCCCCGGCTGCGCCTCGTCCTCGACGTGTGGCGGGCCCTGGGCCGGACGGACGACGGCCGCACCCTGGCGGCCTACCTCTCCCTGGTGGTCGGCGGCGCGAGCTGGCTGGACGAGCGCACCCCGGAGGAGGTGGAGGAGCAGCTCGCCCTCTTCGCGGCCGGGCTGCCGGCGGGGACGGACGAGCAGCTGGCGCTCTTCGAGACCATCGACGTGACGGGGGACCTGGCCGCGATCCGGGTGCCCACGCTGGTCGTCTCGCCGCTGGAGGACGTGCTCACCACCCCGGCGCACTCCCGCGAGCTGGCCGCCGGGATCCCCGGCGCCGAACTGGCCACCCTGGACTGCGGCCACGCCATCGCCCTGGAGCGGCCCGCCGAGTGGGCCTCGCTGATCACGGACTTCCTGGCGCGTGCCGTCCCCGACGGCGCCCGCCCGGTCCGGGACGCCGCGGGCGCCTAGCGCCGCGGCCGCCGAGCACCCCTGACCCCGGGACTCCCGGCCTCCGGCCCGGGTCCCGGTCCCCGACCCCGGCACCCCGGCGTTCCCGGCGCCGGGGTGCCGGNGTTCCCGCCGCGCACCGGGCGGCGCGGGGCCGCCCGGCGGGGTACCCGTCCGCCGGGCGAGCCGCGCCGCCGGGCACTGTCCGCCGGGCACCGCGCACCGGGCACCGCGCACCGGGCACCGCGCACCGGGCAGCCGGGCGCCTCACGCCGTCTGCCCGCCGGTCCGCCGGCCGGTTCGTACCGCCCGTCCGGGCTCGTGCCGCCCGTCCGGGCCTGTGCCGCCGGTCCTCCCGGCGCCGCCCGCCGACGTCCGTCCAACGCACCCGCCGTCGGCTCGTACCGCCCGTCCGGGCCCGTGCCGCCGGTTCTCCCGGCGCCGCCGGCCGCCCGCCGCCGGTCCGTCCGACGCACCCGCCGTCGGCCCGTACCGCCCGTCCGGGCCCGTGCCGCCGGTTCTCCCGGCGCCGCCCGCCGCCGGTCCGCCCGCCGTACGCCGCCGGCCCATCCGGCGGGGGGAGCCGCCGGACGGGCCGGTGGGGACGGGGTGGACGGGAGCCGTCAGCCGGTCAGGGGCCGCAGGTACCGGTCCAGGAGCGGGTCCGGCAGCAGCCGGGCCAGCACGGCCAGCCTGCGCACGTCGGCGCCCACCCGGTAGCGGGTGCGGGGCCTGGCCCCGGTGAGCGCGCGGGCGACCGCGCGGGCCATGTCCTCCGGGGTGGTCGGACTCTCCTGGGCACCCTGCTCGTTGGCGGCGAGGAACCGCTCGAACCGGGCCCGGTACAGCGCGGCCACCTCGCCGTCGGCGTGGCGCAGGGCCTCCCGGGCGACCTCCCCGACCTTGCCCCAGATCGGCGTCCTGATCGCGCCCGGCTGCACGACGCTCACCGACACGCCGAAGCCAGCCAGCTCGCGCCGCAGCACGTCGCTGAGCGCCTCCTTCGCGTACTGCGCCGCGGCGTACGCCCCCAGGTAGGGGAGCGCCACCGTGCCCAGCCCGGAGGTGACGTTGACGATCCGGCCCCGGGAGCGGCGCAGCTGCGGCAGGAACGCCTGGGTGACGGCGAGCTGGCCCACCACGTTGGTCTCCAGCTGCCAGCGCAGCCGGTCCGCCGGTACGCACTCCAGCGGGGCGGAGACGCACACCCCGGCGTTGTTGACCAGGCCCCACAGGGCCCCGCCGCCGTCCAGCAGCCCGGCGACGCGCTCGGCCGCCGCGCGGACGGACTCCGCGTCGGTGACGTCGATCCGCACCGGATCGACCCGGCCGTGCGCGGCCTCGGCGGCGAGGTCCTCGCCGTCGGCGTCCCGGCGCACCCCCGCGAACACCCGGAAGCCCAGCCGCTCCAGGTGGAGCGCGGTGGCCCGGCCCAGTCCGCTGGAGGCGCCGGTGACCAGCACCGCCCGCCCGTGCGGCACGACCGCGCCGGCCCGGGAGCCGGGCTTTGGGGCGGGCCGGGCGCCGCCGTCCGGCACCCGGGTGGCCGACGCGCCCGGGGCGGTCATCGGCCCGCCTCCGCCATCGCGCCGGCGACCGGTTCGGGCGTGAAGACGAGCGCCTGCTCCAGGACGGCGGTCAGCTTCCGGTCCGGCATGAAGCGGAAGTACGCGTCCCGCACCGGCCGGCGCACCGGGTTCTCCGCCTGCTCGAAGTCGCTGACCGCGCGGGAGGAGGCCACCATGGCCCGGGTGCGTTCGCGCCGCTCGTCCTCGTACGCCCGCAGCGCCGCCGGCACGTCCGCGGCGCCCCGCAGCCGGCGGGCGAGGACGACCGCGTCCTCGATCGCCATGCCCGAGCCCTGGCCCAGACTGGTGAGCATCGGGTGCGCGGCGTCGCCGAGGAGGGTGACCGGGCCGCGGCCCCACCGCTCCAGGAAGACCCGGTCGCGCGAGGGCACCGCCAGGATGTCCTTCTCGGGGGTGACGGCGATGGCCTGCTCGACCTCCTCGGCCCAGCCGGCGAACGCCCGCGCCACCTCGTCCTTGCCGCCCTGCCAGTTGTGGGAGCGCGCGGTCGGCATGTTCTTCGTGCCCCACCAGTAGAGGAGCCCGTCGCCCATGTCGACCAGGCCGAAGCGCTGGCCGCTGCCCCAGTAGTGGGTGACCGAGCCGGGGGTGAAGCGCGGGTGGCTGAAGGGCGTCAGGGCCAGCCAGACGATGTAGCCGCTGTCCCGGGAGTGCTCGGGACCCACCAGGTGCCGGCGGATCGCGGACTGGAAGCCGTCGGCCCCGATCAGCACGTCGCCCCGGGCCTCCCGGCCGTCGGTGAACCGGACGGTCACCGTGCCGGTGGCGGGGTCCGTGACGAAGTCCCGGGCGACGGAGCCCAGGGTGAGGGGGATCCCCTCGGTCGCCTCCAGCAGCGCCTGCTGGAGCGCGGAACGGGTGATCAGGACGCTCGGCACCCCCAGCCGGCGGATGATCGCCGGGAAGGGGAACTCCCTGATCAGCCGGCCGCGGGCGGTGCGCACGTGGTACGACTCCAGGACCTGTCCGCGCTTCTCCAGGCCCAGGTCGAGCCCGATGGACCGCAGCGCCCCGATGGCGTTGCTCATCACCGACAGGCCCGAACCGGCCGCCCGCAGTTCCGTGGCGCGCTCGTGGATCTCGACGTCCCAGCCCGCGTCCCGCAGGGCGGCGGCGGCGGTCAGCCCGCCGATGCCGGCCCCCACGACGAGTGCCTTGCGCCTGCTCATGCCGCTTCCCCCGCTCATCTCATTCCTCCCCGATCAGGTCGGTGACGACCTTGACGACGTGCGCGATGTGCGGCTCTTCCATGATCGTCAGATGGTCGCCGGGCACGTCGATCACCGTCAGCTCGCCGCTGGTGCGCTCGCTCCAGCCGTTGGTGGGGTCGCGGTGCATGGACTGGATGGCGGTGTGCATCGTGTCCAGCACCTCCGGCAGCGGCTCGCTGGCGTGGATCAGGACCATGTCCTGCTCCACCACGTCGGGCCGGTAGGCGAACGCCGCCCGCCAGTTGGCCTCGTACACCTGGAACAGCCGGTGGACGACCGCCCCGGTGGCGCCGGCCGGCAGCACCCCCTCGTCCACCGCGAGCTGGGCGATGAACTCGAACTTCTCGTCCAGCGTGGTCAGTTCCGCGGGGATCACCTCCTCCGGCGAGTCGCCGCCGCGCCGCAGCCACAGCAGCTCCCAGAAGAACCAACTCAGCAGCGCGTCGTCGCTGGTGCGCAGCCGGCGCCCCGGGTTGAGGGCGGTGGTGTCCAGCAGCACCAGCCGCCGCACCTCCTGGCCCTGGGCCCGGAGCTGCCGGGCCATCTCGAAGGCCACGAAGCCGCCGAAGGACCAGCCGCCGATCAGGTACGGCCCCTCCGGCTGCACCTCGCGGATGCGCGCCACGTAGCTCGCCGCGATCTCCGGGACGCTGCGCAGCGGCTCGGTGCCCGCGTCCACGCCCGCCGCCTGGAGGGCGTAGAAGGGCCGGTCGTCGGGGAGGTGGGCGGCGAACCGCACGTAGCACAGGACGTTGCCGCCCATCGGGTGGACGAAGAACAGCGGGCGCCGGTCGCCCCCCGTCCGGATCGGCACCAGCGGGTCGAACGCGGCCACCGCGCCGCCGCCCCGCAACCTGGCCGCCAGCTCCGCGACCGTGGGGGCGGCGACGAACTCCGAGAGCGGCACGGCCGTCCCGTAGCGCTGCTCGATCAGCACCACCAGCCGCATCGCGGTCAGCGAGGTGGCGCCGAGGTCGAAGATGTTGTCGTGCACGCCCAGTTCGGGCACGCCCAGCAACTCGCGCAGGATCTCGGTGAGCGCCTTCTCGTAGGCGTCGCGGGGTGCCGTGGTGTCGCCGGCGCCGGTCGCGGCGGTGAGCGGGAGCTCCCGCAGGGTCTTGTCGTCGCGCTTGCCGCTGGGGGTGAGGGGCAGCGCCTCGACCCACTGGAAGTGCGAGGGGACCAGGTAGTCCGGCAGCACCGAGCGGAGCTGCTTGACCAGTTGCGGCAGGTCGGTCCGGTCGGGGTCGCCGACCAGGAAGGCGGCGAGGAACGAATCGTTGCCCTCGCGGCGCCGGGCGACCACCGCCGCCTCGGCCAGCCCCGGGTGGTCCGCGGCGAGCCGGATGATGGCCAGCTCCACCTCGGCCGGCTCCACCCGGTAGCCGCGCACCTTCACCTGCGAGTCGGACCGCCCGGTGCACACCACCGAGCCGTCCGGCAGGACGTAGCCGAGGTCGCCGGTGCGGTAGAGCCGCTCGCCGGGGGCGCCGCCGGGCCGGGGCACGAACCGCTCGTCGGTGAGGTCCGGGCGGCCCGCGTAGCCGAGGGCCAGGCACACCCCGCCGAGGTGGATCTCGCCGGTGACCCCGGGCGGCACCGGGCGCATCCGCGCGTCCAGCACCAGCACCTCGGCCCCGTCGATCGGCGTGCCGATCGGCGGCAGCGGCGGGAAGGCCGCCGGGTCGCCGGTCATGGTGTGGCGGGTCACCACGTGGGACTCGGTGGGCCCGTACTGGTTCTCCAGGATCACCCCGGGCAGCGCGGCGCACAGGGCGCGGATCTCGTCGGTGATCCGCAGCTGCTCGCCGGAGGAGATGATCGCCTTGAGCGAGCCGGGAACGGCCCCCAGCGCGTGGGCCGTCTCGGCGAACTGCTGGAGGGCGACGTACGGCAGGTAGAGCCGCTCCACCCGCTCCCGGTCGAGCAGCCGCAGCAGGGCGGGCATGTCGCGGCGCTGCTCCTCGGAGAGCAGCAGCAGGGTGCCGCCGCCGCACAGGGTGGAGAAGATCTCCTGGAACGACACGTCGAAGCTCATCGGCGCGTACTGGGCGGTGACGCCGCCGACGACGCCGCTGGGCTCGTCGTTCTGCCACGCGACCAGGTTGGCCAGGGCGCGGTGCGGCATCTCCACGCCCTTGGGCGCGCCGGTGGAGCCGGAGGTGAACAGCAGGTACGCCACGGACTCCGGGTCCAGGGCGGCCGGCAGCCCGCCCTCGGGGGCGCCGTCCCCCGCGGCGGGGTCGAGCAGGGCGGCGGCCCGGACCACCGGGGTGCCGTGGGCGGCGGCGAGCCCGCGGGCCGTGTGGGCGGCGTCGGCCTCGTCGGCGGCGTGGGTGACCACGGCCACCGGGCGGGCCTGGTCCAGCATGGCCGCGATCCGCTCGCGCGGGTAGGAGGTGTCCAGCGGCACGGTGGCGGCGCCCGCCTTCAGCACGCCGAGGAGCACCGCGACCGCCTCCGGGGAGCGCTCCATGGCGACGCCCACCCGGGTGCCGGGTCCGGCGCCGAGCCCGGCCAGCCGCCGGGCGGCCCGGTCGGCCGCGTCCGCCAGCTCGGCGTACGTCCACCGCCGGTCGCCGTGGACCAGCGCGACCGCGTCGGGGACGAGTCCGGCCCGCTCCTCGAAGGCGCGCACCACGTCGGGCACGGGCCGGGCCTGCGGCGCGGGCGCGACGGGCCGCGCCAGGAAGCCGAAGTCCAGCGGTTCGGACGGGTGGCGGACGATCCGCTCCAGGATGCCGGTGAAGGCGTTGCCGTACAGGTCGGCCTGGCCGGGGGTGAACAGCCGGCCCTGGTAGTCCATGCGCAGCCAGATCCCCTCGCCGTCGGGTTCGGTCACGGCGTTGACCAGCAGCGCGAAGTTGGTCTCCTCCCAGGTGCGGAAGCCCAGCGAGCCGATGCCGGGCAGGGCGAACACCTCGGCGAGCTGGTGGAAGTGGATGTAGTTGAACGCGGTGTCCAGGACGCCGTGGCCGACCTCCTCCTGGATGGCGCTGAGCGGGTAGCGGCGGTACGGGTGGGTCTCCTGCTCCTGGCGGAACGCCTCCCGCACGGCGCCGAGCCAGCTGTCCGGGGTGCCGGTCACCCGGACCGGCACGGTGTTGAGGAAGAGCCCGGCGGCCCGCTCGGCGCCCTCCCGCTCCGGCCGGCCGTGCGTGACCAGGCCGGTGACCACGTCGTCCTGGCCGGAGAACAGCCGCAGGGTCAGCAGGTGGGCGGCGAACAGCACGGACTTCACCGGCACGGTGTGCGCGCGGGAGAACTCCCGCACGGCGCCGGTGAGCGCGGCGGGCAGGTCCACGCGGCGGGTGATCTGCTCGCCGGTGCCGGGCGCCTCGTGCGGCCGGAAGCCGGCCGGCTGGAGCTGGGGCGCCCCGGCGAGGTAGGCGGTCCAGTGCTCCCGGGCCTCGGCCGACTCCAGTGCCCGCCGTTCGGCGAGCACGTGGTGGGCGGCCATCGCGACCGGGGCGTCCGGGACGGCGCCGATCGGCTCGCCCAGCAGGTGCGCGTAGTCCTGGAGGAGTTCGCGCATCAGGGTGGCGACGCTGCCGCCGTCCAGGATGGCGTGGTGGAAGCTGAGCACCAGCTCCACGCTCCGCGGCAGCACGTGGACGCGCAGGTGGTGCAGCGGGGCGCGCTCGAAGACGTACCGGTGCCGGCGGCGCTCCTCGACGTGCGCCGCGATGGCCTCCTCGGCCTCCTCCTCCGGGACGGCCCGCAGGTCCACGATGTCCAGGGCGCCCTCCACCACGGCGTCCACGATCTGCAGCGGCTCGGAGCGGCCGCCGACGTCGAAGGAGGAGCGCAGCGCCGGGTGGCGGGCGACCAGCAGCCGGTGGGCGGCGGTGAACGCCTCGGCGTCCCAGGTGGCGAGGGCGAGGCTGTAGCGGAAGACGTCGCGGTAGACGCCCGAGTCGGGCTCGACCCGGCTGTGGAAGAGCAGCCCCAGCTGGAGCCGGTTGGCGGGCCAGGCGTCCTGGCGGCCCTCCAGCCGCGCCCGGTCCACGCCGGAGACCAGGGCGAACGGCTCCGGGTCCGCCTCCTCCGGGGTGGTGTCGCGGGTGGTGAGCGGCGCCAGCCCGGCGACGGTGGGGTTGCGCACCAGGTCGCTGAGGTCGAAGCGGTACCCGCGCCGCTCGGCCAGGGCGCGGACCCGCAGCATCAGGATGGAGTCGCCGCCGAGGCCGAAGTAGTCGTCGTGGATCCCGACCCGCTCCGTCCCCAGGACCTCGGCCCAGACGGCGGCCAGGGCGGCCTCGACGTCGTCGCGGGGTTCGGCGTACGCCTGCCGGCCCGCCGCCGCGGGGGCCGGCAGGGCGCGCCGGTTGGCCTTGCCGTTGGGCGTGAGCGGTACGGCGGCGATGCGTACGAAGACCGCCGGGATCATGAACTCCGGCAGGGTGCGGGAGAGGTCGGAGCGGAGCGCCACCGGGTCGCGCTCCTCGTCCGCCACGTAGTAGCCCACCAGCCGGGTGCCGAGGTCCGCGTCGTGGTGGTCCACCACCACCGCGTCGCGGACGCCGGGCAGGGACGCCAGGGCGTTCTGCACCTCGCCCAGCTCGACCCGGTTGCCCCGGATCTTGACCTGGCCGTCGATCCGGCCCAGGTACTCGACCTCGCCGTCGGCGAGGAGCCGGGCGAGGTCGCCGGTGCGGTACAGCCGGCCGCCGGGGGCGAACGGGTCGTCGGTGAACTTCTCCGCGGTCAGCTCCGGCCGCTCCAGGTAGCCGCGCGCCACCTGGACGCCGCCGATGCACAGCTCCCCGGGCACCCCCACGGGCTGCGGCTCGCCGTACGGGTCCAGCACGCGCAGCGCGGTGTTGGCGACCGGCCGGCCGATCGGCACCCGCCGCACCCGCTGCCCGGGGACGACGGGGCAGTCGTGGTACGAGACGTCCACGGTGGCCTCGGTGGGGCCGTACAGGTTGGTCAGCGCCGGGGCGACGGGCAGGCCGCCCAGCACCCGGGCGAACTGCTCGACCCGGGCGGCCGGCAGCGCCTCGCCGCTGCAGAACACCTGCCGCAGGCTCGCCGCCCGCGCCACCAGCGCCGGCTCCGCCTCCAGCAGGTCCAGGAACGGGCCCAGCATGGACGGCACGAAGTGCAGCACGCTCACCCGGCGCTCGGCGATGGTGTCCAGCAGCGTCCGGGGGTCGCGCTCCCCGCCCACCGGGAGCAGCGCCAGCGAGGCGCCCTCCACCGCCCACCAGAACAGCTCCCACACCGACACGTCGAAGGAGATCGGGGTCTTCTGGAGCAGCGTGTCGTCGGCGCCGACCGGGTACCGCTCCTGCATCCACGCCAGCCGGTTGACCACCGAGTGGTGCTCGACCATGACGCCCTTGGGCCGCCCGGTGGAGCCGGAGGTGTAGATGACGTACGCCAGGTCCCGGGGCCCGGCCGCCGGTTCCGGGCGGTCGGCGGGCCCCTCGGCCACCAGCCGGTCCACGTCGAGCACGGGCACCCCGGCCGGGACGTCCGGCGCGGCGGCCGCCGGGCCGGTGAGCACGGCCCGGGCCCGGCTGTCCCGCAGCAGGAAGGCGATCCGCTCGGCGGGGTAACCGGGGTCGACGGGCACGTAGGCGGCCCCCGACTTCAGCACCCCGAGCAGCGCGGGCACGGTCAGCGGCCCGCGCTCCAGCAGCACGGCCACCCGGTCGCCGACGGCGACCCCCTCGGCCCGCAGCGCGTGCGCGACCCGGTTGGCGCGGGCCTCCAGCTCGGCGAAGGTCAGCGCGGTGCCGTCGGCGGCGACCACGGCCGTCCGGTCGGGGGTGCGCGCGGCCTGCTCCTCGACCAGCCCGTGCAGGGTGGCCTCGGAGCGGTACGCCGTCGCCGGGCCCTGCTGGAGCCCGGCGATCTCCCGCCGCTCGTCCCCGGTGAGGACCGGCAGGGCCAGGGCGGGCCGCTCGGGCTCGTCCAGCCCGGCCCGGACCAGGGTCAGCAGGTGGCCGGCGACCGCCTCGATCGGGAAGTCGGCGTCGAAGACGTCCGTCGCGTAGTCCAGTTCGACCCGCAGGTCGGCGTCGTCGTCGAACGCCTGGATCAGCACGGACAGCGCGTCCTGCTCGTGGACCGGGGCCGTGATCACCGTGTCCCGCTCCGCGCCCTTCGGCACCTCGGGGCGCGGGTAGCGCAGGTACGACAGGACCACGTCGAAGAGCTGCCGGGAGCCCACCGCGTCCGCCGGCAGGTCGCGCAGCACGTCGCCGAGGGCCAGCCGCTCGTGCTCCCGCGCCGCGCCCACCCGCTCGCGGACCAGGGCGGCCAGCTCCCGCAGGGTGGCGTGCTGCGCCACCGGCACCCGCAGCGGCAGGTTGTTGGCGAACTGGCCGGCCGTGGCGCGCTCGCCGTCGTCCGCCCGGTTCAGGAACGGCACGCCGAGGACGACCTCCTCCGAGCGGTGCACCCGCGCCAGGTACACGGCGAAGACGGCGGTCAGGTACGCGAAGGGGGACGAGCCGCCCGCGCGGATGCGGGCGACCAGGTCGCCGCCGAGGGTGAAGCCGTGGTGCCCGCGCCGCGCCGTGTCCGCGGCCGCCCGGTCGGGGTGGCGCTGGAAGAGCACCGGCGCCACCCCGTCGAGCGCGGCCCGGTGGAACGCCCGCGCCGCCTCCCGCTCCGGCGACCCCCGGTACGCCTCGTCGACGGCGACGAAGTCGCGGTACGAGGGCGCCCGACCGGGCGCCTCGGCGCCCGCCGCCCCCGCGGTCAGCCGGGCGTACTCCGCCCAGGCGTCCCGGCTGACCTCGTTGAGGGTCCACGCGTCGACGACCAGGTGGTGCGCGTTGAGGTGGAGGTGCAGCACCTCCGCGCTCTCCCGCACCACCGCCGCGCGGAACAGCGGGGCGCCGAGCAGCGGGAACGGCCGGGTGAAGGAGTCCTCCCGCCACGCCTCCCAGGCCCGTTCCGGTTCCGCCTCCCCGGACAGGTCCACCCAGGCCACCGCGGGGCCGGAGCCGTCGAGCGGGTCGTCGGTCAGCCACTGGTACGGGACGCCGTCCCGCTCGCCGAACCGCAGCCGGAAGGCGTCGTGCCGGGCCAGCGCACGGCCTAACGCCGTACGCAGCGCGGCGGCGTCCACCGCACCGGTGGTCCTCTCGTCGATCACGACGTTGAACTGGGGGCTGTTCGGTGTCTGGGATTCTGCCGCCCAGATGTCGCGCTGGTACGAGGTGAGGGGGAATTCTCGGCGCGCAGCCACAGTGGATCCTTCCGTATTTCACGCGGGTGAAAAGGTGCACAGAGGGCGGAATTCATAAGCCTGCAACCGGAAATGGAACTGCGGAATCACGATATGCTGCGGGTCGGTGCCCGGCCACTGCCTGCATGAGTAGGCCCCCCTACCTGTTCGAGTAGGGGGCGGGCGGCGCGGTTGCCGATTCGGCTGCTCCCGTGGAAAGGACCCGTCCGCCACCGGCTGCGGTTCCATGAGATTTAACCGGCCCGCCCACCGCGGGTCGCCTCTCCGTGGGCTCCCGGGGGAAACGCTCCGGTACGGAATTCCGAATTACTCGCGCGGGAAATGCCCGCGGGGCGCCGGCGGAGGCGGTCCCTTTCGCCCCCGGCGCCGCTGGGCGGCCGTCGCGCCCCCTCCCGGGCCGCCGGCCGCGCACCGGATCCGGGAGCGGCCACCGGCCCCGGACCGGCCACCGATCCGGGAGCGACCGCGGGCCCCGCGCACTTGCGAGCACCGGGGACCCGGTGCTCGGAGTGCGCGGGGGACGTGAGGCACAATCGGCCCCATGACAAGCCCTGAGCAGCCCGGACAGCCCGGGACACCGTCCGAGCCCGCCTACGCCGACCGCTCCTACCGGTCGCCGATGGCCATGGCGGGCGGAGTGCTGATGCTCGGCATCGGCCTGTGGATGGGCGGCGACGCCCTGCTGCGCGGGGACGGCCGCACGCCCTGGACGGCGGCGGCCGGCCTGCTGCTGGGCGTTCCGCTGGTGATCGCCTTCACCTTCCGGCCCGCGGTCTTCGCCGGCGACGACCGGATGCGCGTCCGCAACCCGTTCCGCACCATCGTCCTGCCCTGGGCCGCCGTGGCGACGGTGCGGGCGACGTACTCGACCGAGGTCGTGACCCAGTCCGGCGACACGTACCAGATGTGGGCCGTGCCCGTCTCGATGCGGCAGCGCAAGCGCGCCGCGCGCGGCGGCGACGGAACCCCCGCCGGCACCGAGAACACCGTGCGGGAGCTGCGGGAGCTCGCCGAGCGGAAGGCCGCCCGCCCCACCGCCCAGGGCGAGCCCGAGGTCCGGTGGGCGTACGAGGTCATCGTGCCCGCCCTGCTCGGCCTGGCCGCCCTGGTGGTCCTGCTCGCCACCGGGTGAGCGGCCGGGCCCCGGACCTCGGGCCCCCGGCCCCCGCGGACGGATCGGGCGCCGACCGCCCGCCGGGACGCCGGNCCCCNGGCGCCCCGNCCCCGCGGGTCAGATGCCCGCGGCCCGCGCCAGGTCGTGCTTGAGGGAGCCGAGCGTCCGGGCCGCCCGCTCCCGCGCGTCCGGCAGGGCCCCGGCGTCCGGGACCGGGACGACGACCTCCAGGTAGCACTTCAGCTTGGGCTCCGTCCCGCTCGGGCGGACGACGACCCGCGCCTCGTACGCGCCCTCCAGGCGGTACCGCAGCCCGTCCGTCGCGGGCAGGTCGCCCGCGCCCAGCGCCAGGTCCTCCGCGCGCGTCACCGCCAGCCCCGCCAGCTCCGACGGCGGTGCCTGCCGCAGCCGGCGCATCGCGTCGGTGATCACGCTCAGGTCCCGGACGCGCACCGACAACTGGTCCGTGGCGTGCAGGCCGTGCTCCACCGCCAGGTCGTCCAGCAGGTCCGACAGCGTCCGGCCCCGCTCCTTCAGCTCCGACGCCAGCTCCGCGACGAGCAGCGCCGCCGTGATGCCGTCCTTGTCGCGGACGCCCTCCGGGTCGACGCAGTAGCCGAGCGCCTCCTCGTAGCCGTACCGCAGGCCCTCGACGCGGGCGATCCACTTGAAGCCCGTCAGCGTCTCCGCGTACCCCACCCCGGCCGCCGCCGCGATCCGGCCGAGCAGCGACGAGGACACGATCGACTCCGCGAACACGCCCGTCGCGCCCTTGCGCACCAGGTGCGCCGCGAGCAGCGCGCCCACCTCGTCACCGCGCAGCATCCGCCACCCGGCCGCGGCCGTCGCGTCCGGCACGGCCACCGCGCAGCGGTCCGCGTCCGGGTCGTTGGCGATCACGATGTCCGGGCCGGCCTCCCGCGCCCTCGCGAAGGCCAGGTCCATCGCGCCCGGCTCCTCCGGGTTGGGGAACGCCACCGTCGGGAAGTCCGGGTCCGGCTCCGCCTGCTCCTCGACCGGCACCGGCGCGGGGAAGCCCGCCCGCGCGAACGCCGCCCGCACCACCTCCCCGCCGACGCCGTGCATCGCCGTGTACACGACCCGCGCCGTACGCGGCGTGCCCGGCGTCAGCACCCGGTCCGTACGCGCCAGGTACGCCTCCAGCACCTCGTCGCCCAGGACCTCCCAGCCGCCCTCCGCCCGCTCCACGTCCGCCAGCGACCGCACCGCGGCGATCCTCGCGGCGATCTCCGCGTCCGCCGGCGGGACGATCTGCGACCCGTCGCCCAGGTACACCTTGTAGCCGTTGTCGCGGGGCGGGTTGTGGCTGGCGGTCACCTCGACGCCGGCGACCGCGCCCAGGTGCCTCGTGGCGTACGCGAGGACGGGCGTCGGCAGCGGGCGCGGCAGCAGCGCCGCCCGCAGCCCCGCGGCGACCATCACGGCGGCCGTGTCCCGGGCGAAGTCGGCCGACTTGTGGCGGGCGTCGTACCCGATCACCACCGGGCCGTCCGTCAGGTCCTTCGCCCTCAGGTACGCCGCCAGGCCCGCCGCGGCCCGGATGACCACCGAGCGGTTCATCCGCATGGGCCCCGCGCCCAGCTCGCCGCGCAGCCCGGCGGTGCCGAACTGGAGCGTGCCGGAGAAGCGGGCGGCGAGCTCGCCGACGTCCCCGTCCGCGAGGAGCCGCGCCAGCTCGCCGCGGGTCTCCTCGTCGGGGTCCTCGGCCAGCCACGCCTGTGCCTGCGCGATGAGGTCCTGCCGGTCCTGCCGGTCCTGCCGCGGGTCGTGCTCCACGGGGTCTGCCTCCCTGGTGTCGTCGTACGCGGTCCCGGGGCCGGCGGCGGTGCCGTACGCGCCGCGCGCCCCNGGNCGGNCGNCGNCNGNNCCNCGCCCGCCGCGGCCGGGCCGGTCCCCGGACGGGGCGGCCCGGCCGCGGCGGGCCGGATCAGATGCGCTCCAGCACGCGCGTGAGCAGCTCGCCCATCCGCGCGGCCGAGTCGCGGCCCGCCCGGAGCACCTCCTCGTGGTTGAGCGGCTCACCCGAAAGGCCCGCGGCCAGGTTGGTGACGAGGGAGATGCCGAGGACCTCCGCGCCCGCCTCGCGCGCCGCGATGGCCTCCAGGACCGTGGACATGCCGACCAGGTCGCCGCCGAGGACGCGGACCATGGCGATCTCGGCCGGAGTCTCGTAGTGCGGGCCGGGGAACTGGACGTAGACGCCCTCCTCCAGGGACGGGTCCACCTCCTTGCACAGGGCGCGCAGCCGCGGCGAGTACAGGTCGGTCAGGTCGACGAAGTTCGCCCCCTCGATGGGGGAGGCCGCCGTCAGGTTGATGTGGTCGCTGATCAGGACCGGCTGGCCGGGGCGCATGCCCTTGCGCAGGCCGCCGCAGCCGTTGGTGAGGACCACGGTCCCGCAGCCCGCCGCGACGGCGGTGCGCACGCCGTGGGCGACGGCGGCGACGCCGCGGCCCTCGTAGAAGTGCGTGCGGCCGAGGAAGACCAGGGCGCGCTTGCCGCCCACGCGGTACGAGCGGACCCGGCCGCCGTGCCCCTCGACGGCCGGCGGGGGGAAGCCCGGGAGTTCGGTGACCGGGAACTCGGCCTCCGGGGCGCCGAGCGCGTCGGCGGCCGGGGCCCAGCCGGAGCCCATCACGAGGGCGACGTGGTGCTTCTCGGCGCCCGTCAGCTCGCGCAGGCGCGCGGCGGCGCGCCGGGCGGCGGGCAGGGGACCGTCCCGCAGGGGGTCCTGGGTAACAGATGCGTTCACGCCGACGAGGGTAACCCGTCCGGGCCTACGCGCGTAGATGGCAGGGCTCGCGGTGTCCGCGCCACCGCCCGGCGGTTTCGGCGGCCGGCGGTCAGCAGGGGCGCTTGCGCAGTTCCATCACGTAGTCGTGGGGGGCGCCGGCCGACTCGGCGGCGTCGGCGATCTCCCCCAGGTAGCGGGCGGAGGGGAGGCCCCCCTCGTAGCCGTTGAGGACGTACGCCCAGGCGGGCTCCTCGCCGTCCAGGGTGTGCACCCGGATCCGCATGCGCCGGTAGACGTCGAGGCCGACGCCCTCCCAGCGGTCCATCGAGTCCTCGTCCATGGGGGCGATGTCGTACAGGGCGACGAAGACCTGTGAGCGGGGGGCCTCCACGATCGTGGCGAGCGCTCCCTCCCAGCCCATCTGCTCCCCGCCGAACGTCAGCCGCCAGCCGTTCAGCCAGCCCGTGCCGCGCAGCGGCGAGTGCGGGGCGCGGCGCGTCATCAGCCGCGCGTCGAGGTTGCCGGCGTACGCGGCGTAGAGCGACATGGCTCCGAGGGTACGGGAGGGTCCGCCTCCCGTGCCTGCTGACCTCGCATCCGGTGCCCCGCCCCCGGAAACCGGGCGCGCCCTCCCCGGGCCCGGACCCCGCCCGGCGGATCCGGGAGGCGCTCCCCCGTGCCGGAGGCCCTCGTTCCGGGCTCCCGTCGAGCTCCCGTCGAGCTCCCGCTCGGGCTTCCGCTCCGGCTTCCGCTCCGGCTTCCGCTCGGGCTTCCGCTTGGGCTCCCGCTCCGGCTCCCGGACGCGCCTTCCCCGCGCCCGGCC
>NZ_CP095474.1:906358-919072 GCF_023614315.1 Streptomyces sudanensis | reverse complement strand
GACCTCCCCGGCGGGCGGGGCGGCGGCGTGCGGGAGAATGCCACCGGACCGAACAGTGCGGGACAATGACGTACGTACTCCCGAACCATGAGGACAACCCCGACCCCTGGGCCCACCCGTCCGCGGGGTCGCCGTGACGAGAGCGCGAGGCGTGACCCAGTGACCCGGATCGTGATCATCGGTGGCGGACCCGGCGGATACGAGGCGGCCCTGGTGGGCGCCCAGCTCGGCGCGGAGGTGACCGTCGTCGACCGCGACGGCCTCGGCGGGGCGTCCGTCCTGACGGACTGCGTCCCTTCGAAGACCCTCATCGCGACGGCCGAGGTCATGACGACCTTCGACTCCTCGTACGAGGAGCTGGGCATCATCGTCGCCGACGACACCCCGTACGAGAAGCAGGCCGCCCGCGTCGTCGGCGTCGACCTCGGCAAGGTGAACCGCAGGGTGAAGCGCCTCGCGCTCGCCCAGTCGCACGACATCGCCGCCTCCGTCACCCGCGCCGGCGCCCGCGTGGTGCGCGGCCGCGGCCGCCTCGACGGGACGCAGGACCTCGACGGCTCGCGCCGCGTCGTCGTCACCGCCGACGACGGCACGGAGGAGGCCTTCACCGCCGACGCCGTGCTCGTCGCGACCGGCGGCCACCCCCGCGAGATCCCCGACGCCCGGCCCGACGGCGAGCGCATCCTCAACTGGACGCAGGTGTACGACCTGGAGGAGCTGCCCGAGGAGCTCATCGTGGTCGGCTCCGGCGTGACCGGCGCCGAGTTCGCCGGCGCGTACCAGGCGCTCGGCTCGCGCGTCACGCTCGTCTCCTCCCGCGACCGCGTCCTGCCGGGCGAGGACCCGGACGCGGCGGCCGTCCTGGAGGACGTGTTCCGGCGCCGCGGCATGAACGTCATGGCCCGCTCCCGCGCCCAGTCCGCGAAGCGCGTCGGGGACCGCGTGGAGGTCGTCCTCGCGGACGGCCGCGTCATCTCCGGCACGCACTGCCTGATGGCGGTCGGCGCCGTTCCCAACACGGCCGGGATGGGCCTGGAGGAGGCGGGCGTCCGCCTCAAGGACTCCGGCCACGTCTGGACCGACCGGGTGTCCCGCACGTCCGCGCCCGGCGTGTACGCGGCCGGCGACGTGACCGGCGTCTTCGCCCTGGCGTCGGTCGCCGCCCAGCAGGGCCGCATCGCGATGTACCACTTCCTCGGCGAGACGGTCGCGCCGCTGGACCTGAAGACGGTCTCCTCGAACGTCTTCACCGACCCCGAGATCGCCACCGTCGGCTACACGCAGGCCGACGTCGACGCGGGCAGGATCGACGCCCGGGTCGTCAAGCTGCCGCTGCTGCGCAACCCGCGCGCGAAGATGCAGGGCATCCGGGACGGCTTCGTGAAGATCTTCTGCCGCCCGGGCACGGGCACGGTCGTCGGGGGCTGCGTCGTCGCGCCGCGGGCGAGCGAGCTGATCCACCCCATCTCGATCGCGGTCGACAACAACCTGACGGTCGAACAGGTCGCGAACGCCTTCACCGTGTACCCGTCGCTGTCGGGATCGATCGCGGAAGTGGCACGGCAGTTGCACACCCGGAAGCCCGCCGGGGAGGACTGAGACGCCGGCCGCCGGGGACAACCCCCGGCAACCCCCGGCAAGACGGGACACCGAGCGGTCACGGACCGTTCACGGACGGGGCCGCCCATAGCACTCGGCGGCCCCTTCTGTTCACAACTTCTCGAAATCGGCCTCCGCGCCTGCGGGGCGCCGTTCAACGGCGTTACTGTCGGTTCCGTGTTCGCTGCAGAACGTCGCCAGTTGATCCTTGAAATGGTGCGAGCCAACGGAGCGGTGTCGCTCCGGGAGCTCGCCCGCGTCGTCCAGACCTCCGAAGTGACCGTCCGGCGGGACGTGCGGGCGCTCGAGGCCGAAGGACTCCTCGACCGCCGGNACGGCGGNGCGGTNCNGCCGGGCGGTTTCACGCGGGAGCCCGGGTACCCGCAGAAATCCCACCTCGCGACGGCGGAGAGGGCGGCGATCGCCGACGCCGCCGCCGGCCTCGTCCGGGAGGGCGAGGCGATCGTCGTCGGCGCCGGCACGACGACGCAGGAGCTGGCCCGCCGGCTCGCCCGCGTCCCCGGCCTGACCGTGGTGACCAACTCGCTGCTGGTCGCCCAGGCGCTGGCGCACACCAACCGCGTCGAGGTGGTCATGACCGGCGGGACGCTGCGCGGCTCCAGCTACGCGCTGGTCGGCAGCGGCGCCGAGCAGGCCCTCCACGGGCTGCGGGTGTCGCGCGCCTTCCTGTCCGGCGCGGGGCTCACCGCGGAGCGCGGGCTGTCCACGTCGAACATGCTGTCCGCGAGCGTCGACCGGGCCCTGGTCCGGGCGGCGGCGGAGGTCGTGGTCCTCGCGGACCACACCAAGCTGGGCACGGACACGATGTTCCAGACCGTCCCCACCGACATGATCACGCGCCTGGTGACCGACGAGCCGCCCCCCCACGACGAGCGGGCGGCGATGGAGCTCCGGGCCCTCGCGGACCAGGGGGTCCAGATCACCGTCGCGGGCGGCGCCGGGGCGCCCGCCGCGGAGGGCGCCCGGCAGGCCCGCCACCAGCGCCGGGACACCCCCCTGCCCGGCCAGCGCNGCGCCCGCCACCCCGGCTCCCAGCTCCGCGGNNNNGTCGTCNNCAGNCTCATGATNAGCGCCAGCCCCGCGTCGCCGACCTCCGCCGGCGCTGACCCCGGCCCCCGGGGCGGGGCGCCGGGCGCGGCCGGTCACCGGCCGGCCGCGAGGGCGCGCAGCAGGACCGCCGTCTCCTCGTCCATGGGGAAGAACGTCTCCACCGCCAGTTCGGAGAGCGTCACGTCCGCGGGCGCGCCGAAGGTGGCGATCACGCTGAAGAACGACATCTCCCCGTGCGGCGTGCGGATGCGCAGCGGCACCGCGATGTCCGCCGGGCCGACCGGGTCCGGCGCCGGGTCCAGGCCGGGCGGCGGCGGGTAGGCGGCCACCTCCTCGTACAGGTCCCGCAGGTCGGGGCGGCCGGTGGTGGCGACCTGGTGGCGGAGGCGGCCCAGCGCGTGCGCGCGGACCTCCGCGAAGTTCACGCACCGCGGGGCCAGGCCGTCCGGGTGGAGGACCAGCCGCATCACGTTCCCGCCCGACTCCGTCAGGTGCGGCGGCACGGAGTCGAGCAGGACGGACATCGCGCGGTTGCGGTCGACGACGTTCCACAGGCCGTCCACGGCGGCGGCCGGGTAGGGCTCGTGGCGCAGCAGCATCGTCCTCAGGGCCGTGCGGACCATCGCCATCCGCCCGTCGTCCAGCGGGCTCTCCCGGTACGCGGGGGCGTAACCGGCCGCGAGCAGCAGGCCGTTGCGTTCGCGCAGCGGCACGTCCAGGTGCTCGGCGAGCCGGAGCACCATCTCCCGGCTGGGGCGGGCCCGGCCGGTCTCCACGCAGGACAGGTGCCGTGTGGACGTCTCCGCCCGCAGCGCCAGGTCGAGCTGGCTGAGCTTCCGCCGCAGCCGCCACCCGCGCAGCAACCGCCCCACCCCGGGCGCGTCTTCGGTCTTCACCGCCCCACCGTACGCGCCGGCCGCGGCCGGGCTCCATGACCCCGGAGGTCATGGATTCGGTGACCCGCCGCGTGGCACGGTGGGGCCGCCACCAGCCGAGGAGGAGATCCGCGATGACGTACGCCCCGACCCTGCGGGACACGAGCCCGAGCCCGGTCCGGTCCGCCCGCTTCCTGCGGACGGTGCTGCGCGTGGACGGGGTGAGCACCGCCGTGACGGGCGCCGTGCTGGTGGCCGCCGCCGGGCCGCTCGGGACCGCCACGGGGATGCCGGTGGCGTTCTCCGTCGTCTTCGGGGTCCTCCAGCTCTGCGGGGCGGCCGTCCTGCTGGGGATCGCCCGCCGCCCGGTCCCCCGGCCCCCGCTCGTCCGGGGCGTCGTCGCGGTCAACGGGGTGTCGGCCGTCGCCTGCGCCGCCGTCGCGTTCGGCGGCGTCCTCCCGCTCTCGGGCTTCGGGGTCGTGTTCATGTCGGCCGGCGCGCTCGTGGTGGCGGTCTACGCGGTGCTGGAGTGGGCCGGGCTGCGCCGGGCGGCCGCCGGGCGCTGAGCCGTCGCCGCCGGCGCGCCCCCGGCCCCCCGGGGTGCCGCCGTACGCGTGAGGGGCCCACCGACCGGTGGGCCCCTCACGCGTACGGCGGGCGGGCGTCAGTCCTTGATCTCGCAGATGACCGCGCCGGAGGTGACGGAGGCGCCGACCTCGGCGGAGAGGCCCTTGACGGTGCCCGCGCGGTGGGCGTTGAGCGGCTGCTCCATCTTCATGGCCTCCAGGACCACGATCAGGTCGCCCTCCTTGACCTCCTGGCCCTCCTCGACGGCGACCTTGACGATGGTGCCCTGCATCGGGGAGGCCAGGGTGTCGCCGGAGGCGGCCGAGGCGGCCTTCTTCTTCGCACGGCGCTTGGGGCGGGCGCCGGCCGCCAGCCCGGTACGGGCCAGGCTCATGCCCAGCGAGGTGGGCAGCGAGACCTCCAGGCGCTTGCCGCCGACCTCGACGACGACCGTCTCGCGGCCCCGCTCCTCGTCCTCCGCGTCGGCGTCGGCCGGTGCGGCGAACGGCGGGATGTCGTTGACGAACTCCGTCTCGATCCACCGGGTGTGGACGCGGAACGGGTCGGAGGTGAACGCCGGGTCGGCGACCACCGCGCGGTGGAAGGGGATGGCGGTGGCCATGCCCTCGACGCGGAACTCCGCCAGCGCCCGCCGCGCCCGCTGCAGCGCCTGCTCGCGGGTGGCGCCGGTGACGACCAGCTTGGCCAGCAGCGAGTCCCACGCCGGGCCGATGACGCTGCCGGACTCCACGCCCGCGTCCAGCCGCACGCCGGGGCCGGTGGGCGGCTCGAACACGGTGACCGTGCCCGGCGCGGGCAGGAAGCCCCGCCCCGGGTCCTCGCCGTTGATGCGGAACTCGAAGGAGTGGCCGCGGATCTCCGGGTCGCCGTAGCCCAGCTCCTCGCCGTCGGCGATGCGGAACATCTCCCGCACCAGGTCGATGCCGGTGACCTCCTCGGTCACCGGGTGCTCGACCTGCAGGCGGGTGTTGACCTCCAGGAAGGAGATCGTGCCGTCGTTGCCGACCAGGAACTCCACCGTGCCCGCGCCGACGTACCCGGCCTCCTTCAGGATGGCCTTCGACGCCGCGTACAGCTGCTCGTTCTGCTCGGCGGTGAGGAACGGCGCGGGCGCCTCCTCCACCAGCTTCTGGTGGCGCCGCTGCAGCGAGCAGTCGCGCGTGGAGACCACCACGACGTTGCCGTGGGTGTCGGCCAGGCACTGCGTCTCCACGTGCCGCGGCCGGTCCAGGTACCGCTCCACGAAGCACTCGCCGCGCCCGAAGGCGGCGACCGCCTCGCGGACGGCCGAGTCGTACAGCTCCGGGACCTCCTCCAGGGTGCGGGCCACCTTCAGCCCGCGCCCGCCGCCGCCGAACGCAGCCTTGATCGCGATCGGCAGGCCGTGCTCCTTCGCGAACGCCACGACCTCGTCCGCGCCCGACACCGGGTCGGCCGTGCCGGCCACCAGCGGCGCCCCGGCCCGCTGCGCGATGTGCCGGGCGGCGACCTTGTCGCCCAGGTCCCGGATCGCCTGCGGCGGCGGGCCGATCCACGTCAGCCCCGCGTCGATGACCGCCTGGGCGAACTCGGCGTTCTCCGACAGAAAGCCGTACCCCGGGTGGACCGCGTCGGCCCCCGAGTCCTTCGCCGCCCGCAGCACCTTCGCGATGTCCAGGTAACTGGCCGCGGGGGTGTCACCGCCCAGGGCGAACGCCTCGTCCGCCGCACGGACGTGCAGGGCGTCCCGGTCCGGATCGGCGTAGACGGCTACGCTCGCGATCCCGGCGTCCCGGCAGGCACGGGCGACACGGACAGCGATTTCGCCACGGTTGGCGATGAGCACCTTGCGCACGATGGCTCCCTCCATTCCCAAAACACGCTGAGTTTAGGGACTGCCGACACGACGTTTCGACTGTTCCCCAGTCGTGAGGTTGCCCACACGGAGCGTGATGCGGGACCCGCTCAGACCCCGAAACCCCTTGTGCCACCTCAGCGCGCAGGGCTTCCTGGCTGCACAGTAGCCCGGCGGCGCGGTCGGGGTCTCTGTTCCCGGGGCCAGCGGGGTGTCCCGTTTCTTTGTGGAGTCCCTACGAACGGGGGAACGATTCTTTGCCCGGCGTGCCGTGAGGCTTGTCCGGGGGTTTACCCGTGAGTAGCCTGCCGGTCGCCCGCACCGCGGGCAGGGGGCGGGCGGAGCCGGGACGGCCCGCGGAGCGGCCGCGCCGGCGGCGGGCGNCGTGCCGCCCGNNGGGGAGGCGCCGCGAGCCCGCCCGGCGCCGTCCGGCCGCGGCCTACGCCCACAGGTCGGTGACGGACACGTCCAGCCGGTGCAGGAGGCGGCGCAGCAGCGGCAGCGACAGGCCGATGACGTTGCCCGGGTCGCCGTCGACGCCGTCGACGAACGGCGCCGAGCGGCCGTCGAGGGTGAAGGCGCCCGCCACGTTCAGCGGCTCGCCGCTGGCGACGTACGCGGCGATCTCCTCGTCCGTCGGGTCGCCGAAGCGCACCAGCGTGGACGCGGTCGCGGAGGCGTACCGCTTCGCCGCCGTGTCGTGGACGCAGTGCCCGGTCTGCAGGACGCCGACCCGGCCGCGCATGGCCTTCCAGCGGGCGACGGCCTCCTCGGCGTCGGCGGGCTTCCCGAACGCCCGGCCGTCGAGCTCCAGCACCGAGTCACAGCCGATCACCAGCGCGCCCGACACCTCGGGCCGGGCGGCCACCACCGACGCCTTGGCCTCGGCGAGCGCCAGGGCCAGTTCGGCGGGGGTCGGGGCGGTCACCCCGCTCTCGTCGAAGCCGCTGACGACGACCTCGGGGGAGAAGCCGGCCTGACGCAGCAGTCCGAGGCGGGCGGGGGACGCGGAGGCGAGGACGAGGCGGCGCTGAGCGGTCATGACGCCATCGTATGCAGCCCGGCGGGCGCGGCGGGCNGCGTNGGNGGGGGGAGGAGGGATGCTGGCGTCCGGCGGGCGCCTCAGCGCAGGCCGGCGGCGGACATCGCCACGAGCATCGCCAGCGCCAGCAGGACGCCGGCGCGGCGGAGCATGGCCTGCATGGCCCGCATCTCCTCGGGCGGCTCGTTCTCGGGGTCGGACCACAGCATCCTTCGATCCTGCGGAACGCGGGGGCCGTCCCGCCTGAGTACGCGTACTCAGGCGGGACGCCTCCGGGGGCCGGACCCGCCGCTACGCCGGCCAGCAGCTCCGCGCCCAGGACCGCGGCCCCGGGGACGGCGGCAC
The DNA here is from genome assembly GCF_023614315.1 of Streptomyces sudanensis. NCBI lineage: Bacteria > Bacillati > Actinomycetota > Actinomycetes > Kitasatosporales > Streptomycetaceae > Streptomyces > Streptomyces sudanensis. The sequence goes on along the minus strand of NZ_CP095474.1, from coordinate 911,718 downwards.
GCCCCGTACGACGCGCGCGGGCGCGGACCACGCCTCCGGGGCCGGGGCGCCCGCGGCCCCGGCGGAGGCCGCCGCGGCGGCGCGGGCCCGGACCACCGCCAGGGCGGCGGCGAGCTCCTCGGGGGTCGGGTTACCCCGTACGACCTTGATCATCGAAGCTCCTCACAGGGGTCCTCACAGGGGGATGTTGCCGTGCTTCTTCGGGGGCAGGCTCTCCCGCTTGGTGCGGAGCTGGCGCAGCCCGCGGACGATCTGCGAGCGGGTCTCGGACGGCATGATCACCGCGTCGACGTAGCCGCGCTCCGCCGCCGTGTACGGGTTGAGCAGCGTGTCCTCGTACTCCTGGATCAGCCGGGCGCGCAGCGCCTCCCGCTCGTCCTCCGGGGCCGCCGCGAGCGCCCGGCGGTGCAGGATGTTCACCGCGCCCTGGGCGCCCATCACGGCGATCTGCGCGGTCGGCCACGCCAGGTTCAGGTCGGCCCCCAGGTGCTTGGAGCCCATCACGTCGTACGCGCCGCCGAACGCCTTGCGCGTGATGACGGTGATCAGCGGGACCGTCGCCTCCGCGTAGGCGTAGATCAGCTTCGCGCCGCGCCGGATGATGCCGCCGTACTCCTGGTCCACGCCCGGCAGGAAGCCCGGCACGTCGACGAAGGTCAGGACCGGGATGTTGAACGCGTCGCAGGTCCGGACGAAGCGCGCCGCCTTCTCACTCGCGTTGATGTCCAGGCAGCCCGCGAACTGCATCGGCTGGTTGGCGACCACGCCCACCGGGAAGCCCTCGACGCGCCCGAAGCCGGTGACGATGTTCGGCGCGAACATGCCCTGCGTCTCCAGGAACTCGCCGTCGTCCAGGACGTGCTCGACGACCGTGTGGATGTCGTAGGGCTGGTTCGCGGAGTCCGGGACGAGCGTGTCCAGCTCGCGGTCCTCGTCGGTGACGGCGAGGTCCGCCTCCTCGGGGAAGGCCGGGGGCTCCGACAGGTTGTTGGACGGCAGGTAGGACAGCAGCGACCGCACGTAGTCGACGGCGTCCTTCTCGTCGGCCGCCATGTGGTGCGCCACGCCCGACGTCGCGTTGTGCGTCCGCGCGCCGCCCAGCTCCTCGAAGCCGACGTCCTCGCCGGTGACCGTCTTGATGACGTCCGGTCCGGTGATGAACATGTGCGACGTCCGGTCCACCATCACCGTGAAGTCGGTGATCGCCGGCGAGTAGACGGCGCCGCCCGCGCAGGGGCCGACGACCAGGCTGATCTGCGGGATCACCCCGGAGGCGTGGGTGTTGCGGCGGAAGATCTCGCCGTACATGCCCAGCGCGCTGACGCCCTCCTGGATGCGGGCGCCGCCGGAGTCGTTGATGCCGACGACCGGGCAGCCGGTCTTCAGCGCGAAGTCCATCACCTTGACGATCTTCTGCCCGAACGTCTCGCCCAGCGCGCCGCCGAAGACCGTGAAGTCCTGCGAGAAGACCGCCACCGGGCGGCCGTCGACCGTGCCGTAGCCGGTGACGACGCCGTCGCCGTACGGGCGGGTCCGCTCCAGGCCGAAGTTGGCGGACCGGTGCCGGGCGAACTCGTCCAGCTCCACGAAGGAACCCTCGTCCAGCAGGAGGGCGATCCGCTCGCGGGCGGTCAGCTTGCCCTTCGCGTGCTGTTTCTCGACGGCACGCTCGGAGCCCGCGTGCGTCGCCTCCTCGATTCGGCGCTGCAGATCCGCGAGCTTCCCCGCGGTCGTGTGGATGTCGATCTCTTGACGCTCGGACATCGGGATGCGGCTCCCTGCCTGGTCAGGTGTGGTCACGGGCTTGTCGGCTACTGGCCCGTAGAGTATCGGCGGGGATGCCGCCGGGCAGTGCGGTCTTTGCCACACCTACGCTGGGTTGCATGACGCCCCCTCTTGGTGAAGGAACAGGCCCGGCGAGCCGCTGGAGCGATCTCGAACGGCCGCCGCTGAACGCCCCCGCCCTGCGCCGGGCCCTCCTGCGGCCGGGCGGGCTGTGGACGTCCCTGGACCTCGTGCCCACCACCGGCTCCACCAACACCGACCTGGCGTCCCGCGCCGCCGCGCTGCCCGAGGGCGCCGTCCTCGTCGCCGAGGAGCAGACCGCCGGGCGGGGCCGCCTGGACCGGACCTGGTCGGCGCCGGCCCGTTCGGGGCTGTTCTTCTCCGTCCTCCTCAAGCCGGACGTGCCGGCCGCGCGCCTGGCCTGGCTGCCGCTGCTGACCGGGGTCGCGGCGGCCACCGGGCTGGCGCGGGCCGCCGGCGTCGACACGGCGCTGAAGTGGCCCAACGACCTGCTCGTCACCCTCCGCGGGGGCTCCGGCGAGGAGCGCAAGGCCGGCGGGATCCTCGCCGAGCGCGCCGGCGGCCACGGGATCGTCGTCGGCGTCGGCGTCAACGTCACCCTCCGCGCCGACGAGCTGCCCGTGCCCACGGCCGGGTCGCTCGCCCTCGCCGACGCCGTGTGCACCGACCGCGACCCGCTGCTGCGGGCCGTCCTGCGGTCGCTGGAGGAGTGGTACGGCAGGTGGACCGCCGCCGCCGGCGACCCGTCCGCGTCCGGGCTCCAGGCCGCGTACGCCGCCGGCTGCGCGACGCTCGGCCGCGGCGTGCGGGCGGAGCTGCCCGGTGGCCGGGCGCTCACCGGCGAGGCGGTCGCGATCGACGGGGACGGGCGGCTCGTCGTGGCGGGCCCGGACGGCCGGCGGGAGGCCGTGGGGGCGGGCGACATCGTCCACCTGCGTCCGGCGGACTGAGGCGGGTCCACCCCGCGGGACGTGAGCCAGGGCACACCTGCCGTATCGTTGAGGCGATCCGCCGGCCGGTTTCGCCGGGGTGGTCGAGGCGGCGGGTCACCGACAGAACGGCAGGCAGGGCAGTGCGCACGGATCGGGCAGGAGGCGGCCGGTGACCGTCGACGGCGAGAACGCGGGCGGGACGGGACACCCCACCCCCCACCATGTCGTCGACCACACGGCGGAACCGACCGACAACCCCCTCGCCATCCGCCTGGAGCAGCTGATCCTCGGCGCCGAGCGGCGCTACACCCCCTTCCAGGCGGCCCGCACGGCCGGCGTCTCCATGGACCTCGCGTCCCGCTTCTGGCGCGCCATGGGCTTCGCGGACATCGGCCAGGCCAAGGCGCTGACCGAGGCCGACGTGCTGGCGCTGCGCCGGCTGGCCGGCCTCGTCGAGGCGGGGCTGCTGAGCGAGCCGATGGCCGTGCAGGTGGCCCGCTCCACGGGGCAGACGACGGCGCGGCTCGCGGAGTGGCAGATCGACTCCTTCCTGGAGGGGCTGACCGAGCCGCCCGAGCCCGGCATGACCCGCACCGAGGTGACGTACCCCCTGGTGGAGCTGCTGCTGCCGGAGCTGGAGGAGTTCCTGGTCTACGTGTGGCGGCGGCAGCTCGCCGCGGCGACCGGCCGGGTCGTGCAGGCGGGCGACGACGAGGAGATGGTGGACCGGCGGCTCGCCGTGGGCTTCGCGGACCTCGTCGGCTTCACCCGGCTCACCCGCCGGCTGGAGGAGGAGGAGCTCGGCGAGCTGGTCGAGACGTTCGAGACGACCTGCGCCGATCTGGTCGCGGCCCACGGCGGGCGGCTGATCAAGACCCTGGGCGACGAGGTGCTCTTCGCCGCCGACGACGCGGGCACGGCGGCGGAGATCTCGCTGCGCCTCACCGAGACGCTGAAGGAGGACAGGACGATGCCCGCCCTGCGCGTCGGGATCGCCTTCGGCACGGTCACCACCCGTATGGGCGATGTGTTCGGGACGACCGTGAACCTGGCGAGCCGGCTCACCTCCATAGCGCCCAAGAACACCGTCCTCGTCGACGGCGCCTTCGCCGAGGAGCTGTCCCGCACGGGCGAGGCGCCCGAGTCGGAGGCGCGGGCGGCGGAGGAGGCCGCCCGGGCGGCGGAGGAGGGCCGCACCCCGCCCTCGTACCGCTTCGCCCTGCGGCCCACGTGGCAGCGACCGGTCCGCGGCCTCGGCGTCGTCGAGCCCTGGATGCTGTCGCGGCGGGAGCCTAAGATCCCCGGGTAGACGCGATAACGGTCGTTAACCGGGAGGGCGGGCGCCATGTCCGAGCAGCAGTCCGAGCAGCAGTCCGAGGAGCGGTACGGGGAGTTCGTCGCCGTGCGCCGGCACGGGTACGTGGCGGAGCTGGTCCTCGACCGGCCCAAGGCCATGAACGCGGTGTCCACGGAGATGGCCCGCTCCATCGCCGCCGCCTGCGACGCGCTCGCCGCCGACCGCGACGCCCGGGTCACCGTCCTGACCTCCTCCAACGACCGGGCCTTCTGCGTGGGTGCCGACCTCAAGGAGCGCAACTCCTTCACCGACGCGGACCTGATGCGCCAGCGGCCGACCGCCCGCGCCGCCTACACGGGCGTGCTGGAGCTGCCCATGCCGACCATCGCGGCCGTGCGGGGCTTCGCCCTGGGCGGCGGCTTCGAGCTGGCGCTCTCCTGCGACCTGATCGTCGCCGACGCGACCGCGGTCGTCGGACTGCCCGAGGTGTCCGTGGGCGTCATCCCCGGCGGCGGCGGCACGCAGCTCCTGCCGCGCCGGGTCGGGGCGGCGCGCGCCGCGGAGCTGGTGTTCACCGCCCGCCGGGTGCCCGCCGCGGAGGCCGCCGGGCTGGGGCTGGTGGACGAGCTGGTCGAGGACGACGCGCGCGGCGCCGCCCTGGAGCTGGGCGGCCGGATCGCCGCGAACTCGCCGGTGGGGCTGCGCGCCGCCAAGCGGGCCCTGCGCCTGGGGCACGGCCTGGACCTGCGGGCCGGGCTGGAGGTCGAGGACGGGGCGTGGCGGTCCGTCGCCTTCTCCGGGGACCGCAGGGAGGGCGTGGCGGCGTTCAACGAGAAGCGCGCGCCGCGCTGGCCGGGGGAGTAGCCGGCCGGGGCCGTCCGGCGCGGCCGGGTCCGCTCCCCGGGTGAGGAGTGCCGCTTCCTTCCTAAGCTGGGGGGATGGCTGAGGACGTCCGACTGAGGGCCGTGGTGGCGCTCGCGCAGGGGATGGCGGCGGCGCACACCCCGCGCGAGTGCTGGCGGGCCGCCGCGCTCGGCGCGTGCCGGGCGCTCGGGGGCTCCTTCGCGGCGCTCTCGGTCTGGGAGCGGGACCTCGGCCGGCTGAGGGTGCTGGTCAACGCGGGGGAGCGGGCGCCCGGCGAGGAGGAGTTCCCGGAGGACGAGACGTACCCGGTGCACCGGTTCTCGGAGATCACCGAGTTCCTGCACGAGCGGTGGGCGGGCGGCGGCGAGCCCGACGCCTGGGTGGAGACCGCCGGCGACGGGCCGGCCGCCGGGACGCCCGGCCGGGCGGGGGCCCCGGGGAGNGCGNCNNGNNGNTGCNNC
>NZ_CP095474.1:870604-906352 GCF_023614315.1 Streptomyces sudanensis | reverse complement strand
GGCGCGGCCGGGGCTGCTGCGTGGTCGCGCCGATCGTGCTGCACGGGCGGGCGTGGGGCGAACTCCACGTCGCCCGTCCGGCCGGGGCGCCCGTCTTCGACCGCGGCGACGCGGACTTCGCCGCCGTCCTCGCCTCGGTCGTCGCCGCCGGGCTCGCGCAGACCGAGCGGCTGGAGGAGGCGCGCAAGCTCGCCTTCACGGACCCGCTGACCGGGCTCGCCAACCGCAGGGCCGTCGACACCCGGCTGGACGAGGCGGTGGAGCGGTTCCTGGCGGACGGCTCCGTGGTGAGCCTGGTCGTGTGCGACCTGAACGGCCTCAAGCGCGTCAACGACACCCACGGGCACGCCGCGGGCGACCGCCTCCTGGAGCGGTTCGGGTCGGTGCTGTCGTGCGCGGGGGCGCGGCTCCCGGACGCGCTGGCGGCGCGGCTCGGCGGCGACGAGTTCTGCCTGGTGTCGGTCGGGCCGGAGGCGGACGAGGTGGTGGCGGTCGCCGACGAGCTGTGCGTACGGGCCGGTGAGCTGGAGCTCGGGGAGGGCGTCGCCTGCGGGGTGGCGTCGACGGGCGACCCGATCGGGCCGGTGAACTCGGCCCGCCGGCTGTTCCGGCTGGCGGACGCCGCCCAGTACCGGGCGAAGGCGGCCCGCTCCGCGCGGCCCGTGGTCGCCGGGCGGGACGGGGCCGTCGTACGGCTCGCCGACGCGCCGCCGGCCTCCCCGCGCGACCGCCGCCGCTTCCGCGACGCCCGTCCGGAGGAGTGAGCGGCGGGCGCGGACGGTCACCCAGCGGTAAGGAGCGGTCGCAGGATCAGGTAGTGACACGTTGTGATTCAGTCCGTAGGCTGCTGAATATGGATATGCACACCGTCGTGGTGGGGACGTCCGGCACCACCGCCGCCGACGTCGTCGCCGTCGCCCGCGACAACGCCCGCGTCGAGCTCTCCCCCGAGGCCCTCGACGCACTCGCCCGCGCCCGGGAGACCGTGGACGCCCTCGCCGCCAGGCCCGAGCCGGTGTACGGCGTCTCGACCGGCTTCGGGGCGCTCGCCACACGGCACATCGGCCAGGAGATGCGCGGCCGGCTCCAGCGCAACATCGTCCGCTCGCACGCCGCCGGCATGGGCCCGCGGGTGGAGCGGGAGGTCGTGCGCGCCCTGATGTTCCTGCGCCTGAAGACCCTCGCCTCCGGCCACACCGGCGTCCGCCCGAGCGTGGCGCGGGCCATGGCCGACCTCCTCAACGCGGGCATCACCCCCGTCGTCCACGAGTACGGCTCGCTGGGCTGCTCCGGCGACCTCGCGCCGCTGTCCCACTGCGCCCTCGCGCTCATGGGCGAGGGCGACGCCGAAGGCCCCGACGGCACCGTCCGCCCCGCCGGGGAACTGCTCGCCGAGCACGGCCTCACCCCCGTGGAACTGCGCGAGAAGGAGGGCCTGGCCCTCCTCAACGGCACCGACGGCATGCTCGGCATGCTGGTCATGGCCCTCGCCGACCTGGAGAAGCTGTACAAGACGGCCGACGTCACCGCCGCCCTCACCCTGGAGGCGCTGCTCGGCACGGACAAGGTGCTCCGCCCCGAACTGCACGCCATCCGCCCCCACCCCGGCCAGGCCGCCGCCGCCGCGAACATGCTCGCCGTTCTGAAGGGCTCCGGACTGGTCGGGCACTTCCAGGCCGACGAGGCGCCCCGGGTCCAGGACGCCTACTCCGTGCGCTGCGCCCCGCAGGTCGCCGGCGCCGGACGCGACACCATGGCCCACGCCCGCCTCGTCGCCGAGCGCGAGCTGGCCGCCGCCGTCGACAACCCGGTCGTCCTGGCGGACGGCCGCGTGGAGTCCAACGGCAACTTCCACGGCGCCCCCGTCGCGTACGTCCTCGACTTCCTCGCCGTCGCCGCCGCCGACCTCGGCTCCATCGCCGAGCGCCGCACCGACCGGCTCCTCGACAGGAACCGCAGCCACGGCCTGCCGCCGTTCCTCGCCGACGACGCCGGTGTCGACTCGGGCCTGATGATCGCCCAGTACACGCAGGCCGCGCTGGTCAGCGAGATGAAGCGGCTCGCCGTCCCGGCCTCCGCCGACTCCATCCCGTCGTCCGCCATGCAGGAGGACCACGTGTCGATGGGCTGGTCGGCGGCGCGCAAGCTGCGCACCGCGATCGGCAACCTCAACCGGGTCCTCGCCGTCGAGCTGTACGCGGCGACGCGGGCGATCGAGCTGCGCCACGGGCTCACCCCGGCGCCCGCCTCCCGCGCCGTGATCGACGCCCTGCGCGCGGCGGGCGTGCAGGGGCCCGGCCCGGACCGGTTCCTGGCGCCCGACCTGGACGCGGCGGACGTGTTCGTACGGCAGGGCGGAGTCGTCGCCGCGGTCGAGCCGGTGACGGGCCCGCTGGCCTGACGGCCGGGCCCGCGCCCCGGGGCGTACGCGTCAGGACGGCGCGTGCGCCCCGCGCCGCACCGCGAAGGCCACCAGGCCGACGCCGGCGGCCAGGAGGGCCGAACCGCCCAGGGCGTACGGCACCGTGTCCGCGCCCGCCCCGGTGTCGGCCAGCCGCAGCTCCTGCCCGGCCGCGCTCCGCGGCGTCCGGTGGGCGTCGGCGGCGGTGCCGGTGTGGAGCGCGGCGGCGGCCCCGCCGGTCCGGGGGGCGGTCGGCTCCTCGCCGGTGGCGTTCGCCGAGGGGACGAACCACAGGGCACCGAGCAGCGTTCCGGCGGCGGTGGCGGTCAGCAGGGGTCGGCGTGCGACGGACACAGGTTCAGATCCCCTTGCGGAATCGAGAATCGGGTGTTGCGCCGATGCTAGTGAACGCAGCGGGTCGCGGAAAAGCCCGGCCCCGAGCGCCTTACGCTCCGTCGTATGAGCGCTTCTGAGATCTCACGGTATGTACGGCTCCGGGTGGATCTGGTACTGGAGGTGACCGAGCGGGACCGGCTGACCGACGCCGCTCTGCGACGGATCGAGGACGACGAGTTCATGCCCGGCGAGGAACGCGCGCAGGCCGCCGCGGTCGTCCGCGAGGACGAAGCGGAAGCCCTCGCGTACCTCGTCGAGCCGTCCCGGCTGACCGGCGGGGTGCCCGGTGTGGAGCTGGTCCAGGCGTCGTGGACCAGCGAGCGGGCCGCCCACGACCCCGACGCCGACGCCTGGCACCTCGACGACGACCTCGACGACGGCTTCGACGACTCGGACGGCGATCCCGACGACTCGGACGACGGGGGCGGGGAAGAAGACGAGGGCCGGGACGGCTGAGCCGGATCTGTGACACCCTTCGGTATCCCGGGCGCCCGCGCCGCGCGCGCGTCCGCCCGGGGCGTCCGGGATCCCGACGACCGGGCGACGCCCCCCGGCACGTCGGTCAGTGGTGTTCCCCACACCGCGCACCGAAGGGGAACCGGAGGGGGTGTTATGGGTGTTGTGGGGAAGTGTCGGTAGGAAATCCATGACGATGGAGAAGCGTGTGATGACGGACGGTAAGCGGCGCAGGGGCCTGATGGCCGCGTCCGCACTGCTCAGCGGTGTGCTGGTGCTCACGGGTTGCAACGGTGGCGACGAGGCCGACGCCGCCGACGCCACTCCCGGTGCCACCGGCAGCAGTGCAGGTCCGAACGATTCGCAGGCGCAGGTCGACGAGGCCGCGGCGGAGAAGGCCTCGCAGGCCCGAATATCGATCACTCCGAAGAACGGCGCGATCAACGCGTCGATCAACAAGGACACCAAGGTCACGGTCGCCGAGGGCACGCTCACCTCGGTCACGATGACCTCCTCCGAGGGCACGCCGGTCGAGGGCGAGATCTCCGCCGACGGCAAGAGCTGGCAGCCCTCCGAGCAACTGGAGCGCGCGACCACCTACAGGATCGCCGCGACGGCGAAGGACTCCGAGGGCCGCGAGGCCCACGAGAACACGTCCTTCACGACGGTCTCCAAGGCGAACAGCTTCATCGGCAACTTCACGCCCGAGGACGGCTCGACCGTCGGCGTCGGCATGCCGGTGTCGATCAACTTCAACAAGCCGATCACCGACAAGAAGGCCGTCCAGGCCGGCATCGAGGTGTCCTCCTCCAGCGGGCAGGAGGTCGTCGGCCACTGGTTCAACGCCCAGCGCATCGACTTCCGCCCCGAGCGGTACTGGGCCGAGGGCTCCACCGTCACGCTGAAGCTGAAGCTCGACGGGGTCGAGGGCGCGGACGGCGTCTTCGGTGTCCAGCAGAAGACCGTCACCTTCAAGATCGGCCGCAACCAGGTCTCCACCGTCGACGTCGCCGCCAAGACCATGAAGGTCGAGCGGAACGGCAAGACGATCAAGACCATCCCGATCTCCGCCGGTTCGCCGGAGAACCCGACGTACAACGGCCAGATGGTGATCTCCGAGAAGTTCAAGGAGACCCGGATGAACGGCGCGACCGTCGGGTTCACGGACGACGACGGCAAGGGCGAGTACGACATCAAGGACGTCCCGCACGCCATGCGGCTGTCCACCTCCGGGACGTTCATCCACGGCAACTACTGGGGCGCCGACTCGGTCTTCGGCAAGGCCAACACCAGCCACGGCTGCGTGGGCCTCAACGACGTCAAGGGCGCCGGCGACCCGAAGCAGCCGGGCGCGTGGTTCTTCGACAACTCGCTGATCGGCGACGTGGTCATCGTCAAGAACTCCAAGGACAAGACGATCGCGCCGGACAACGGCCTCAACGGCTGGAACATGAGCTGGGCCGACTGGAAGGCCGGCTCGGCCCTCTGACCCCGACGGCGGGCCGGGCACCGGGCCCGGCCCGCCGTCACCGCGCGCCGGAGGCGGCGGCACTCCCCCTCGGGAGCGCCGCCGCCTCCGTGTCTTCGGCGGCCGTCTCCGTTCGCCCGGTGCCTGCCTCCGTGCCCAGGCGCCCGCCCCGGGCGCTCGGGCGCACCGTTCACCCGGTACGGCGGAACAGGGCCGTCCAGAGGAAGGACTCGCCGAAGAGCGGGGAGTCGTCCGGTTCGTCGCGCATGGGACGCGACTCCACCTCCGTCAGGCCGGAGAAGATCCGGCGCAGGGACTCCGGCGTGTAGGCGAGGCCGCCGTGGAGGCTGAGGTCGCGGTAGAAGGCCGCGTCGGGGAGTTCGGAGCCCATCCGCCCGGCCGCGAAGCAGGTCAGGGAGAGGTGGCCGCCCGGAGCCAGCGCGCGGTCCAGGAGGGCGAGGTAGCTGACGCGGCGGTGCGGCGGCAGGTGGTGGAAGCAGCCGGAGTCGTGGATCAGGTCGTACGGGCCGCCGAGCTCGTCCGCGGTGAGGGCGAAGACGTCCGCGCAGCGGAAGCGGATGCCGGCCCCCGCCGCGCGGGCGCGCTCCTCGGCCCAGGCGACGGCCGCCGGGGAGAGGTCCACGGCGTCCACCTCGAAGCCCCGCGAAGCCAGGTGGAGGGCGTTGCGGCCGGGACCGCACCCCAGGTCGAGGGCCCGCCCCGGAGCGACCAGGCCGCGGTCGAGACAGGAGACCAGGCTCTCGTCCGGCTTCGCCGCGAAGAACGGGACCGGCCTGGAGCGGTCCGCGTAGAACCCGTCCCACCAGGAGGCCGCGCCCGGCGTCCAGCGGTCGGCCCCCGACGCGAACAGGCCGTCCAGGAGGCTCAACACGTCCTCCGCGGTACGGATGTGACGGTCCATCAGTTCCCCTTTCGCCATGGGGGGAACATAGGTGCGGAAGACGGAGAAGACCAGGTCGGACGGCCCGGCGGGAGGGTCTGGAGGAGCGCCTGAGAGACCGGGGAGGACAGGGGGTCCCACCCCTCGCGGGCCCGGCCGCCCGGCCGCCCGCACCCCCGCCGAGAGCCGCCGGGACGGCATTCCCGGCCGCGCCCGGACGACTTTTCCCACGACTTCGCGCGAGGACCGCGCACCCGCGCCCACGACTTCGCGCGGCGACCGCGTGCGCCCACTCCCCCCTGCGGCGCCCGGCGCGGCAGCGGGACGCCCGAGGCCCGCCGGACCGCCGGAGGGTGGCGGCGGTCGGGGGCCACCGTTCGGACGGCGTCAGCCGTCGGCCTTCGCGATCCCGACCGGGCAGGAGACGCCCGTGCCGCCGATGCCGCAGTAGCCGGCCGGGTTCTTGTCGAGGTACTGCTGGTGGTACGGCTCGGCCGGGTGGAAGGGGCGGTCGCCGGCCGGGGCGATCTCCGTGGTGATCGTGCCGTGTCCCGAGGCCGTCAGGACGCGCTGGTACGCCTCGCGGGAGGCCCGTGCCGCCTCCGCCTGGGTGGGGGAGTGGGTGTAGAGCGCCGAGCGGTACTGGGTGCCCACGTCGTTGCCCTGGCGGTAGCCCTGGGTGGGGTCGTGCGCCTCCCAGAAGACCTTCAGCAGCTCCTCGTACGACACCTCCGCCGGGTCGTACACCACCCGGACGGCCTCCGTGTGGCCGGTCAGGCCCGAGCAGACCTCCTCGTACGTCGGGTTCGGCGTGTGGCCGCCCTGGTAGCCGACGAGGGTCGTCCACACGCCCGGCGTCCGCCAGAACACGCGCTCCGCGCCCCAGAAGCAGCCCAGCCCGAAGTCCGCCACCTCCAGCCCCTCCGGGTAGGGGCCCAGCAGGGGCGTGCCGAGGACCGTGTGCCGGTCCGGGACGGTGAACTCCGGCTCCGGGCGGCCCTTCAGCGCCTGCTCGGGCGTGGGCATCTCGGGCGTGCGGCGGTACGTGAACATGACGGTCTCCTCCATGGCGGTCGCCCTGACTGGAACACCCCGGCGCCCTTGAGGATTCCTCGGGGACTCCCCGGGCCCGCGCCGCGGCCCGCGTTTCGCCGTCGGCGGCCCGGCGGCCCGGTGAGTCCTCGCTGCCGCCCGCACCCCCGTGGGGGCGGACGCCCGCCCCTACGGGGCGCCCCGCCCGGCGGCGGCGTTCACCGCCGCCTCGTCGCGCATCCGGCAGAACTCGCCCGCCGGGTCGCCCCGGTACCGCCACGGCAACGCGCCGACGTACCCGTCGACCAGCCGGAACTGCTCCAGCGCGGGCTCCCACCGCTCCTGGAGGTACAGGTAGTACGCGAGCAGGTGCCGGACCTCCGCGAGCCGCGGATGGGCGGGGTCGGCGGCGGCGGCGTCGGCGAGGGCGGCGTCCACGGCGGCGTACATCTCCGGCGTGCGGTCGACGTCCGCCGAGTCGGACTCGTCGTGCTCGAAGTGCGCGATCAGCGGGAACGCCGCCATCAGCGTGCCCGGGGCCGCCCCGGCCGCCGCCTTCACCGCGAACGCCCGCGCCAGCTCCTCCGAACCGCACCACTTGCCGCACCAGTACTGGAGCGCCGAGAAGTGCGCCTCGTAGTGGTGCGGGGCGCGGCGGGTGATCTCGTCCCAGATGCGGTGCATCTCCTCGTGCGGGTAGCCCAGGCCGATCGCCGTCCAGATCTCCCCCACGTACGGCGACGGGTCGCCCGGCACGGCCAGCCGCGCCGCCCGCGCGTGTTCGTGCCGGGTGCGGGCCAGCGTGCGGTGGAAGCCGTCGAACTGCTCCGCCGTCGTGTACTGGGCGCGCTTGCTCCCGCGCACCTTCGCCGCCAGGGACACCGAGCTGCGCGCCCGCAGCAGCGCCGCCCCCGGGTCGTCGGGGCGGGCCGCCTCCCAGGCCGTCAGCCAGGCGTCGTCCTCGGCGGCCACGTCGGCGAGCTTCTCGACGTACGCGGTGCGCCGGTCCCAGTCGCGGGCCGCGGCGGTCTCGTCCATCAGCGCGGCGGCCGGCGTCCAGTCCCCCGCGCGGGCGGCGGCGAGGGCGACGGTCAGGGCGTGGGGCTGCGGCGCGGACAGCTCGGTGTGCTGCCGCTCGGGCGGCAGCAGGCCCAGCGCGGCGACGCGTTCGGCCGCGTTCGCGTCGGCCTCCTCGGTGTCGGCGTCGGAGCCGGAGCGCCAGCCCTCGACGGCGCCTTGGACGATCGCCTTGAGGAAGTACACGCCGACCCCCAGGACGAGGAGGACGACGGGGGCCAGGACGACCCAGAGCAGGATTTTCACGGACGGTGCCTCGGAGGTGTCGGAAACGAACGGGGGAACGGGGTCCGCCGGTGGCGACGGGAGCCGCCGGGTCGGGGACGGCGGCCCGGGGACGGCACCCGGGGGCACGCCGCGGTTCAGGCGGCCGTGAGCAGCCTGCGCAGCGGCCCCGTGTCGGGGCGGTCGGCGACCGCCGCGTCCAGCGCGGCCGGCAGCGCGCCTTCGTAGCCGGGCGGCATCCGCAGCGACGCCGGCTCCGACCAGGACATCTCCCAGTACGCGGTGCCCCGGGCGACCAGCTCGCCCGCGACCAGCCGGGCCAGGCCCCGGTGGAGCACCGGGCGGGCGAACTCCCGGGCCGCGCGGCCCTTCGCCGTCCCGGCCTGCTCCGACTTGGGCAGCCGGTCGGCGATCTCCCAGCCGACGCCCAGGTCCAGCGCGTTGAGCAGCGCGCCGAGCGAGTCGTCGCCCCCGGTCACCTCGGCGGTGGCCCGCCGCAGCGGCTCGGCCTCCCGGGCGAAGTGCTCGGTCATCGACGTGTGCACCAGCTCCGGCCAGTCGACGCGGCGCAACCGCAGCGCCTCCGGGGTGAGCACCGCCTGCTCGACGGCGGCCATCGCCGCATCGGGGTCGGCGAGCAGCCACAGCGCGGGCGTCGCGGGTTCGGACGCGCGGCCGTCGTCGGGCAGTGCCTCCAGCAGGGCGACGCGCTCGGCGATCGGCGGGTGGGAGTCGTACCGGGACGCCGGTTCGGTCGGCAGGTTCCGCCGCAGCTCCGCCAGCTCGCCGGCGCGCGCGGCCAGCAGGTGCCGGACACCGCCGAACACCTCGCCCGGCGGCGGCAGCAGGCCCGCGCCGACGCCGAGGGTGGCGTAGGACTCCATGTAGAAGCCGTGCGCCGCGTCCAGGGCGGGGATCTGGCGCAGTGCCGACGCCGTCGCGTCACGGCCCGCGATGCGGGCGGCGGCCAGGTCGGCGGCCAGCTCCTGGCGGCGCGAACCGGCGAGGGTGGCGCGCAGGTAGAAGTGGCCGTACGCCTCGTACACCTTCGCCATGGCCCGGTACGTGAGGCCGGCGCCGGTCGTGTCGACCTCCTTGGTCCTCCTGCCCCTGGCGGCCTTCCTCCGGTTCCTCTTCTCCTGCCTGGTCCGCTCCCGGGCGGCCTTCTTCCCGGCCCGCTCCTCCAGGTGGGCGATGGTCCGGGCGACCTGGACGCGGCCCCGTACGGTGATCGCGGAGAGGCGGGTGTCGGCGTTGCCGTAGTGGCCCATCTCGTGGGCGAGCACGGCGCGCAGCTGGGCCTCCGTCAGGCCCGCCGCCAGCGGCAGGCCCAGGTGGAGCCGGCGGGTGCCGCCGAGCAGGCCCAGGAGGCGGGCGTCCTCGTCGACGGAGGCGTTCACGTCGGCGGTCAACCGGATCTCGTCCGGCGCGCGGGTGCCGACCTGCGCCGCCAGTTCGCGCACGGTCCGCCACAGGCGGGGCTCCTGGGCGTCGGTGACGGGGACGCCGTGTCCGCCGTCGCCCTTCGGGGTGCGCAGCATGAACATGCCCCGTACGACCGGGACGGCGAGCAGTGCGCTGAGGACGTACAGCTTGACGGCGAGGCTGCCGGGCGCCCAGAGCGCCGCGGCCCAGCAGGCGCCGGCCAGGACGGCGAGCAGGGCGACGCCCAGCAGGTAGAAGCCGGCGAGCAGGAGCAGGGCGCGCAGCGCGCGCACGGAAGCGCCCATCGGGCAGAGTCCCCCCACGGGATGGAAAGAGGCATGACGAACAGACGTGGGGGAGAAGCGGAGTATCACCCACCCGCGGCACGGGCCGCAACCGTGTTCCCCTGCGCCCCTCCGGCCCCGCGGGTCCGGGTCAGCGCGGCAGGGTCGCCGGGCTGCCGCCGTTCGCCTCGTACCCGGCCACCGCCAGCGCCCGGTACACCGCGTACTCCGCCGCCGGGTCCTCGCCCATCGTCCACGGCAGCGCCCCGACGTGCCCGTCCACGTGGACGATCTGGTGCATGGCCTCGCTCCAGCGCTGGGCGCCCACCAGGAAGTGGATCAGCAGGTGGCGCACGTGCGCCAGCATCGGGTCGTCCGGGCGGGCCGAGTGGACCGCGTACAGCGCGCCCTCGATCGCCCGCGACACGACCTCGGTCCCGTAGAAGTCCTGCACCAGCGCCACGTCGGGCAGGTGCTCCCACACCGCGAACAGCGGCAGCGCGGCCAGCAGCGAGCCCTGCGGGGCGCGGGCGGCGGCGGACCGGGCGAACCGGTCGGCGTCCTCGCGGGAGCCGTGCCACTTCTCGCACCAGTAGTGCAGCGCCGCGATGTGCGCCCCCATGTGCTGCGGGTCCCGGTCGACGACCTGCGCCCACAGCTGGTCGAACCGCTCGTGCGGGTAGCCCAGTCCGCGGGCGACGGCCAGCTCGACGATGTACGGGACGGGGTCGCCCGGCGCCAGCAGCGCCGCCTCCCCGCACACGGCCCGGGCCTCCTCCAGGATGATCCGGAACTCGTCGGTGCCGACCCGCGACGTCCGCCACGCCTGCTGCACCAGGAACTCGGCGTGCACGGCCGCGCCCCCCGCGTCCTTCGGCGCCTCGGCCCGCCACGCCCGCAGCCAGGCACCGCCGGCGCCCGGCCGCTCCGCCAGCTCCAGCGAGGCGGCGCCCGCGAACGCCTGCACCCGCTGCCAGCGCACCTCGCCCTCCCGGGGGGTGCCGGCCAGCAGCTGCGAAGCGGCCCGCCAGTCCTGGGTGCGCTGCACCACGTCGAGGACCTCGACCAGGTCCTCGTCCGGCCCGGGCATGCGGACGTCGAGCAGCTCCTGCCGCACGAAGCCGTAGGCGAGCGGGTCGGCGGCGTCGGGCGCGCCGGGATCGACCAGGCGGATGCCCCCGGAACGGCGGCGCAGCCAGGGCGCGACGACCGCGGCGATCAGGCCGACGGCGAACAGGAACCAGAGAATCTCCACCATGCGCCCATTGTCCCGGACGCCCCGCGGAGGGTGCCGGGCGCCCGCCCGCGGGCGCCGGACGCGGCGGGTCCCCGGGCCGCATTACGCTCGCTGCATGAGCGACGAGCAGATCCACCGGAACTTCGAGACCCGCGCCATCCACGCGGGCAACACCGCCGACCCGCTGACCGGCGCGGTCGTGCCCCCCATCTACCAGGTGTCCACCTACAAGCAGGACGGCGTGGGCGGCCTGCGCGGCGGCTACGAGTACAGCCGCAGCGCCAACCCGACGCGCACGGCGCTGGAGGAGAACCTCGCCGCGCTGGAGGGCGGCCGCCGCGGCCTGGCGTTCGCCTCGGGCCTCGCCGCGGAGGACTGCCTGCTGCGCGCCCTGCTGGCCCCCGGCGACCACGTGGTGATCCCGAACGACGCCTACGGCGGCACGTTCCGGCTGTTCGCCAAGGTCGTCTCGCGCTGGGGCGTCGAGTGGTCGGTCGCCGACACCTCGGACCCGGCGGCGGTGCGGGCCGCGCTCACCGACCGCACGAAGGCGATCTGGGTCGAGACGCCGTCCAACCCGCTCCTGGGCGTCAGCGACATCGCGGCCCTCGCGGAGGTGGCCCGCGAGGCCGGCGTGCGGCTGGTCGTCGACAACACCTTCGCCTCCCCCTACCTCCAGCAGCCGCTGGTGCTCGGCGCGGACGTCGTCGTGCACTCCCTCACCAAGTACATGGGCGGCCACTCCGACGTGGTGGGCGGCGCGCTCGTCACGGCGGACGAGGCGCTCGGGGAGGAGCTGGCGTACCACCAGAACGCGATGGGCGCGGTGGCCGGGCCGTTCGACTCGTGGATCGTGCTGCGCGGCATCAAGACCCTCGCCGTCCGCATGGACCGGCACTGCGAGAACGCCCGGCGCGTGGCGGAGATGCTGAGCAGCCACCCGAAGGTGACGCAGGTCCTCTACCCGGGCCTGCCGGAGCACCCGGGCCACGAGGTCGCCGCCAAGCAGATGCGCGACTTCGGCGGCATGGTGTCGTTCCGTGTCGCGGGCGGCGAGGAGGCGGCCGTCGCGGTCTGCGACCGGGCGGAGCTGTTCACGCTCGGCGAGTCCCTGGGCGGTGTGGAGTCGCTCATCGAGCACCCGGGCCGGATGACCCACGCCAGCGTGGTCGGCTCGGCCCTGGAGGTCCCGGGGGACCTGGTGCGGCTGTCCGTCGGCATCGAGAACGTCGACGACCTCCTCGACGACCTCCGCCAGGCACTGGCCTGACCGCCGCCCGCCGGGGTGCCCGGGACGGCGCCCCGGCGGGTCGCGGGACCGCCGGGCCCCTCGGGGCGTACGTCAGGAGGGCGGCACCGGCTCCGGGTCGGCGATCCGGGGCGCCAGCTGCTGCGCGGAGAGCGCCGAGTTGAAGCGGGTCAGCAGGGTGCAGAACGCCTCCCGCTCGTCGGCCGTCCACCCCTCCGTCACCCGCGCCATCAGGTCGCGGCGGGAGCAGCGCACCTCCTCCAGGCGGGCCTGGCCGCGCGGCGAGAGCTGCAGCACGACGGCGCGGCCGTCCTCCGGGTGGGAGGTCCGCTTCACCAGGCCGGTGTCGACGAGCGGCGCGACCTGGCGGGTCACCGTGGACGAGTCGATGCCCATCCCGGCCGCCAGCGCCTTCACGCCCATGGGGCCCTCCTGGTCGAGCCGGTTGAGCAGCAGGTAGGCGGCCCGGTCCATCGAGGTGCGCAGCTGGCCGGTCCCGGCCAGGCGGGTCTGCTCGGCCCGGCGGGCGAAGATGGCCACCTGGTGCTGGAGGGCATCGAGGAGACCGGTGTCGAGATCGGTCGTCATGTCCTGGGAGGTGGGCATGGCTGGGGGCTCTCCCGTGCGGCGGTCGGTTTCGGTGGGGGACACAGTACGCGCAGTGCCGCGTGTCCGTACCGGGGCTGCACAAACGAGATGGACCGCTTCCCGAGCTGCGAGACTGCTGACATGAGCTTCCGCACCACTCACCCCGCACGGCACGTCATGCTCGACGACGTGCGGGGTGCCCAGAAGATGCTGTCCGGGGTCGCGCGGGTGACCGCGCTGGAGGGCAGCAGGCACCTGTCGGGGCTGGTCGGCGCCCCCGTCCACCTGAAGTGCGAGAACCTGCAGCGGACCGGTTCGTTCAAGCTGCGCGGCGCGTACGTGCGCATCTCCGGGCTGCGGCCCGAGGAGCGGGCGGCCGGGGTGGTCGCGGCGTCCGCCGGGAACCACGCGCAGGGCGTCGCGCTGGCCTCGTCCCTGCTGGGGGTCCGCTCCACGGTGTTCATGCCGGTCGGCGCCCCGCTGCCGAAGGTCGCCGCGACCCGCGAGTACGGCGCCGACGTGCGGCTGTGCGGCCAGGTCGTCGACGAGACGCTGGCGGCGGCGCAGAGCCACGCGCGCGACACGGGCGCGGTGTTCATCCACCCCTTCGACCACCCGGACGTCATCGCCGGCCAGGGCACGGTCGGGCTGGAGATCCTGGAGCAGTGCCCGGAGGTGCGGACGATCGTCGTCGGCATGGGCGGCGGGGGCCTCGCGGCGGGCATCGGCGTCGCGGTGAAGGCGCTGCGGCCCGACGTGAGGGTGGTCGGCGTCCAGGCGCGGGCGGCCGCCGCGTACCCGGGGTCGCTGGCGGCGGGCCGGCCGGTGGCGGTGGACTGCGGTCCCACGATGGCGGACGGGATCATGGTCGGCCGGCCGGGCGACGTGCCGTTCGAGATCGTCCGGGAGGTCGTCGACGAGGTCCGCACGGTCTCCGAGGACGCCCTGTCGGCGGCGCTGCTGCTGTGCCTGGAGCGGGCCAAGCTGGTCGTCGAGCCGGCGGGCGCGAGCCCGGTCGCCGCGCTGCTGTCGGACCCGGGGTCGTTCGAGGGGCCGGTGGTGGCCGTGCTGTCGGGCGGCAACATCGACCCGCTGGTCCTGCAGCGGGTGCTGCGGCACGGCATGGCCGCGGCCGGCCGCTACCTGAGCCTGCGGCTGCGCCTGGCGGACCGGCCCGGCGCGCTGGCGAACCTGCTGGGCGTGCTGACGGTGGCCGACGCCAACGTCCTGGACGTGGGCCACGTCCGCACCGACCCGCGGCTGGGGCTGACGGAGGTCGAGGTGGAGCTGCAGCTGGAGACGAAGGGCCCCGAGCACTGCGCGGAGGTGCGGCACGCGCTCCGGGAGGCCGGCTACACGGTCCTGGACTGAGGCGGGGCCGCCGGGCGGGGGCGCGGCCCGGGCCCGGCGCGATCCCGGCCGCCCGGACGCGGGAAGGGGCCGGGTCCGGCCCGGCCCCGTGCGTCCGTCTGCGGGATCAGCCCTGGTAGGGCTTGGCGTCCAGGATGCGGACGGACGCCTTCTTGCCGTTCGGCAGCTCGTACTCCGCGTCCTCGCCGACCTTCTTGCCGTTCACGCCCGAGCCGAGCGGGGACTGCGGGGAGTACGTCTCGATGTCGGAGCTCGCGTACTCGCGGGAGGCCAGCAGGAAGGTCAGGGTGTCGTCCTCGTCGCCGTCGAAGGCGATCGTCACGACCGTGCCGGGGGCGACGACGCCCGCCACGGCGGGGGCCTCGCCGACCTTCGCGTGCTCCAGGAGCTGGGTGAGCTGGCGGACCCGCAGCTCCTGCTTGCCCTGCTCCTCCTTGGCCGCGTGGTACCCGCCGTTCTCACGGAGGTCCCCCTCCTCGCGCGCCGCCGCGATCTTCGCGGAGATCTCGGCTCGCGCGGGACCCGACAGGTACTCCAGCTCGGCCTTGAGCTGGTTGTACGCCTCCTGGGTGAGCCAGGTGACGTTGTCGCTGGTCTGGGTCACAGGTGCTCCTCGTCGGTGCTGGATATACAAAGCATCGCCCTACCAGAAGCATGTGGCCTTCCCGGGAGGGCGAAACCACGAGCCTAACAACTACCTGCCCGAAGAGGGAGGACGAAAGTCACGGAATCTTTGATTCCGCAGGTCACCGGCGGTCCGGCGTACCACCGGGAGGGTGGGCGTCAGTCCGAGGAGCAGCCGACGAGCTGGGCGGCCGTGGCCCTCCGCGTCGTGCGGAGGACGACCACCTCGTCGAGGCGCGGCGCGGCCCGGTCGAAGCGGAAGTCCCTGCGGCCCACCTCGGCGCGGTCCTCCGAGAGGGCCCGCACGGTGCAGTACCCCTTCGCGCCGTCCGCCGTGCGCACCTCCAGGTGCACGTCCACGCGGTCCGCCGCCACCACGTCGAACTTGATCATCTCGGCGCTGACCTTCTGGCCCGTGACGTAGTCGTAGCCGAACCACCCGACCAGGGCGAGGAGCACGACCCCGAGCACCGAGCCGACGGCCTTGAGCCTGCGGTCCGTGCGGGCCTCGGCGGCGCGGCCGTACCGGGCCCCGGGGAGCCGTTCGCCCGTCACACTCATGATCGCTCCTCTCGTACGCCGGACGGCGGAATATCCCCCACGCCGATTCCGTCACTATAGGAGCCGAGCGACCTGACCGATTCATTGAGGACCAGTCTTGACTGAGCAGCTGCGACTGATGGCGGTGCACGCCCACCCCGACGACGAGTCGAGCAAGGGCGCGGCCACCATGGCCAAGTACGTGTCCGAGGGGGTGGACGTGCTCGTCGTGACGTGCACGGGGGGTGAGCGCGGCTCCGTCCTCAACCCGAAGCTCCAGGGCGACCCGTACATCGAGGAGAACATCCACGAGGTGCGCCGCAAGGAGATGGACGAGGCGCGGGAGATCCTGGGCGTCCGGCAGGAGTGGCTCGGCTTCGTCGACTCGGGACTCCCCGAGGGCGACCCGCTGCCCCCTCTCCCGCAGGGCTGCTTCGCCCTGGAGGACGTGGACAAGGCCGCGGGGCGCCTGGTGAGGTCCGTCCGCGCGTTCCGCCCGCAGGTGATCACCACCTACGACGAGAACGGCGGGTACCCCCACCCCGACCACATCATGACCCACAAGATCACGATGGTGGCCTTCGAGGGCGCGGCCGATCCCGAGAAGTACCCGGAGTCGGAGTTCGGCCCGGTCTGGCAGCCGCTGAAGCTCTACTACAACCAGGGCTTCAACCGCCCCCGCACCGAGGCGCTGCACGAGGCCCTGCTGGAGCGCGGCCTGGAGTCGCCGTACGGGGAGTGGCTGCAGCGCTGGGAAGAGTCCCGGCGCCCCGAGCGCACCCTCACCACGTACGTCCCGTGCGCCGAGTTCTTCGAGACGCGCGACAAGGCGCTGCTCGCGCACCGCACGCAGATCGACCCGGACGGCGGCTGGTTCCGCGTGCCGATGGACGTCCAGAGGGAGGTCTGGCCGACGGAGGAGTACGAGCTGGCCAGGTCCCTGGTGGACACCGCGCTCCCCGAGAGCGACCTCTTCGCGGGCATCCGGGACAATGTCTGACATGAGCGCACACCAGGCACTGACCCAGCTCGTCCCCCTCGCCGCCGAACTGGACAAGAACAAGGTGACGCCCGGCGTCCTCGGCTTCGTCGTCTTCGCCGTCATGGCCGTCGCCGTGTGGGCCCTGATGAAGTCGATGAACCGGCACATGAACCGCGTCGACTTCGAGGAGGCCCCGGAGAAGCCGGGGCCGTCCTCCGCCCCCGCCGAGGCCTCGACCCGGGAGTGACGGACCCGGGGGCCACGGACCCGGGAGCGACGCCGGCGAAGCCCCCGCCCGGGACGGGCCCGGCGCCGGACGGGCGGCCTCCCGTCCGGCCGTGCGAGCCCCTCCGCCGGTACACACCCGGGTGCGGAAGGAGCGATCCGCCTTCACCAGGTGGTGGCGCAGGGGTGCGGATCGGCCGAGTGGGGCGGGGGCTTGCGGGCCGGACCGGCAGGGCCGTGCCGGCGTGAGAGGCTGGGTCGTATGAACCGGTTGGCTGGTGTGACCTCGCCGTATCTACTTCAGCACGCTGACAACCCGGTCGACTGGTGGCCGTGGGTGCCCGAGGCGTTCGAGGAGGCGAAACGGCGCGACGCCCCCGTGTTCCTGAGCGTCGGCTACAGCGCCTGCCACTGGTGTCACGTCATGGCGCACGAGTCGTTCGAGGACGAGGCGACCGCCGCGTACCTGAACGAGCACTTCGTCTCCGTCAAGGTGGACCGCGAGGAGCGGCCCGACGTGGACGCGGTCTACATGGAGGCCGTGCAGGCCGCCACCGGACAGGGCGGCTGGCCCATGTCCGTGTTCATGACGCCGGACGGGGAGCCCTTCTACTTCGGCACGTACTTCCCGCCCGAGGCCCGCCACGGGATGCCGTCCTTCCGGCAGGTGCTGGAGGGCGTGCACCACGCGTGGACGAGCCGGCGGGACGAGGTGGACGAGGTCGCGGGGAGCATCGTGCGGGAGCTGTCCGGCCGCTCCCTGGCGCTCGGCGGCGACGGCGGCGCGCCGGGCGAGGCGGAGCCGGCGCAGGCGCTGCTCGCCCTGACCCGCGAGTACGACGAGCGGCACGGCGGCTTCGGCGGGGCGCCGAAGTTCCCGCCGTCCATGGTGGTCGAGTTCCTGCTGCGGCACCACGCCCGCACCGGCTCCGAGGGCGCCCTGCAGATGGCCGCCGACACGTGCGAGGCCATGGCGCGCGGCGGGATCTACGACCAGCTCGGCGGCGGTTTCGCCCGGTACTCGGTGGACCGCGAGTGGGTCGTGCCCCATTTCGAGAAGATGCTCTACGACAACGCCCTTTTGTGCCGTGTGTACACGCATCTGTGGCGGGCCACCGGGAGCGACCTGGCCCGGCGGGTCGCCCTGGAGACGGCCGACTTCATGGTGCGCGAGCTGCGCACGCCCGAGGGCGGGTTCGCCTCCGCGCTGGACGCCGACTCCGACGACGGCACCGGACGGCACGTCGAGGGCGCGTACTACGTATGGACGCCGGCGCAGCTGCGCGAGGTGCTGGGCGAGGAGGACGCCGCGTACGCCGCGCGGTTCCACGGCGTCACCGAGGAGGGCACCTTCGAGGAGGGGGCGTCCGTGCTCCGCCTCCCGGTGGACGCCGGGGTCGCGGGCGCCGAGCGGCTCGCCGGCATCCGGCGCCGGCTCCTCGCGGCGCGGGACGAGCGGGCCAGGCCGGGCCGCGACGACAAGATCGTCGCCGCGTGGAACGGCCTGGCCGTCGCCGCGCTCGCCGAGACCGGCGCCTGCTTCGACCGCCCCGACCTGGTCGAGCGCGCCACGGAGGCGGCCGACCTGCTCGTCCGCGTGCACCTCGACGAGGGCGGGCGGCTGGCGAGGACCTCGAAGGACGGGCGGGCCGGGGCGAACGCCGGCGTGCTGGAGGACTACGGCGACGTGGCGGAGGGCTTCCTCGCGCTGGCCGCCGTCACCGGCGAGGGCGTCTGGCTGGAGTTCGCCGGGCTGCTGCTGGACGGCGTGCTGGACCGGTTCCGGGGCGAGGACGGCGAGCTGTACGACACCGCCCACGACGCCGAGCAGCTGATCCGCCGCCCCCAGGACCCCACCGACAACGCGGCGCCCTCCGGCTGGACCGCCGCCGCCGGTGCGCTGCTGTCCTACGCGGCGCACACCGGATCGGAGGCGCACCGGAGCGCCGCGGAGCGGGCCCTCGGGGTGGTGAGGGCGCTGGGGCCGCGCGCCCCCCGGTTCGTCGGCTGGGGACTGGCCGTGACGGAGGCGCTGCTGGACGGTCCGCGCGAGGTGGCCGTCGTGGGCCCGGCGGGCGACGCGGACACGGACGCCCTGCGCCGGGCGGCGCTGCTCGGTACGGCTCCGGGCGCCGTGGTCGCCGTGGGGGAGCCCGGAAGCGACGAGTTCCCGCTGCTGGAGGACCGGCCGCTGGTCGGCGGGCGCCCGGCGGCGTACGTCTGCCGGCGCTTCACCTGCGACGCGCCGACGACCGATCCGGAGCGGCTCGCCCGCGAGCTGGGCGGGCACTGACCGCGCGCCCCGCACCTTCGGCTCCGCGCCCGGCTTCGCGCGCCCCGCGCCCCGGCTTCGCACGAGCGTGCGGGGCGCGTGCGCGGGGCGCGTGGATGCGTGGATGCGTGGCGGGGGCGCGCGGCGGCGCAGATGCGCGGGTGTACGGGGGCACGAGGTGGTGCGGAGGTGCGTGCCGATGACGGTCACGCGTGCCGGTACGCCACCAGCGAGATGCCCGCGTAGTGGGCGGCGAACGCGGCGAGCGTCAGGCAGTGGAACACCTCGTGGAAACCGAACCAGTGCGGCGACGGATCGGGCCGCCTCAGGCCGTACACCACGCCGCCCGCGCTGTAGAGGAGGCCGCCGACCACCACGAGGACCAGCACGGCGACGCCCCCCGCCCGCAGGAAGTCCGGCAGGAAGAACACGGCCGCCCAGCCCATGGCGATGTAGCACGGCGTGTACAGCCAGCGCGGCGCACCGACCCAGAACACCCGGAACGCGATGCCCGCCGTCGCGGCGGCCCACACCGCCCACAGCAGCGTCCGGGCGGTGGAGCCGGGGAGCAGGAGCAGCGTCAGCGGGGTATACGTACCGGCGATGATCAGGAAGATGTTGGCGTGGTCCAGGCGCCGCAGCACGGCCGTGGCCCGCGGCCCCCAGTCCCCCCGGTGGTACAGGGCGCTCACCCCGAACAGCAGGCAGGCCGTGAATGCGTAGACGGCGCAGGCGAGGCGCCCGCGCGCCGATTCGGCCAGGGCGGTCAGGACGAGTCCGGCGACCAGCACCACGGGGAACATCCCGGCGTGCAGCCAGCCGCGCAGCCTCGGCTTCACGGGCGCCTCGGACGGGAGGGCGTCGGGCTCGGACTGCTCGGTCAGGGAGGCGGAACTCATGGCGGAATGCTACCTACGCTTCCGTAGGCACGGCGGAATGCCCCCCTACGTCCCCGCAGGCACCGGGACACAAGTGGTGATGCTCACGTGAGAGGCCCTCTGGACATATGCACATTCCCGTCGGATGATCAAATGAGTGCCGTCGGCACCGGATGAGCGCGAAGCACGCAGCGTCCGGGTCGCAGCCCCCACGGGGCAACAAACAAGGACCCCTCGACAAGGAGCAACCGTGGCGCGCGAGAACGCGGCTCCCAGCACCGCCCCCACCCAGCACCAGGCCCTCACCGCCTGGGTCGACGAGATCGCGTCGATCACGCAGCCGGACCAGGTGGTCTGGTGCGACGGCTCGGAGGCCGAGTACGAGCGCCTCTGCGAGGAGCTCGTGGCCAAGGGCACCTTCAGGAAGCTGGACCCGGTCAAGCGCCCCAACTCCTACTACGCCGCGTCCGACCCCACCGACGTCGCACGCGTCGAGGACCGCACCTTCATCTGCTCCGAGAAGGAGGAGGACGCGGGCCCGACCAACCACTGGAAGGCCCCCGCCGAGATGCGGGAGATCTTCACGGGCGAGCAGGGCGTCTTCCGCGGCTCGATGCGCGGCCGCACGATGTACGTCGTGCCCTTCTGCATGGGCCCCGTCGGCTCGCCGCTCTCCGCGATCGGCGTCGAGATCACCGACTCCGCGTACGTCGCCGTCTCCATGCGCACGATGACCCGCATGGGCCAGGCGGTCCTGGACGAGCTCGGCGACGACGGCTTCTTCGTCAAGGCCGTCCACACCCTCGGCGCCCCGCTGGAGCCCGGCCAGGCCGACGTGCCGTGGCCGTGCAACTCCACCAAGTACATCTCGCACTTCCCCGAGTCCCGCGAGATCTGGTCCTACGGCTCCGGCTACGGCGGCAACGCCCTGCTCGGCAAGAAGTGCTACGCGCTGCGCATCGCGTCCGTCATGGCCCGCGACGAGGGCTGGCTCGCCGAGCACATGCTCATCCTCAAGCTGACCCCGCCGCAGGGCGAGGCCAAGTACGTCGCCGCCGCCTTCCCGTCCGCCTGCGGCAAGACGAACCTCGCGATGCTGGAGCCCACGGTCCCCGGCTGGACCGTCGAGACGATCGGCGACGACATCGCCTGGATGCGGTTCGGCGAGGACGGCCGCCTCTACGCGATCAACCCCGAGGCCGGCTTCTTCGGTGTCGCGCCCGGCACCGGCGAGCACACCAACGCCAACGCCATGAAGACCCTGTGGGGCAACGCCGTCTTCACCAACGTCGCGCTCACCGACGACGGCGACGTGTGGTGGGAGGGCATGACCGAGGACACGCCCGCGCACCTGACCGACTGGAAGGGCAACGACTGGACCCCGGAGTCCGGCACCCCGGCCGCCCACCCGAACGCCCGGTTCACCGTGCCCGCCTCGCAGTGCCCGATCATCGCGCCCGAGTGGGAGGACCCCAAGGGCGTGCCGATCTCCGCGATCCTCTTCGGCGGCCGCCGCGCCTCGGCCGTCCCGCTGGTCACGGAGTCCTTCGACTGGCAGCACGGTGTCTTCCTCGGCGCGAACGTCGCCTCCGAGAAGACCGCCGCCGCCGAGGGCAAGGTCGGCGAGCTGCGCCGCGACCCGTTCGCGATGCTGCCGTTCTGCGGTTACAACATGGGCGACTACATGGCCCACTGGATCAAGGTCGGCAAGGACGCGGACCAGTCCAAGCTGCCGAAGATCTACTACGTGAACTGGTTCCGCAAGAACGACGCGGGCAAGTTCGTCTGGCCCGGCTTCGGCGAGAACAGCCGCGTCCTGAAGTGGATCGTCGAGCGCCTGGAGGGCAGGGCCGAGGGCGTCGAGACCCCGATCGGCATCCTGCCGACGCGCGACGCGCTGGACACCGAGGGCCTCGACCTGCCCGAGGAGGACCTCGACTTCCTGCTGAAGGTCGACGCGGACGTGTGGCGCGAGGAGGCGGCGCTCATCCCCGAGCACCTCAACACCTTCGGCGACCACACGCCGAAGGAGCTGTGGGACGAGTACCACGCGCTCGTCTCCCGCCTGGGCTGACCAGCCCCGCAGACCCGCGGCCGGGTCGTACGACAACGCCCTGACCTGTGGAGTCATCTCGGCCGGCCGCGGCCGACGACCCCCGGGACGACACCCCCGTCGTCCCGGGGGACGCGCCTTTTCCGGGGCGGACCGGGCCACCCCGGATTGCTGTCCAGGTTGAAGGGTGGTCCGGTCTCTTGTCGTGGGCGCCCGCTGCTTGCGGCACGGGTAGCGAGCAGCGGGCGCCTTACCGCTCTGTCGGGGTATCGAGGGACTGTACGGTTGGCTTGCCGGGGGCCGCTACGGGCAGTTTGCGGCTGCCATCACGCGGGAGCGCAGAGGCTCGGCGGTCAGCATGTCGGCGAGCTGCCAGGAGTAGTCCGTGACCTCTTCCCTTTGCAGTTCGACGGCGTCGGCGGTGGTCCGGAACAGGAACCGGAAGTCGAAGTGCAGGTGCTCCGGCTCGCCCTTGCGGTCGTTCGCCGGGATCGAGTGAACGTCGATGTGAAGGGGTGTGTCGCTGGCCGGTTCGACCTGGTTACGGCTGATGCCGGTTTCCTCGGCCAGCTCCCGCAGAGCAGCTTCCCGAAGCGTCGTGTCGCTGTCCTCGACGTGCCCGCCGGGGAGCAACCACTTGCGCAGGGCCCGGTGCTCGATGGTGAGGACGCGGCCGTCGGGGCGGACGAGGGCGGCGCCAGCGGTGACGTGTCCGCGGAATTCCTTGCGGGAGGCGACCGAGTCGCCGGCCTGTTCCACGACCTCACCCACGGCCGAAAGGGCGTCCTTCTCCTCCGGGTGGTCAGCGAGGTAGGCGGCGACGGTGTCGCGCACGTGCTGTGCGGTGATCGGCATGGGGTGCTTCTCCTAGCGGTTGAAGTAGTTCAGCCACGTTCCGGCGATCGCCGCGCGTTCGGCGGCGTCGACCTCGTGCATACCGGGCCCGAGGTCGCCACGTGCCAGTTTCCGGACGCCCGCGAGGATCTCCGCCTGAACGAGGTAGATGAACGGGCCCACGCTGGCGCCGTGCAGGAAGTTGACGGCGTTGCCGCCGTTGAGCAGGTAGAAGTAGTGCCCGGTGGTCTGGTAGCGGGTGATGTGCTCCCCGTTCGGAGTGCGCTGGTACACGTGGGGGAGGCCCGCCAGGTCGAGTTCGTCCTCGCTGCTGGTGACCGTGGCGACGTAGGCACCGTTCCGCAGCGCCGAGAAGTCTTCGCCCCTCAGCGAGACCGCGCCGGTAGCGCACAGGACCAGCCCGGCACCGTGCAAGGCGGCGTCGCGGTCCCTGGCGACGGTGAAACCCTGCGAGAGCGCCTGTGTGCGGCGGACGGGGTCGAGGTCGTACACGGTGACCTGCACGCCCTTGGCGTGCAGCAGTCGGGCGATGCTGGAACCGAGCTTGCCGAACCCGATCACGAGGGCCGTGCGGCCGTGCAGGATGTCTCCCCGGCTGCGCATCAGGGCCTCGGTCGAGAAGACGACCGACTGACCGACGAGGAAGTCTTCGGGGTCCTTCAGCGGGGATCGGGCGACCGAGACGACCGGACAGGGCAGCTTCTCGGCGTTCGCGTACCGCTTGTGCCCGTTCTCGGTGTCCTCGACGACGCCCAGGATGCGGCCCGAGAACCGCTCGCACAGGGCGTCGAGGGTGGGCGCGAAGTACCCGCCGACGTCGAGCAGTACGACGGGTTCACCCCCGGCCCGCGACTCGACGTAGTCGACCGCGCCGGCGGGGTCCTCGAACAGCTCCCGCGAGAGGGCGTCGCACTGCGTCGTCTTCTCGATCTCGCGGCGGGCGGTGAGATCGATGGACTTCGGCTTGGGCAGCACGGCCCGCAGGTTCGTGCCGATGCCCACGGCCCGCACGAACGCGGGTCGCTCGGGCAGCAGGTGCGTGATCAGAAAGGCGGACGGCTTTTCCTCCGGGGCGAAGGTCTCCGCGATACGCGCGAAGTACGAGTCGAGACGTGCACGCTCGAACTGCTCCATTGTTCACTTCCCTTGGTTGGGCGGTAAGGCTCGGGACAGGGGCTGGACCCGCCCCCGCGCCGGGGAGATGGGAGACGCGGGGACGGGGGTCATCGGGTGGCGCGCCGCCCGCGAGGTCTGCGGTGGCGGCCCGTCCCCGCCGGGGAGTGGGGCGGGCACCGGGCGGGGACGGGAGCTTGCGGGGGCGCCAGCCGCCGAGTGGGCAACGGGTACACCCGGAGGGAGTACCGAGCGTCGTAGTCCGTCACGGTGAACACGGAGGCTCGACCGGCGGCGAGGGCCCGAAGGGCGTGTTCGTACGCATGCTCGCTTCCAGCCCACGCGCGCAGCTCAGCGTCAGGTCGCGCGATGTTCGGACCGGCGGAAACGAGAGGACCGTTCCGCAGAGATGGGGCACCAGGGTCCGGAGACAACAGTTGAGCGAGGTGGCAAGCCTCAGCGCGCAGCCAGCGTGCGGCGAGGCGGGCGGAACGGCCGCGGTAGGTGGCGAGAAGGATCTCGCGAGAGCCGCTGAGGTCATGGGCGGTGGCTTCGCAGCGGAAGGCGAGGGGAGGCCGCGGGGCGCCGCACAAAGAAACCGGCGGCGGGAGCGTCAGCGCGGCCGGGCTCACCGCGCGGGCTCCCGTGCCGTCTCGCGTGACTCGATGATCTGCGCGAACTGGATGGAGTACAGCTCGACTTGCGCCCGGGTGAGGACGAGTACGGTCTCGCAGACACCGCCATCCTCGTAGTGGACGGTGACGGGCAGAGCCGCTTGCTGAGCGCGGTGGTCATAGACGGCATCTCGCCGGATGGGCGTCACGTGCGTGACCGGGACCGGCACGGGGCGCAGGGTGGCTCCGTCGGACCGGGCGCGCCAGTCCTCACCGCCGCCGGGCGGGCGAAGTTGGTACGACGCCGAGGTGTCGCTGGGGAGGGTGACGACCACCCCGATCCGTCCCGCCTTGGCGAGGTCAAGGGCGAGGTCGCCGAGGCGGGGATGAAACGGGGCGCCAGCGCTTAACTCGGCACCCCGCGCGGGAGGTTGTTGCGAGGTTCGATCGGCCATACCCCGAAGCTAGGAATATCTCCGGGGCCCCATATGAATTGCAGGAATACGACCCTCAGCCGTCGAGGTGGAAGCGGTCTGACATGCGACGAAGCTTCTCGCGGGTGCTCGCTCGCTCGGCGTACACGATGCTGCGCAAGGTTGACCGGGCGATGGGGTGGTGGCGTACGAGCTGGGGCGCGATGCGCTCCGCCTTCTCCAGCTCCCTCAGCGCCTTGTCGCGGTTCCCGTCCCACAGCCAGGCGCGGGCCAGGTCCATGTGGTGGTGTCCCTGACGGGAGTTGGGAAGCGACTCGATCACTTCCTTACTCGTTCGCCGGTTTATCGACAGCGCCTCGCCTTGCTCATGCATCTCCAGGGCGACGCTGATTGCGTGGATCTGCACGTTGCCCGGCGAGAAGGTGAGGCTGTGGCGGTCGTGGACCGGAGGGCCGGCGGGCTCCACCATCCGCTTGGCGGCGGCCCGCGCGTGCTTGATCCGGTCCTTTGCTTCGGCCTTGCGGCCACCCCGTGCAGCCGAGACAGCCGCACGTAGTTGCAAGGACCCCCACGCCCGTACGGCCAGCGGCTCACCGCGGTCGTATTCCTGCTGCACACTGCGGAGCGCTCGGTCAGACAGGTCAATGGCGTCGTCCCAGTCCGCCGTGGCCCACATGTCCCAGACGCGCATCCAGTCGGCGACGGCAGGCATGACCGGGTCGCCCGACAGCCGCGCGGACCAAGCGGCTCGTTCACACGCCATGGCGACCAGCTCAGGGTGCCCCAGGGCGTGCGCGGACGTGTGAGCGAACTTGCAGCACACGGCGTAGACCGCGTACGCCTCTTCGCGTTCGTGGCCCGTGGCGACTTCGGCCAGGGCGCGCGTCTCGCGGAACAGGTCGGGAAGTACCTCCATGATGGACGTGTTGGCCGCAGCATCGCGGAGGCGGTGCAGCCGAGTGGTTTCCTGCCACAGCTGACGAGCTGGGCGAGGCGTCCCGTCGAAGACGGGAGCAAGGTCGTAGCGACGCAGTTCGCGCATGATGGCTGCGGCAGAGATCTGCCACTGATTCTCGGCCGGGGAGCTGTTGTACGGCCGCCCGATCAAGTCGTTCGGGTGTACGTGCAGCTCGGAGGCGATCAGGTTGAGCAGACCGACGCGATCCAGTTCGATGAGTCCGCGTTCCATCTTGGACACCCAGCCCTGCGTCTTGCCCAGGGCGGCAGCGAGGTCGGCCTGTGTCTTGCCCAGCCGGAGCCGGGCGCGGCGTACGCGGTTGCCGATCTCTTCGGCTTCCTCCAACATCAGCGCGCCCCCCTGTAGGTGAGGCGCCGGCAGTCCGGCAGGCGGCGAGGCATCGTGCTCCATCCGTCGGGGCTTCTCCCCTTGACGGTACCGAGGCCGCGTGCCGCGTGTGGAGTGCTACAGGTCAGGAAGTGCGCTTGGCTCGCCCCGGCCAGACGCACGGCTGCCCGCTCGGTTACGACGGTGCCACGCCCCCAGGAGTGGCACGTGCACGGTGGTGATGTCGGGGCGGGCTCGGACTCAGAGCTGGGATGGACGGGCGCACCGGGCCAATGGGCCCTCTGTGGACCACGCCTCCACGATCAGCTCCGCTCCCGGTGCGCTGTGCCCGCTCCGTCCCAGGTGGGCAGGAGCGCGGGTGGGGTGCCCAAGCAACATGGGGAACGGCCTTGAAAACCCGCCCGGGCGCCGTCGGCCGTTCGGCGGGCCGGCCTGGTGCTGATCGGTTCGTACATGGGGAAAGCCTCCTGCCTGCGGACAGGAGGCCATCCTACATTGGACTCATTCTAAAATTGGGCCGAGGTGGAGCGGCGGGTCAATGCTGGCCGTAGCCGTCCAGGAAGGTGCCGATCCTGGTCACCGCGTCGACCAGGTCCGTGGTGTTGGGCAGGGTGACGATGCGGAAGTGGTCCGGCTCGTGCCAGTTGAAGCCGGTCCCGTGCACCACCATGATCTTCTCGGCGCGCAGCAGGTCGAGGACCATCTGCCGGTCGTCCTTGATCTTGTAGACGGCCGGGTCGAGGCGCGGGAAGAGGTACAGCGCGCCCTTCGGCTTCACACAGCTGACACCCGGGATGTCGATCAGCCGCTCGTACGCCGCGTCCCGCTGCTCCAGCAGCCGGCCGCCCGGTGCGACCAGCGCCTCGATCGACTGGAGCCCCTGCAGGGCGGCCGCGATGGCGTGCTGGGCGGGCATGTTCGCGCACAGGCGCATGTTGGCGAGGATCGTCAGACCCTCGATGTACGAGGAGGCGTGCGCCTTGGGGCCGCAGACGGCCATCCAGCCGCTGCGGTAGCCGGCCACGCGGTAGTTCTTCGACATGCCGTTGAACGTCAGGCACAGCAGGTCCGGGGCGATGGCCGCGGTCGGGGTGTGGGTGGCGCCGTCGTAGAGGATCTTGTCGTAGATCTCGTCCGAGCAGACCACGAGGTTGTGCCGGCGGGCGATCTCGGTGAGGCCGCGCAGCATCTCGTCGTCGTAGACGGCGCCGGTCGGGTTGTTCGGGTTGATGATGACGAGCGCCTTGGTGCGGTCGGTGATCTTGCGCTCGACGTCGGCCAGGTCGGGCATCCAGTCGGACTGCTCGTCGCACCGGTAGTGCACCGGCGTGCCGCCGGACAGGGCGACGGACGCCGTCCACAGCGGGTAGTCCGGCGCCGGGACGAGGACCTCGTCGCCGTTGTCCAGCAGGGCCTGCATCGCCATCTGGATGAGCTCCGAGACGCCGTTGCCCAGGTAGACGTCCTCGACGGAGAGCGGGACGCCCTTCGTCTCGTAGTGGCTCATCACCGCGCGCCGCGCCGCGAGCAGGCCCTTGGCGTCGCCGTAGCCGTGCGAGGTGGCGAGGTTGCGGAGCACGTCCTCGAGGATCGCGGGCGGGCACTCGAAGCCGAAGGCGGCCGGGTTGCCGGTGTTCAGCTTGAGGATGCGGTGGCCTGCCGCCTCCAGCCGCATCGCCTCGTCGAGCACCGGGCCGCGGATTTCGTAGCAGACGTTGGCGAGCTTCGCTGACTGGATGACCTGCATATCGCGAGCTTACGGTCGTGCGGCCCGGCACGCCCCGTGTTTTGCGCCACGTGGGGAACGGCCCCCTCCGGTTCCGCCCCCTTCCCGCGGGCCGGGGCCGGCGGGGTGGCGGCGCCGGCCGCCGCGGCCGGAGGGCCGGACGCGTGCGCGGGGATTGCGCCCGCGGAGGTGGGCCGGCGGGGTGCGGCGGGTAGGTTGGCTCCCCATGTGGTCCTTGAGGAGCGTCGCCGGATGCAGGCGCCTGGGCGCGGTCGGGTCGGCCGGAGTGGCCCTGGGCGGCTGGGCCGCCGGCACCCTGCCGGCCCGGGACTCGTGGGGCCTGTGGCTCCCGCGCGCCCAGGACACCGCGCGGCCCGGTGTGCTCCTGGCCCTCGCCGGGCTCACCCTCCTGGTCGTCGCCTGGTGGCGGTACGGCCGGCTGGTCGCCGACGGCGCCGCCGTGCGGGTCCGGGCGACCGCCGTCACGCTCGCCTGGTGGACCGCGCCGCTCCTCCTCGCCCCGCCGCTGTACAGCGCCGACGTCTACAGCTACGTCGCGCAGGGCGCCATGGTCGCCGAGGGCCACGACGCGTACCGCCACGGGCCGTCCGTCCTGGCGCCCGACGGGATCGGCGGGGCCGCCGCCGCGAGCGTCGGCGGGCACTGGACGGACACCCCCGCCCCGTACGGCCCGGCCTTCCTGCTCCTGGCGAAGGCCGTCGCCGTCACGGCGGCCGGGCACGTCGTGCCGGCCGTGCTCGGGATGCGGGTCCTCGCCGTCGCCGCGCTCGCCCTGCTGTTCTGGGCGCTGCTCCGGTTCGCCCCGCGCCGGGCCGCCGCGGGCGCGCTCTGGCTCGGCGCGCTCAACCCGCTGCTGCTCGTCCACGTCATCGGCGGACTCCACAACGACGGGCTGACGGCCGGGCTGCTCCTGGCGGGCACCGGGCTCGCCGTGCGCCGCGGCCGCTGGATCGCGGGCAGCGCCCTCGTCGCCCTCGCCGTGATGGTGAAGTCGCCGGCCGCGCTCGCGCTGGTGTTCATCGGGGTCGTCGTCGGCCGGGAGGCGTCCGGCCCGCTGGTGCGGCGCGTCGCGAAGGGCCTGTTCGGGCCCGGCGCCGTGGCCGCGGGCGTCGTGGTCGGCGCGACGCTGTGCGCCGGCACCGGCTTCGGCTGGCTGCGCACCCAGAGCGTCGCCGGGACGATCCACACCGCGCTCTCCCTCACCAGCGACCTCGGCGTCGCGCTCGGCGAGTCCATGTACCACCTGTCCGGTGCCGAGCCGGACACCGTCAAGCGCGCCGTGCAGGCCATGGGCCTGACCCTGGCCCTCGCCGTCGTCGCCTACCTCGCGTCGTGGGTGGCGCGCGGCCGGCTGGACCCGCTGCACGCCCTGGGCCTGGCCCTCCTCGCGCTGGTCGCGCTCTCCCCGATGGTCCAGCCCTGGTACCTGCTGTGGGCGGTGCCGCCGCTTGCCGCGACCGCCTGGAGCGGCCGCGCCGGCCGCGCCGTCACCGTCCTGTCGGCGGGCCTGGTGTACGTGACCGCGCCCGACGGGCGCACCCCCGCGTACGGCTTCGCCCTGGCCGCCGTCGTGTGCGCGGTCGGCGCCCAGCTGCTGCTGCGCCGCTCCGACTTCGCCGCCGGCGTGTGGCTGCCGTCGCCGCGCCGCGCNCGAGGACCGCGAGCCCTCCCGCGCCTGACGGCCCGGACGGGCGCCCCTGCCGCTTCCGGGGGCGCGGGCCCGGCGCCCCGGGCCGTCAGAAGAACGTGCGGACGTAGTCGACAGCCGTCCCGTCCGCCTCCACCAGCGGGATCAGCGGCCACTTCTCGAACACGGTGCACGGGTGCGCCAGCCCCAGCGCCACCCAGTCCCCGACCTCCGGCCCCGTGCCCTCCGGGTCCGTCCGCAGCCACGCGTGCTGGTCCGACAGCGCCGTCACCGCCAGCCCCTCCGCCGGGCGGACCACGCCGTCCCGGGCGGACCGCACCAGGTGCGGCACGGGCAGCCCCAGGTCGTACGAGACGTCCCGCTTGCCCGCGTTGAGGAACGCCTCGCCCCGCGTCGGCCGGGACACGACCTGCGCCCACAACCGGAACGCCGGCTCCAGCGCGCCCTCCTGCGGGACGCGGTTGAACGGCGTCAGCCGCTCGTAGTGCCCGTGGTCGTGGGAGACGTACGCGCCGGAGCGCAGGAGCTTCAGCACGGGCGCCGACAGCTCCGGCACCTCGGCGAACACGTCCGCGACCGCGTCGAACCACTCGCTGCCGCCCGCGCTGAGGACGATCTCCCGCGCGTCCGCGAACAGCCCCGCCCCGTCCAGCTCCGCCGCCAGCCCGACGAGCCGCCGCAGCCACGCCCGCACGGTCTCCGGGGACGCGTCCGGCACCTGCGCCTCGTACCCGGCGACGCCGACCAGCCGCAGGGACGCCGCCCGCGCCGCCGCGCGGGCGACCTCCACGGCCTCCGCGCCGGTCCGCGTCCCGGTCCGGGCGCCCTCGCCCGCCGCCAGCTCGACCACCACGTCCACGGGCCGCGCGGAACCGGCCAGCGCCCCGTCCATCAGCTCGACGCCGCGCACCGAGTCGACGTAGCAGACGAAGCGGAACCCCGGGTCGTCCGCGAGCTGCCCGGCCACCCAGCGCAGGGCGGCGGCGTCGACCAGCTCGTTCGCCAGGAACACCCGCCGCACCCCGAACGCCCGGCACACCCGCACCTGGTGCGGGACCGCCACGGTGATGCCCCAGGCGCCGTGCGCCAGCTGGCGGGCGAACAGCCCCGGCGCCATCGTCGTCTTGCCGTGCGGGGCGAACGCCAGGCCGTGACGCTCGGAGTACGCCCCCAGCAGCGCCAGGTTGTGCTCCAGGGCCTCGGCGGAGAGCGTCAGGAGCGGCGTCGTGAAGCCGCCGGTGAAGACGTCGCGCCGCTCGGCGGCCAGCTCGCCGACCGTCAGGCCGTCGGCGTCCGGCGGGAGGCCCTTGAAGCGGTGGTCGACCCGCTCGTCCGCGAGCCGCGCGACGAGCGCGGCGGGCTCCGGAGGTCGTCCGGCGGCCATCGGGCCCCCTCCCTCGCACCCGGTGCGAAGATCGTTGTGTACTCTGCCCGGCGGTGTCTAACACCCGGGCGGACACCGGGTCAACGGCCCCCGGCCGAACCGGCCGCCCGGACCCGGGGCCGGACGTGACGAGGAGGGGCGCCACGCGATGAGCCGGACCTCCGGCGGAGTGCCGTCCGGTTCCTTCCCGCCATCCGGTTCCTTCCCGCCGCCGGGCCCCTCCTGCCCACCCGTGCGCNCCNCCGCCGCGGCCGTCCGCCCGCCCGTCCCGGCCGTGCCGCCGCGCGCCGTCCGCCCNCCCGACCGCTCCCCGCCTCCCGCCGGTGCGCCGCACCGCGCGGGCCGTCAACCACGACCGTCCCGGAACCACCTCACCGAAGGACACCCAGATGACCGAGAAGACCGCCGTCACGCCGCCCGCCCACGCCGCGCCGCCCGCCCGGTTCTCCCACGGCGTGCGCAAGGGGAACATCGTCCAGGTGGCCGGGCAGGTCGGCTTCCTCCCCGCCGGGCCGGGGGAGCGGCCGGAGCTCGCCGGGCCGACCGTGCGCGAGCAGACCCTGCAGACCCTCGCGAACGTCGGAGCGGTCCTGGAGGAGGCGGGCGCGAGCTGGGACGACGTGATGATGCTGCGGGTGTACCTGACGGACGTGGCGCACTTCGCGGAGATGAACGCCGTGTACGACGAGTACCTCAAGGACGTGGCCGTCCCCCCGGCCCGCACCACCGTGTACGTCGGGCTGCCGGCGGGGCTGCTCGTGGAGATCGACGCGCTGGCGGTCCTGGGCTGACGCGGCGCCGGGCGGCGCGGGCCCGCCCCCGCCCCGCCCCCGCGTCCGGCGATCCCGCCTGCGGACGCCCGTACGGGGCAGGGGGGCCGGGTCCTCCCCGCCGTACGGGGCAGGACCCGGCCGGAGCCGTCCGCCCCCGACGCCTCGGCGGCGGCACGGGAGCCGTGCCGCCGCCGGGGGCGGGCGCGGCGCCCGGTGGGGCGGCCGCGCCCGGTGGCTCAGGAAGCCGGGCAGTACTGCTGCTGCTTGCCGATCGACCGGTACATGCAGTCGGCGTTCTCGATCAGGTGGAGCACCGCCTCGCGGTTGCGGGCGGTCTCACGCTCGATCACCTCGTCGGGCGGGTAGAAGCCGCCGCCGGAGGCGCTGCCCGGGTACATCTCGAAGGTGTAGCCGAAGATGCGCTGGTCGCCCCAGAGCCAGTCGTCGATCGACCCGTCGGTGACGTACAGGTCGCTGGACTGCTGGGGGGTGTAGCCGTTGCTGGCGGCCATCTTGCGGCCGACGGCGGCGAAGGCGTCCCGGTCGTCCTGGGTCATGCCGGGCGCGGTGTCGGAGTACGTCCAGCCGAACGGCCAGAGGACCAGCTCGCTGTAGGTGTGGAAGTCGATCGCCGCCCGGATCTGCTGCTTCCCGCCGATGACGCGGGAGCGGACGAAGTCGGCGACGACCTTCACCTCGGGCGTGGACTCGGGGGCCGGTCCGCGGTAGGTGTCGGAGCTCTTGGAACCGGAGGAACCGTTGCAGCAGCCCCACTTGTAGGCCCAGTTGCGGTTCATGTCGGTGCCGACGTAGGAGGAGCCGGGGTTGGGCTGCCGGTTCTTGCGCCAGCTGCGGTAGGTGCCGCTGGCGATGTCGTACTCGCCGCCGTCCGGGTTGAGGTCGGGCAGGACCCAGATCTCGCGGCTGTTGACGGCGTTGGTGATGCGGGAGTCGGAGCCGTAGCCGGCGCCGAACTCGCGCAGCAGGTAGAGGGCCTGCTCGACCGTGAGGTGCTCGCGGGCGTGCTGGTGGTGGGTGAGGAGCACCTCGGGCTCGGCCTCGTCCGTCGCCACGTTGTCGCTGATCTTGATGGCGACGATGTCGCGGCCCTGGTACGACTTGCCGATCACCCGCTTGCTCATGATGTTCGGGTACTGCTGGAGCCGCTGGTTGATCTCCGCCGTCATCTCCGCGTAGGTGTGGTAGCGGGAGTCGGCGGACGGGAAGTCCATCGGCGTGACGGTGCCGCGGTCGTTCCGGGTGCCGGGGGTGGGCAGCGCCTCCAGGCGGTGGCCGAGCGCGCGCAGGCGGCGGACCTGCTCGGCGTTGGCGCTGACCACGACCGAGCGGGCGTCCACCTCGTCGACGGAGACCCCGGTGGCGGCGACGGCCGTCCGCTCGGCGGGGGTGGACGGGCCGTGGACCTCGTACTGGCGGACGACCTCCTCGGTGGCGGCGGCAGGGGTGGGGGAGGCCGCGTCGGGGGTGTTCGCGGTGGCGGTGAGCGGCGCCACGACGGCGAGCGCGAGAGCGGCCGCCAGGGTGACGGACCGTCCACCGGGTATGCGTAGTCGCATGCTGACTCCTGGGTGGGGGGTCGGGGCGGGTGTCCCCGTGCGTCGCAG
The DNA here is from genome assembly GCF_023614315.1 of Streptomyces sudanensis. Classification (NCBI taxonomy): domain Bacteria; kingdom Bacillati; phylum Actinomycetota; class Actinomycetes; order Kitasatosporales; family Streptomycetaceae; genus Streptomyces; species Streptomyces sudanensis. The sequence goes on along the minus strand of NZ_CP095474.1, from coordinate 873,169 downwards.
AATGCTGTTATGGCATGCCCGCGTCAAGAAGAAACACCGGTCGTGGCCGGAAAACGCCACCCCGTCGGGTGCTCTTGCGCGCACGGCCGGCGGGCGCTTGGGTGACGTGCGCACCACTGGCCGCACGGGAAGGGCGAACGGCTCATGGCGGACACCGCGGACACCGCTCACGGAGCGCCGCACGGCGGGGGCCCGGCCCCCTCCCCCGTGCTGCGCAAACCGAGCTGGCGGCACGTCGGACCCGGCATCGTGGTCGCCGCGACCGGCGTCGGCGCCGGCGACCTGGTCGCCACCCTCGTCGCCGGCGGCAGGTACGGCTACACCCTCCTCTGGGCGGCCGTCCTCGGCTGCCTGATCAAGATCTCCCTCGCCGAGGCCGCCGGCCGCTGGCACCTCGCCACCGGCCGCACCCTCCTGGACGGCTGGCGCTCCCTGGGCCCCTGGACGACCGTCTACTTCACCGGGTACGTCGCCGTGTGGGGCTTCGTCTACGGCGCCGCCGCCATGTCCTCCACCGCCCTGCCGCTCGCCGCGCTCTTCCCCGGCGTCATGGAGCTGGAGTGGTGGGCGGTCCTGTGCGGGACGGGCGGGCTGCTGTTCGTCTGGTTCAACCGGTACGCCGTCTTCGAGAAGGTCATGACGGCCCTCGTCGGCGTGATGTTCGCGGTCACCGTCTACCTGGCCCTCCGGGTCGCCCCGGACCTCGGCGACCTCGCCGCGGGCCTGGTCCCGGCCCTCCCGGACGGCTCGCTGTTCTACACCCTGGGCCTGGTCGGCGGCGTCGGCGGCACGATCACCCTCGCCGCGTACGGCTACTGGGTCAACGCCAAGGGCTGGCGGGACACCGGCTGGATGCGGGTGATGCGGCTGGACAACCGGGTCGCGTACGCGACGACCGGCATCTTCGTCGTGGCCATGCTGATCGTGGGCGCCGAGCTGCTGCACTCCTCGGGCATCGCCCTCGCCAAGGGCGACAGGGGCCTGGTCGACCTCGGCGGGGTGCTGGAGGAGCGGTACGGGGCGGCCACCGCGAAACTGTTCCTCGTCGGGTTCTTCGCCACGTCCGTCACCTCGCTGATCGGCGTCTGGCAGGGCGTGAGCCTGCTGTTCGCGGACTTCGTCGCCCGCGCCCGGGGCCGGGACGGCGCCGCCGCGGCACCGGGGGAGGGGGCGGTGCCGGTGGAGCGGTCGGCGCCGTTCCGCGCGTACCTGCTGTGGCTGACCTTCCCGCCGATGGCACTGCTCTTCCTGGACCAGCCGTTCCTCCTGGTGGTCGTCTACGGCGTGATCGGCGCCTTCTTCATGCCGTTCCTCGCCCTCACCCTGCTGTGGCTGCTCAACTCCTCGCGCACGCCCCGCGGATGGCGCAACGGCTGGCTCAGCAACGCGATGCTGGGCGCGGCCGGGGTGCTGTTCCTGGTGCTGTGCGTCCAGCAGGTGCGCGACCTGCCGTGGTGAGGGCGCCGCGCCCGGTGCAGGGCGGCCCTCGCCCCAACACTGGTGCCGTTCGTCCGGTTTGACGAAGTATGCGGAGCGTATGATCTGTCATGAGGAGTCCGAAAGCGGTTCTCCAGCCCCGTTCCCGCCGATAAAGTGCGGGTCTGGAGCACACACGGAGCGAAAGGTGTCGCGGACGACCGCGACACGCCGGGAACACCGGTGGCCGGAGCCGAACGGGGAACCAGCGTGCCGACCGCGATTGCCGTCACCAGTGCCGACCTGGTGCTACCGCCGACCGACCCGCACACCCCCGGCGCCGTCGTGCTCCCCGCGCCCGGCGCCCGGACGCTGGCCGGCGCCCTCGCCGACACCCAGGACCTCGTCGAGCGGCACGGGCACGTCGTCGCCCTCTACCCGGCCTCCACCCCCGCCGCCCACGTGCGCCGCCTGCACACCGTGCGCGCCCTCCTGGAGAGCGACCGCATCGCCCTGCTGCCGCTGGACCTGCCGCCGCTCGGCGTCGCCGTCCTCGCCCGCCAGCTCCGCCAGCTGTCCGCCTGCGACTTCGGCCCCGGTGTCCTCGCCACCGCCGCCCGGCTCCTCTCCCACTACGTCCACGCCGGCGCCGTGCTCAACTCCGTCGCCCGCCTCGACCGCGTCCCCGTCACCCTCAAGGCGCACGCCAAGTCCTGGGTGCCCGGCTCCCAGTTCGCCGTCCTGGCCAACCCGGAGCCCCGCCTCGTCCGCCTCGGCTCCCAGGGCGGCGACCCGCTCCCCGGACCCGACTTCGCCACCCGCATGGTCGTCGCCCGCGACCGGCTCCCCGCCGACTGGGTCACCGGCACCCTCGCCCCCGCCTGGCGCGTCCAGGGCGTCGACGAGGTCCCGCGGCCCGCCGCCTCCGCCGCCTGGTGGGGCACGGCCAAGCTCGTCGAGTTCGCCGCGTACCTGCCCGACCTGCCCGTACTGCACCAGCTCGTGTCGTCCGTGCGCCGCGAGACCTGCGCCTGGTGCGGCATCGAACTCCTCGGCGACCGCTGCGGCTTCTGCGCCGCCCCGCTCGCCCCGCCCCACACGCCCGAGCCCACGACGCTCATGANAACTCTGGACCAACTTGAGGATTTT
>NZ_CP095474.1:864422-870555 GCF_023614315.1 Streptomyces sudanensis | reverse complement strand
CCCTTCCGCCNCCCNACGAGGTCCTCCCGCCCATGAACGCACGTCAGCGCCGCGGCGTCATCCTGCTCGTCCTGTCCGTCCTGTGCGCCCTCGGCGCGTTCGCCGGCGTCGTCGTCATCGTCGGCGACGTCCAGGCGAAGGTCGGACCGGAGGTCGCGGCGTACCGCGTCAAGGCGGACGTACCGGCCTACGCGCCGCTCCAGCCCGGCCAGTTCGAGAAGATCAGCATGCCGGAGCGGTGGCTGTCGGCCAACGCCGTCAGGGACCTCTCCGCCGTCCGCGGCAAGATCGCCGTCTCCGACCTCCGGAAGGGCTCCCTGCTCCAGCGGGACATGATCGCCGACCGGCCCGCCCTCGCGAGCGGGGAGCAGGAGATCGCCATCATGATCGACGCCTCCACCGGCGTCGCCGGGAAGATCACCGCCGGGGCGCGGGTGAACATCTTCGCCACCTTCGACGACGAGGGCCGCGGCAGGAGCGCCGTCGCCGAGTCCCGGCTCATCGTCGCCGGCGCCCGCGTCCTCGACGTCGGCAAGCTCACCCCCCTCGACCAGCGCAGGGGCGAGAGCGGCACGGCCGGCGGCGCCCGCGAGGCCGTGCCGATCACCTTCGCCCTCACCACCGCCGACGCCCAGCGCGTCGCCTACGCCGAGTCGTTCGCCGAGCACGTGCGCCTCGCCCTGCTGCCGAAGGACGGCCCCGCCGCCCTGAAGCCCGGCGAGTCGACGTACACGCTCGACGAAGACAAGAACAAGTGAGGGGACGGACAGCACGATGACCGTTCGCGTCCTCGCGGCCGTCGGCGACCCCGACGCCGCCCGCGCCGTCACCACCCTGCTCGGCCAGCTCCCCGACGTCGAGCAGACCGCCCCCGTCCCGGCCGGCGACTCCACCACCCTCGTCGACCTCCTCACCCGGGCGTCCGCCGAGTCCGTCGACGGCCTCCCCGAGGTCGTCCTCGTCCACGAGCGGATCGGCCCCGTCCCCGCCCTCGACCTGATCCGCGAGGTCGCCCTCCGCTTCCCCGCCGTCGGCGTCGTCCTGGTCACCGCCGACACCAGCCCCGGCCTGTACTCGGCCGCCATGGACTCCGGCGCCCGCGGCCTGGTCGGCCTCCCCCTCGCGTACGAGGAGCTCGCCCAGCGCGTCCAGTCCGCCGCCGCCTGGGCCGCCGGCGTCCGCCGCCACCTCGGCCAGGCCGGGGAGGCCGCGAGCGGGCCGGGCGGCACCGTCGTCACCGTCAGCGGCGCCAAGGGCGGCGTCGGCACCACCGTCACCGCCGTCCAGCTCGCCCTCGCCGCCCGCGCCTCCGGCCGCACCACCGCCCTCGTCGACCTCGACCTCCAGGCCGGCGACGTCGCCTCCTACCTGGACGTGCAGTTCCGCCGCTCCGCCGTCGACCTCGCCGCCATCGAGGACATCACCCCCCGCGTCCTCCAGGACGCCCTCTACACCCACCCGACCGGCCTGTCCCTGCTCCTCGCCCCCGCCGACGGCGAGCGCGGCGAGGAGGTCGCCGACCGGTCCGCCCGCCAGATCGTCAGCGCCCTGCGCCACCGCCACGAGGTCGTCGTCGTCGACTGCGGCACGCAGATGAACGCCGCGAACGCCGCCGCCGTCGAGATGGCCGACACGGCCCTCCTCGTCCTCACCCCCGACGTCGTCGCGGTCCGCGCCGCCAAGCGCATGGTCCGCCTCTGGGACCGGCTCCAGATCCGCAAGGCGGAGGACACCACGACCGTCGTCAACCGCCACACCCGGCACACGGAGATCCAGCCCGCCCTCGTCGAGAGGATCACCGGCACCCGCGTCGCCCGCACCGGCGTCCCCGCGGCCTTCAAGGAGCTCCAGCCGTCCGTCGACGCGGGCCGCATGCACGAACTGGACCCCAAGTCGGCCGTCAAGCAGGCCCTGTGGGCGCTCGCCGGCGAACTCGGCCTGGTGAAGGCCCCGGAGTCGGCCGGCGACCGGCCGGGCAGGCTGCTCAAGACGCGCAGGAAGTGACGGGGAGGGGAGGGCGGCCCATGGGACGCGTACGAGCCGCGGTACCGCGCGGCGACCGGGGGCAGGCGGCGGTGGAGTTCACCGGCATGGTGCCGCTCGTGCTCGGCGTGCTGCTGCTGCTCTGGCAGGCGGCGCTCATCGGCTACACGTACTCCCTCGCCGGCAACGCCGCCGACGAGGCGGCCCGCGCGGGCGCGGTCGGCGGCGACTGCGCCGGCGCGGCCGGGAGGACCCTCTCCGGCTCCTGGTCGGCGAGCACCTCCTGCGGCACCGCCGGCGACCTGCACACCGCCGACGTCAGCATCCGCGTCCCCGCCCTCTTCCCCGGCGCGAACCTGCCCTTCACCGTCGAGGCCCACGCGGCCGCGGCCGACGAGCGGGAGGAGTGAGACCCGTGACCCGACACCACCGACCCCCGCGCGACCCGGGGGAGCGCCCCGACCGGGGCCAGGCCGCCATCGAGTTCGCGGGCTGGATCGGCGTCCTGCTGATCGCCGCGCTCGCCGCCGTCCAGCTCGGCATCGTCGCCTACGCCGCCCAGCAGGCCGGCACCGCCGCCCGCGCCGCCGCCCGCGTCGCCTCCCAGGGCGGCGACGGCACGGCCGCCGGGTACGGCGCCATGAGCGGCTGGCTCGCCGGCGGCGCCACCGTCAGCGCCCCCGCCGGCGCCGGCGCCGAGGAGGTCACCGCGACCGTGACCGTGCCCGTCCCCACCGTCCTGCCGCTCCTCGCCTTCGACCCGGTCACCAGGACCACCACCATGCCCGTCACGACCAGCGAAGGAGGGACCCCGTGAGCCTGCGCGCCCGCCTCACCGGCTCCGAACCCGCCGGCGGGAAGGACGGCGAGGAGGACCACCTCGTCGGCGTCTACCGCGGCAAGCTCCTGGAGGAGATCGACCTCGCGGAGATGTCCGCCCTCCCGGCCGCCGACCGCCGCGTGCGCCTGGAGCGCGTCCTCGGCCACATCATCAGCCGCGAGGGCCCCGTCCTGCCGTCCGCGGAGCGCTCCCACCTCATCCGCCGCGTCGTCGACGAGGCGCTGGGCCTGGGCATCCTCGAACCGCTCCTGGAGGACGCCTCCGTCAGCGAGATCATGGTCAACGGCCCCGACCAGGTGTACGTGGAGCGGCACGGCCGCCTCGAACGGCTCCCCATGCGCTTCTCCTCCACCGAGCAGCTCATGCAGACCATCGAGCGCATCGTCTCCACCGTCAACCGCCGCGTCGACGAGTCCAACCCCATGGTCGACGCCCGCCTCCCCTCCGGCGAGCGCGTCAACGTCATCATCCCGCCGCTCTCCCTCAGCGGCCCCGTCCTCACCATCCGCCGCTTCCCCCGCGCCTTCACCCTCCACGAGATGGTCGCCCTCGGGTCGCTGGACGAGCACATGGTGATGCTGCTGTCCGGGCTGGTGCGCGCCAAGTTCAACGTGATCGTCTCCGGCGCCACCGGCACCGGCAAGACCACCCTGCTCAACGCCCTGTCCGGCCTCGTCCCCGACGGCGAGCGCATCGTCACCATCGAGGACTCCGCCGAACTGCGGCTCCAGCAGTCCCACGTCGTCACCCTGGAGTCCCGGCCCGCCAACGTCGAGGGCAAGGGCCGCATCACCATCCGCGACCTCGTCCGCAACTCCCTGCGCATGCGCCCCGACCGCATCATCGTCGGCGAGGTCCGCGGCGGCGAGACCCTCGACATGCTCCAGGCCATGTCCACCGGCCACGACGGCTCCCTCGCCACCGTCCACGCCAACAGCGCGGAGGACGCCCTCACCCGGCTCCAGACCCTCGCCTCCATGTCGGAGGTGGAGGTGCCCTTCGCCGCCATCAGGGACCAGATCAACAGCGCCGTCGACGTGATCGTCCAGCTCACCCGGCACGCCGACGGCGCCCGCCGGATCACCGAGATCGCGATCGTCGACTCGCACGGCCGGGAGGAGTACCGCATCGTCTCGGTCTGCCGCTTCGAGGCCCAGCCGATGACCCCGGACGGCCGCGTCCACGGCCGCTTCACCCACCACCCGCTGCCCCGGCGGGTCGCCGAGCGGCTGCACATGCACAACGAACCGACCCCCGCCGCGTTCGGCGTCGCCCACAGCGACGCCCAACTCGCCCTGCGCGGGACGGCCGCCTAGCCCCCGGCCCCGCCCCGCTCCCCGCCCAGCCCCCCTCCCGGAATCGACGGACAGACGACACGATGGACAACCTCCCGCTCCTGACGCTCGGCGTCACCCTCCTGGCCGGCCTCCTCGCCGTCCTGGGCGTGCACGCCTACGCCGCGGGCAGGGCGCAGCAGAAGGCGCTCGTGGCGCGGATGACCCAGACGGGTCCCGCCCCCGCCGCGGGCCGCGGCCGCCGCTTCCCCGGCCTGGACCGCCGGCTGCGCCGGACCGGGCCGGGCCGCCGCCTGGAGCGCAAGCTCGCCGTCACCGGCCTCGCCGTCACCCCCGCCGAGTACGCCGTGTACGCCCTGGCGGGCCTCCTCGCCCTGTACGCCGCGGTCACCGCCGTGTTCGCCCCCTTCTTCGGCGCCCTGGCCGTCCTGGCCGGGCTGTGGGGCGCCGACGCGTTCCTCGACTGGCACCGCCGGCGCCGTACCGAGGCGTTCATCAACCAGCTCCCCGAGCTGACCCGCGTCCTCGCCAACGCCACGCAGGCCGGCCTCGCCCTGCGCACCGCCATCTCCATGGCCGCCGACGAACTCGACGACCCGGCCGGCGAGGAACTGCGCAGGGTCGCCGACCAGCTCGCCGTCGGCCACAGCCTCGACGACGCCCTCGGCGCCCTCGCCGACCGGCTGCCCTCCCGCGAACTCGTCGTCCTGGTCACCACCCTGGTCCTCTCCAACCGGGCCGGCGGCCAGGTCGTCGGCTCGCTGCGCAACCTCACCGGCACGCTCGACGAGCGCAAGGAGACCCGCCGCGAGGTCGCCACCCTGCTCTCTCAGATCAAGGTCACCGCCCTGGCCCTGCCCCTCCTCGGCCTCGGCTTCCTCCTCATGATCAACGGCATGAACCCGGGAGCCCTCGACGAGATGACGGGATCGTTCGCCGGACAGGCCGGCTCGGTCCTCGCGTTCGCGCTGTACGCGGCGGGGTTCATGATGATCCGCCGGCTCTCCCGGGTCCGCGTCTGATGCGCCCGGGGAACGAAGGGGAGGGGAGAGGGACATGGTCCTCCTGCTGGCCGCGCTGACGGCGCTCGCCGTGTACGGGATCTTCCACGGCATACGCCTCTACCGCGCCGAGGCCCGCCTCCCCGGCGACCTGGCCGTCGCCCTGGAGGTCGGCGCCACCCGCACGTCCGCCGTCGGCTCCGGCGTCGACCGGCTCGGCATGCGCTGGGCCCCGTCCGTGCTGCGCCTCATGGGCCCCCGGCGCGTCGACGCCCTGCGCCTCCGCCTCGACAGGGCGGGCAACCCCGGCGGCCTCACCGTCGACCGGTACGCCGCCCGGCGCGCCGTGTACGGCGTCCTCGGCGCGACCGCCGCCCTGGCGATGCTGCTGCGCGGCCAGCCCGTCGTCGCGCTGATCGTCCTCGCCTACGGACTGACCTGGACGGACGTACTGCTGCGCATCGCGATCCGGCGCCGCAGGGACGACATCGAACGCACCCTGCCCGACTTCCTCGACGTCCTCGCCGTCGTCGTCTCCGCCGGACTGGGCTTCCGCCAGGCACTGGAACGCGTCGCGGACCGGTACTCCGGCCCCTGGGCCGACGAACTGCGCATCACCCTGCGCCAGATGGACATGGGCGTCAGCCGCCGCGAGGCCTTCGACCAGCTCCGCAGGCGCAACGCCTCCGAACAGGTGTCGATGTTCGTCACCGCCCTCCAGCAGGGCGAGGAACTGGGCGCGCCCATCGTCGACACGCTCATCCAGATCGCCAACGACATGCGCCGCACCGACGCCCAGAACGCCCGCCGCGCGGCGGCGAAGGCCGTACCGAAGACCACGCTCGTGGTGACGCTGGTCATGCTGCCCGCCACGATGATCCTCATCACGCTGAGCTTCTACTACGGCTCGGGCGTGAACCTGGCGGACCTGCTGGGCGGTTGACCGGCCGGCCCCGCCCTCCCGGGCCTCCGGCCCNNCTNNCNCTAGAAGACAGTCGTCTATATATCTTTTT
>NZ_CP095474.1:859999-864361 GCF_023614315.1 Streptomyces sudanensis | reverse complement strand
CCGTCGCGCCCGGGACGGGCGCGACGGCCCGTACGGGCCGTGCGGGGCGCGAGGAACCCGGCGGCGCGCNCGGCCCCGCTGCGGNCCGTNCGGCCGGGGCGGGGGGNCGCAGCGGGCCCGGGAGCCGCCCCGGTTCGCACCGCGGCGGGGAGCGGCGGGCACGGGGAGCGGCGGGCACGGCACCGCCCTGGCCGTTGCCCCGGCCCCGCCCGCGCGCCTCACCGGACCGCCTCACACGCGGACGGCCGTCTTCTCGTCGAGCACGAGGTACTCCGGAACGAAGTCCGGGGGCACCGCGAAGCACACGCGCCTTTCGGAGAAACCGCCCTCGGAGGGACCGCCCTCGGAGGCGCCGTCCGCGACGATCCCGTCGAAGGCGCCGGGGGCGGTTCCGCAGTCGGCCGCGCGCAGCAGCCGCGGCCTGCCCTCACCCCGGCCGATCAGCTCCAACCGCACGTACCTGCCCGGATCGGCGGACACGATCCGCGCGGCCATGGGGACCACCAGCACCCGCAGGCCGCGCAGGCGCTCCGGCGACCCCGGGGGCGCCCCCTCGACCAGCGGGCCGCGCACCCTCAGCACGATCTCCTGCAGGTCCACGTCCCGGCCGCGGGGAACCACCGTCTCGGGGAAGTACTTGGGGGACTTGTAGATGCCCATGCCGTCCACGGTCCACCGATCGCCCTCCGGCGTCTCCGGCACCACGAGCGCGGCGAGCGCCGCCACCGCCCCGAGCACGGTCACGGCCGCCCCGAGCACCGGCGCGGACACCCCGGCGGAAGGCAGGCCCCAGCCCACGGCCTCGACCAGCCGCCGGCGCTGCCACACCGCCCCCGCCGTACCGGCCGCCGCCACGCCCACCAGCACGATCATTCCGGCATGCGCGTGCAGGTCCACCTCGCCATCGGGCCCCCGGACGGAGACGACGCGGCCGGTGGGCGCGGAACGGGCCATCACGACCGGGTCCCCCAACTGCAGCGGCACCAGGAGCGGTCCGTGTTCACCGAGGTGGACGGCACCGTCGCCGGTACGCACCTCGACCTCGAACTCGTCGTACCCGTCGGACGGGCCCCGGTCCCCCTCCCCGGCGGAGACATGGCCGACGACCCCGCCCGACTCCGTCACGGGCGCCAGGCCCTCGGCGACCCAGAGGGCCAGGAACGCCAGGCACGCCCCCGCCATGGCCAGTACCAGCAAGGCGAACACCGCGACCGGCCGGTGCTGCCGCTCCGATCGTGAGACCATCCGACCCCCCCAGGCGCACAAACGGGGGAAGGGTACCAACGCCGACCCGACCGATCCCGCCCGAGCCACCGCCACAGGACGCGCCCGCCACCCGCCCCACCCGTGCCGGGGAGGTGACAATCCGTCAGGCCCGGTGGCCGCCCGTCAGACCCGCCGGTCTTCGGCGGAGTCTGCCGTCCCGTGCCCGCCGAGGCCCCGATCGCCCTGCCCGGCTCCCGGCCCCACCGCGGCCACCCGCGATGCGGCACGTCCCTTCCGGCGGCCGGTACGGCTCCGGTAACCACCGCTCGGCACACGGCGGTCGGGCCCGAGCCGCGCGGCCGGCACCGACCCCCGGGGGGGAAGAAAACCAACGAACCGATCACGATCCGGCACCCGGGCCAGGGAGACCGCGACCCCCCGCACGGGCCGTCACCGACCGTCTGCAACCGCATACGACCAGGACCGAACCGCCTCTGCGACACCGTCAGAACCCGTGCGCCCACCCGCCGTCCCATGAACGGCCGACTCGGCTGAATGCGGCGAAGGGGCTTCGCTTCCGCAAGCAGATGTGGGACATTCGTTGTCGAGTCGACGCGAGACGACGGGGGGCGCCACAGACCATGACCGACCGGATTTTCCGGCCCCGATCGCCGATTCGTACCCATGAACGGCCTCCGGGGCGCATGATGGAGGGGGCACGCCCCGTACACGGCCACGCTCCCGCCGACGTGACCCCCGGGGCACGCACCGCACCACGCGCACACGGCACCGAAAACCCGCACCATCCCGATCCCGGAGGGGACCGCCATGTCGAACATCGCACTGAAGGCCCTGACTCAGGCCAAGGTGTACGTGGGCACCTGGACCCGCACCACGGCAACCGCCCTGAAGCACCGGGGGGACCGGGGACAGGGGGCGGTGGAGTACGTGGGGATCATCATCCTGGTGGGAGTGATCATCGCGGCTGTGGTCGGCTCAGGCGTAGGCGCAACCATCGCAGCGAGCCTTGTGGCCCGCGTCAGCGCAATCGTCGGCGGCTGACGGGAACGACGAGGCACGAGCGGGACTCGGGGCAGGCTTCGCCGCTGTACATCTTCATGGTGGTGAGTCTGCTCTTTCTCGCGCTCGCGTTCTTCGCGGTCGGTCAAGCCGGCGCTACGCGCAACAGTGCGCAGTCCGCAGCGGATGCCGCTGCGTTGGCGGCAGCCAAGGAGTCCAGGGATCAGTTCGATCTCGGAGCTTTGGACGGCCCGGGCTGGGCCGAACTGTTGGGTGGCGAATTGGTGGGTGAGAACGGCTGCGGGGCGAGTCAGACGTATGCCTCCCGTAACGGCGCCAGGGTCACCGGTTGTGCAGCATTGGGCGATGGTCGATGGGGCTTTCAGGTGAGGGTCCAGTCGGCGAAGCCGGTGGGGGACACCATTTTGCCCGGTACCGAAGGGCAGCATGCCAGTGCCACCGCTACTGCCGTCGTTGTGGCCCGATGCGCTTTCGAAGCCGCTGATGGTGGAGTTGTTGACGACGAGGCCGCTGACACCGGGATCGACGAGGAGGCGCCACCTCTCGGATCCTTGGACTGTGAGGGTACGGAGATGGACCTGGATCCCGATGACCTCCCGGACATGTCCGACCTTTTTGAAGTGCGGCTGACTGAGGACTGACCGCGAAGGAACGCACAGGAATGAGACGCATGAGTACGCAGTACGGGGTGACTGCCCGCACGGTTCAGGTCGCCGCCACGATCACTGCGCTGGCAGCTCTGGTTACGGCCTGCGGTAGCGGCGGTAGTGAAGGCGCTGAGAGTAATCGCTCAGGTAAGGCGGGGGAAACCAGTTCAACTCCCGCTCGTCAGGACGCACCCCCACAAGAGAGCAATACGACCGGCCCTGATACGAGAACAACGCTGGCGACGATCGATGGGAGTAATGGCCTTCAGATCGTGATTCATAGCGCGACCCGTGAAGAGGGTGGATTCCTCACCGTGAATGGGACGCTGAAAAATACCACGTCCAAGTTGGTTATCACTCCGCCTCAATGGAGCGGTCAGGAGATCCAGGTCCAGAAAACGGGTCCCTCACTGGCAGGAGTGACTCTTGTCGACAAGACGGAGAAGAAACGCTATTACGTCCTGAGGGATACTGAGGGCTACCCTCTGACAACCACGGGCATCAACTCCATGCAGGCGGATCAAGCGGTATCGATTTTCGCTCAGTTTCCAGCACCTCCGGCTGCTGTCACACAGGTCGACATCCAGTTCCCGCTCATGCCTCCCGCGACCATCGAGATCTCATGATGCGCGCCCCCATCCGCCGTCCCCTGACCAGCGTTCTCGGCGCCCTCGTCCTCCTCACCGGCGTGCACCTCGCCGTGCCTTCCACCGCGCACGCCGACGAGACACCGGGGGTCGTGCCCCCCGGTACCGAGGCGTCCGCACCGGTGCCGGAGGTCGACCCGACCGCGCCCGGGCTGAAGATGCGCGAGGGGGCCACCCTGGCGGCCGCGAAGGTGCTGCCGATCGTCTCCATCGTGGAGTCCGAGGGCGGTGAGGAGCGTCGCGAGGAGACCAGCACTCACCTGAAGTTCGCGCTCCAGGCGGAGGTCCTGTTCGGCAAGGACAGTGCCAAGCTGACACCCGAGGCGAACTCGCGCATCGCGGCGATCGCCGAGGAGGTCAAGAAGCGGAACGCAACGAAGATCCGTGTCTTCGGCTTCACCGACGACCTCGGCTCCGAGGCCCACGGTGACCTCCTGTCCAAGCAGCGTGCCGACGCCGTCCACGGTGTGCTGTCACCGCTGCTGGCGGAGCGGAACATCGCGTACGAGATCCGCGGCTACGGCGAGCAGTACCCGATCGCGGACAACAGCACGGAGGAGGGCCGCCGCAAGAACCGCCGGGTGGAGGTCTCCTTCCCGACCGGCGGCTAGACCGCGGCCCGACGGCCGGCAATCGGTGGGGAACGGCCGGCGGCCCGGGGCGCCCGGGCCGCCGGCAGCCCCCGGACCCGGCTCCAGTCCGGACTCAACCCCGGCCCCGCCCTCGGCCTTCCGAACCCCCGTCTCTCATACACCTCTTCCCCGCCTCCGGCCTCAGCTCCGGCCCCGCCTCCGGCCTCAACCGGACCTCAACCCCCGCTC
>NZ_CP095474.1:859705-859979 GCF_023614315.1 Streptomyces sudanensis | reverse complement strand
CTCCCCGACTCCGACCCCGCCCCCAACCGCGGTTCCGCCGGGGCGCGGTGGGCGGTGGGTGCTTCGGGCCGTTCGGGCCTCAACCCCACTGCCGGGGCTCGCCGGTGGGCGGGATGTGCCTCACACCGCTTTTCTGTCCCTTTCCCGCCCGGGAGCGCCCGGCGGCGGACATAATCGACCGGTGTCCCCGGAGCGTACGGCCCCGCCCGCCCGAGCGTCCGTGGCGGAGGAGGCCCTCCGGCCCGACCACGCGAGTCCCTCCGACCGCCCCGAC
>NZ_CP095474.1:857909-859575 GCF_023614315.1 Streptomyces sudanensis | reverse complement strand
GGCAGCCTCAGATGTGTATANNCGNNNGATCCGCCCCCCTGCGTATCCCCGCCCCTTCGGGCCGTTCCACCTCTTCAGGTCACCCCGCTCGCCCGACCTCCCCTGCTCGCTCGACGCCCTCCGCCCGACCGGGCAACCCCGTCCATCCGGTCCGCCCCGTACGCGCGGGCCGGGCAGGGGGCGCCGGCCTCGCGCTGCTGGGTTACGCGGCGGCGCGCCTGACCGGTCTCGCCGTCCTCCTGGTCGCGGCCGCCGCGAGCGGGGAAGACGCCTGGCACCGGCTCACGGGCCGCTGGGACTCCGTCTGGTACACCCGCATCGCCGAGCACGGATACGGCCACGAGGTCACCCTCCCGGACGGTTCCGTCCACTCCGACCTGGCGTTCTTCCCGCTGCTCCCCGCCCTGGAGCGCGCCTTGTCGACGCTGCTGCCCATCGGCGCGGCCCCCGCCGGGCTGGCCGTCGCCTGGACGGCGTCGCTCGCCGCCGCCTGGGGCATCCACGCGGTCGGGGCGCATGTCGCGGGGCGGCGCGCCGGCATCGTCCTGGCGGTGCTGTGGGGCGTGTACCCGACGGCGTTCGTGCAGTCCATGGCGTACACGGAGACGCTGTTCACGGCGTTCGCGGCCTGGTCGCTGTACGCCGTGCTGCGGGGCCGCTGGCTCCTGTCGGGCGCCCTCGCGGTGCCGGCCGGGCTCACCCGGCCGTCCGCCGTCGCGCTGATCGCCGCGCTCGCCGTCGCCGCGCTCGCCGTCCTCGTCCGGGAACGCCGCGTCGGTCCGGGTCTCGCCGCCGGTGTGCTGCTGGCGCCGCTGGGCTGGCTGGCGTACGTCGGGTACGTCGCCGTCCGGGTCGGCCGCCCCACCGCGTACTTCGACGTCCAGGCCGGCTGGGGCAACAGCATCGACGGGGGAGCGGCCCTCGCCCGTTTCACGTGGAACCGGCTGACCGGCCCCCAACCGCTGGCGGGAGTGGGGCTGCTCGCGGTGTTCGCGGTGCTCGGCTGGGCGGTCTGGCTGTGCGTGCGGCAGGGCCTGCCGCCGCCGGTCCTCGTCTACACACTGGCCGTGGTCGCCGTGTCGCTCGTCGGCGCCGCGTACTTCGGCTCCCGGCCGCGGCTGATCATGCCGGCGTTCCCGCTGCTGCTGCCCGCGGCCGTCGCCCTGGCCCGGCTGCGCGCCCGGTACGCGGGGGCGGTACTGGCCGTGCTGGCCGCGGCCTCCGCCGGGTACGGGGCGTTCACGCTGCTCGGTCCGGGCCCGCCGTGAGCGGCGCGTCCACCACGAGCCGTACGCCCGGCCGCACGCCCCACCGCTCCATCGCCCCGGCCGCGGCCTCCAGCACGTGCCGGGCCCGCGGCCGGGGCAGTCCGAGCCGCCCCGGCCGCATCCCGGGCACGACGGCGAGGACCGTCAGGTCGCGGCTCAGATAGGCCACGTCGATCGCGAACCGCATCCGGAAGGTGTGCACGCTCCCGCACGGCGTCAGCAGCATCGCCCCGTCGATCCCGTCCCGTCCGAGCAGCCCGCGTGCCCGCGTCCGGTACGAGGCGGCGATCTCGACGGGAACCGCCGTCCCGCCGCCGATCCGCAGTGTCCCCGTTCCGTCCCGCCATTCCATACCCGGCACGGTAGGCCCCCGGCCCGCCCCGCTGCCGGGTTTCCTC
>NZ_CP095474.1:844311-857716 GCF_023614315.1 Streptomyces sudanensis | reverse complement strand
TAGCAGGATTTGCTATACTGTTACGGGGCCGGCCCGGCGCCCCCGCCGCCCGTGACCGGCCGGCCNGCCCNNTCTAGGGTCGGCCCCGTGTACGTCACGCTGATCGCCGCCGCCGTCCTGTGGGGCGCCGCCGCCGCGCTGCTCGTACGGCGTGCCGCGCACCGGTTCGCCGTGGAACCGGAGGAGCCGTGGCGCGGCGCCTGTCCCGGCGGGCACGCCTACGCCCCCGGCCCGCGCGGCTGGCTGGGTCCCGCGCACTGCGCCGACTGCCCGCCGTCCGCCGTCAGCGCCCCGCGCCGGGCCGCGGCCGCGCCGCTCGCCGGCGCCGTCGGCTGCGGGCTGCTCGCCGCCGTCACCGGGTGGCGGCCCGAACTGGCGGTGTGGCTGCTGCTGGCACCGTTCGCGCTGCTCCTCGCGGCCGTCGACCGGCGGGTCCACCGGCTGCCCGACCCCCTGACCCTGCCGCTCGCCGCCGCCGTACCGCTCCTGCTGGGCGCCGCCGCGCTGCTCCCGGGCCGTGCCGGGTCGTGGCGGCTGTCCCTGCTGGGCGCGCTCGTGCTGGGCGGCGCCTACCTGGTGCTGTTCCTCGTCAACCCGAACGGCCTGGGCTTCGGTGACGTGAAGCTCGCGCTCCCCCTGGGCGCCGCGCTCGGCTGGTACGGCTGGCCCACCCTGCTGGCGGGCGCCTTCGCGGGCTTCTTCCTGGGAGCCGTGTACGGCCTGGGGCTCGTCGTGCGCCGCCGCGCGACCCGCGGGAGCGCCATCCCCTTCGGCCCCTTCATGATCGCCGGAGCGCTCCTGGGCCTCCTGCTCGGCGCGCTCGCCCACGTGTAGGCGCCCGCACGGACGGGCTGCCGGGACCGGGGCCGGAACCGCGGGGCCGGCGGAAGACGACCGGGGGCGGGGNCNGGCGGAAGACGGCCGGGGCGGGGACGAGCCGCCACCGCGGTCCCCTGATTCCGGAGCGTGACGGCGGCATGTCGTGGCCCCCACCACTTCTCACGAAGGGTTATGGTGGAAGCCCCCCCTCGGGCCGGTCCGTATCCCCCCCACGGACCGGCCCGTTTTTCCTGCCCGTCACGCACCGCGCTTCGCGCGGAGGTCCGGGGGCCGGGCGTCCGGCCCGGGCCGGCGCGCGGAACCCCGCGGGAGGCCGCCGGAGTCGGGGCGGGACCCGGGNNCGAGGAGCGCCGCGGCGGGGGCGGGAGCGCCGCGGCTCGCCACGGCGGTGCCCGCGGAGCCGCGCCGGTCGCGGGCCGCGCGGCGGAAGAGGGGCGAAGATCCCTACCCCTATCGCGGACTTGTGACACACCGGACTGGGTCCCGCCCCGGAGCGCCCAGTAAGGTGTCGGGTCCGGGGGCGGCAGCGGGGCCCCGTATGCGAGAGGTGAGATCGGTGAACTTGCGCGACCTGGTGTACGGGCTCTACGCGCGCCGGGTGGAGGGCCGCCTCGACCATACCCAGGTGCCCAAGCACATCGGCGTCATCCTCGACGGCAACCGGCGCTGGGCGAAGGCGTCCGGCGGCACCCCCGAGCAGGGCCACAAGGCCGGTGCCAGCAAGATCATGGAACTGCTCGGCTGGTGCACGGAGACCGACGTCGAGGTCGTCACCCTCTGGATGCTGTCCACCGACAACCTGAACCGGCCGGAGGAGCAGCTGGTCCCGCTCCTCGGGATCATCGAGGAGGCGGTCCGCACCATCGCGGCGGACGGCCGCTGGCGGGTCCACCACGTCGGCACGCTGGACCTGCTGCCGCCGCGCACGCAGGCGGTCCTCAAGGAGGCGGAGGAGTCGACGCGGCACATCGGCGGGATACTCGTCAACGTCGCCGTCGGCTACGGCGGCCGCCAGGAGATCGCCGACGCGGTGCGCTCCCTGCTCCTGGAGCACGCGGAGAAGGGCACCTCCTTCGAGGAGCTCGCCGACGTCGTCGACACCGACATGATCGCCGAGCACCTCTACACGCGCGGCCAGCCCGACCCGGACCTGGTCATCCGCACCAGCGGTGAGCAGCGGCTGTCCGGTTTCATGCTCTGGCAGAGCGCGCACTCCGAGTACTACTTCTGCGAGGTCCACTGGCCCGCCTTCCGCCGGGTCGACTTCCTGCGGGCACTGCGCGACTACGCCGCCCGCCACCGCCGGTACGGCACCTGACCTGCGGGCACCCGCCCCCGCACCCCTCCCCGAGCCGGGCCGTCGAAGGACACGGCCCGGCTCCGGCGCGTCCGGCCGGACGGATTGTCATATGCCAAGAGCGCCGCGGGCATGGTGCGGTGGCGGCAGGGGCATATCCCTTGCAGAGTGAGCGGTACGGAAATCCGCTCGCCCGGGAGGCTCTTTGCGCCAGGACAACCGTGCAGCACCGGTGCACGGCCGAAGCGGAGGGCCGGATCCGCGGCCCGTGCACAGAGGCCCGATCCCGGCCCGTCCCGGTGCGACTCCGCAGCAGTCGCACTCCGACCTCACGCGCCTCTGAAAGAGGGGGTCTGTCCTTCCGTGGTGACCAGTACCAAGCGCCGCCCCGACGACCGGCGCACCTACGTTCTCGACACCAGCGTCCTGCTGGCCGACCCGAACGCCCTGAACCGCTTCGAGGAGCACGAGGTCGTGCTGCCCGTCGTCGTGGTGACGGAGCTGGAGGCCAAGAGGCACCACCCGGAACTCGGTTACTTCGCCCGCCAGGCCCTGCGCCTCCTGGACGACCTGCGCGTCCGGTACGGCCGCCTCGACGCCCCGGTCTCCGTGGGCGACCTGGGCGGGACCCTGCGGGTGGAGCTCAACCACTCCGACCCGGGCATCCTCCCGGCCGGCTACCGCCTCGGGGACAACGACTCGCGCATCCTCGCCGTGGCCCGCAACCTCCAGGCGGAGGGGTACGACGTCACGGTCGTCTCCAAGGACCTGCCCCTGCGCATCAAGGCGTCCTCCGTCGGCCTCCTCGCCGAGGAGTACCGCGCCGAACTCGCCGTCACCGACTCCGGCTGGACCGGCATGTGCGAGGTGCCGCTCTCCGCCGAACAGGTGGACCTCCTCTACACGCAGGAGACGCTGTACGTGCCGGAGGCGGCGGACCTGCCCGTGCACACCGGCCTGGTCCTGCAGTCCGAGCGCGGCAAGGCACTCGGACGGGTCACGGCCGACGGCTCCGTACGGCTGGTGCGCGGCGACCGCGAGGCGCTCGGCATCCGGGGCCGCAGCGCCGAGCAGCGCGTCGCCCTGGACCTGCTGCTCGATCCGGACGTCGGCATCGTGTCGCTCGGCGGCCGGGCCGGCACCGGCAAGTCCGCGCTCGCGCTCTGCGCCGGCCTGGAGGCCGTGCTGGAGCGCCGCCAGCACCAGAAGGTGATGGTCTTCCGGCCGCTGTACGCGGTGGGCGGGCAGGAGCTCGGCTACCTGCCGGGCACCGAGGCCGAGAAGATGAGCCCCTGGGCGCAGGCCGTCTTCGACACGCTGTCCGCGGTGGCGTCGCGCGAGGTCGTCGAGGAGATCACGGCCCGCAACATGCTGGAGGTGCTGCCGCTCACCCACATCCGCGGACGCTCCCTGCACGACGCGTTCGTCATCGTGGACGAGGCGCAGTCCCTCGAACGCAACGTCCTGCTGACCGTGCTGTCCAGAATCGGGACGAACTCCCGCGTCGTCCTCACGCACGACGTCGCGCAGCGGGACAACCTGCGGGTGGGGCGGTACGACGGCGTCGTCGCCGTGGTCGAGAAGCTGAAGGGGCACCCGCTGTTCGCCCACGTCACCCTCACCCGCTCCGAACGCTCCCAGATCGCCGCCCTGGTGACCGAGATGCTGGAGGACGTCCACATCTGAGGATGACACGGACGGCGGCGGGGCGGCCGTGGACCGGCCCGCCGCCGTCCGGCGGGAGCACACGACGAGTCGAGTCCGGGGCGCCGTCCGGCGAAGCGCGAGAGCCTAGCCGGGCGGCGCCCCGTCGCGCGCCCCTTTCACCGAAACTTTCGCGACAGCCCGGGTGTGAGCTTTCACACGCGGCAGAGAATTGCCTTGCGTCCGAGCCTTCCGGCAGAGTCTTGCTTCCGTCAGGCCCCGCATACGGCACAGCCACATCCTCACGGAACGGTGGCGACACAACTCAACAGCCGTCCGCCGTATGCCGCCCGAGCACCACGCGGCGCTCCCGCAGGGGAGCCGCCCACCGGGCCCGTGTCCCCCGTGACCCAGTGAGTGGGGGGACCAGCGCCAGGGGCACGATCGCGCCCGCGAGGTCACCTGTGCGGGCGATGCTGGAAGGAAACCGTGTGAGCCGGATCTCGGTCCGGGGATTCGCGGTGGCTTCGGCCACCGCGGTCACCACTGTCGGCGCCGTCGTCGGTGTCGCCGCGGGGGACCCGCAGGCGAAGCAGCCGGAGAAGTTCGAGACGACCGCCGCCGACGCGACCCTCCTCGCCGACATACCCGCCGGTCAGCAGGCGCGGGTTCAGGTCGCCTCGCTGACGCAGCAAGCCGAGGCGCAGGCCGCCGAGGCCGACACCGCCGCCCAGCAGTCCGCCTGGGAGGCCGCGAGGCTCCAGGCCGCCAAGGACGCCGAGGCGAAGAAGGCCGCCGCGGAGGAGAAGGCGGAGCGGGAGAGGGCCGAGAAGGAGCGCAAGGAGCGCGAGGCACGCGAGCGGGCCAGCCGCGAAGCGGCCCGCGACTCGTCGGACTTCGCCGTCCAGTCCTCGTACTCCGTCGCGGAGGTGCAGGCCATCGCCCGCCAGATGGTGCCGGGCGACCAGTTCCAGTGCTTCAGCAACATCGTGGACCACGAGTCCAGCTGGAACTACCGTGCCGAGAACCCCTCCTCCGGCGCGTACGGCCTGGTCCAGGCGCTCCCCGCGTCCAAGATGGCCACCGCCGGAGCCGACTGGCGGACCAATCCCGCCACCCAGATCAAGTGGGGCCTCAACTACATGAACGACCGCTACGGCAGCCCCTGCGGCGCCTGGTCGTTCTGGCAGGCCAACCACTGGTACTGACAGCGCAGTCCGACTCCCGGAGCCCCTCGCCGTCCCACGGTGAGGGGCTCCGTGCGTGTACGGTCGTGGGGGCCGGAACTCCGGGGAACTGGTGGGGGAGCAGGGAAGGTCATGTCGAAAGTGCCAGGGTGGCTCGGCCGGTTCGGTGCCGGACTGAGCCGGATGGGGCAGAAGCTGGAGGAGCGCCGCGCGCGGGCCGAGGCGGAGGCGGAGAGCGACGCACGCCTCGGCGTGCCTTCCGCCGGCGCCCCGGCGGGGCGGCCGTCCGGGGGGACCGTCCCCGGCCCGGACGGCACGGCACGGGACATCGTCCCCGCTCCCCCCGCGTACGCGCCCGCCGTCGCCGCCCGGCCCGACCCCGCGGACGCCGTCCCCTGGGGGGTGCGCGTCGCCGCCGAGGCCGGCTGGCGGCTGCTGGTCCTCGCGGGCACGCTGTGGGTGCTGATGAAGGTCATCAGCACCGTGCGGCTGGTGGCCCTCGCGTTCGTCGCCGCGCTGCTCATCACCGCCCTGCTCCAGCCGACCGTGAGCCGGCTGAGGCGGCTCGGACTGCCGCGCGGGCCCGCCACGGTGCTCACCGCCGTCCTCGGCTTCGTCGTCATGGGCCTCGTCGGCTGGTTCGTCGTGTGGCAGGTCATGGACAACCTCGGCAACGTCTCCGCACGTGTGCGCGACGGCATCGAGGAGCTGAAGCGCTGGGCGCTGGACAGCCCGTTCCACGTGACCGAGAGCCAGATCAACGACATCGCCGAGAGCCTCAGCGACACGATCGGCACCAACACCGAGGAGATCACCTCCGCGGGCCTCACCGGCGTCACCGTCATGGTCGAGGTGATGACCGGGATGCTGCTCGCGATGTTCTCGACCCTCTTCCTGCTCTACGACGGGAAGAGGGTCTGGCAGTGGTTCCTCGCGCTGGTGCCCGCCCAGGCCCGGCCGGGTGTCGCGGGCGCCGGGCCGCGCGCCTGGCGGACCCTCACCGCGTACGTGCGCGGCACGGTGGTCGTCGCCCTCATCGACGCGGTCTTCATCGGGCTCGGCATCTACTTCCTCGACGTGCCGCTCGCCGTCCCGCTGGGCGTGTTCGTCTTCCTGTTCTCCTTCGTCCCGCTGGTGGGCGCGGTGATCTCGGGCGCCCTCGCGGTCGTCGTCGCGCTCGTCACCAACGGGGTGTTCACGGCGCTGATGGTCCTCGTCGTGGTACTGGCGGTGCAGCAGATCGAGGGGCACGTCCTCCAGCCGTTCATCCTCGGCCGGGCCGTGCGGGTGCACCCGCTGGCGGTCGTGCTGACCGTCTCGGCGGGCGGCCTCGTCGCGGGCCTCGGCGGCGCGGTCGTCGCGGTCCCGCTGGTCGCCGTCACCAACACGGTCGTCGGGTACCTGCGCGCGTACGGCGAGGAGCAGGCCCTGCGCCGCCTCGCCGCCGCCCACGCCGCCATGGCCCCGCCGCCCGCGCCGGGCGGCGGCACCGGCGGCCAGGAACGGCCGGGGCCCGAGTGATATCCGAACCCGAACTGCTCGACGACGGGGACGGCTCCCCGCGCCCCGCGGTGCCCGCCCGCGGACCGGGGGGCGGTGTTCCCTACGGTGCCGGGGCCGACGGCCACGGGGACGGTGCCCCGGCGGCCGGACGGGACGGGGCGCGGTACCGGCACCCCTGGCTGTGGGCGCTCGGCGGCGCGCTGGGCGCGTCCGTGCTGTGGGCGGGGGGCCTCGCCGCGTACCAGACGCGCGGCGCGGACCTGGACGACTACCGGCCGTCCGACGCGCTGTGCGCGGAGGCGCCGCTGTCCGCCCTGGTCACGGCCCTGGGCAAGCGCGGCGCCACCACCACCGCCGACACGCACGAGCACCCGGCGCTCGACCGGGCGTACTGCTCGGTGCGGCTGGGCGAGCCGCCCGCCGGCTACGAGGCCAGCCTCCGGTACGAACTGCACAAGAAGACCGATCCGGCGCCGGAGTTCGAAGCCGTGCAGGGCGAGGCCGTCATGCCGGAGGAGCCCGGACCGGAACCGGTGCCGGGGCTGGGGGAGAAGGCGTACTTCACCGTCAGCGGCGGGACCTACGCCGAGATCGTCGTCCTGGACGGGCCCGCCGTGATCGGCCTCTCCGTCGGCGCGCTCCACGAGTACGACGGCGACGCGGACAAGCCGTCCAGCGAGCCGACGCACGCGCCGCTCGACGGGGTCAAGGAGTTCATGGTCGAGGACGTGCGGGAGATCATGAAGCGGCTGAGGTCCGAGGAGCCGCCCGGCCGTCCGGGCACCTCCTCGTCCGGCGCCGGCTGACACCCCGGCGCGGGCCGGCGGCCCGGGCGGGCGGCGTCCCGGCACCGGCTGGGCTCCGGGCGGGCGGCGCGGGGCCGCGGAGGGCGCGGAACGGCGGAAGGGCCCCACCGGCATCGACTGCCGGTGGGGCCCTCCCGCACTCCGTCCGCCGGGGCGGCCGACTACTCGGCGGAGGCCAGGACCGCCTCCGCGTCCAGCGTCGCGCCGACGGCCTGGATCACCGCGGCGATCTTGAACGCCTCCTGGATCGTGTCGCGCTCCAGGCCCGCCTTGCGCAGCACCTGCTCGTGCGAGTCGAGGCACTGGCCGCAGCCGTTGACCGCGGAGACGGCGAGCGACCACAGCTCGAAGTCGACCTTCTCCACGCCCGGGTTGCCGATGACGTTCATCCGCAGACCGGCGCGGATCGTCCCGTACTCCGGGTCGGAGAGGAGGTGGCGCGTCCGGTAGAAGACGTTGTTCATCGCCATGATGGCGGCGGCGGACTTGGCCGCCTCGTACGCCTCGGGCGTGAGCCGCTCCCTGGCTTCCGGCTCCAGCTCCGTCAGCACCTTCGGGGAGCGCGAGGCGATCGCGCACGCCAGGACGGTGCCCCACAGCTGCTGCTGCGGGAGGTCGCTGTTGCCGATGACCGAGCCGAGGTTCAGCTTCAGGTCCTTCGCGTAGTCCGGGAGAGCGGACTTCAGGGCGTCAAGAGACATCGTGGTTCACCTGTTCCGGTCGGTCACTCGCCGGCCAGCAGCTTGACCGGGTCCAGGGTCTCGTCGCCCTTGCTCCAGTTGCACGGGCACAGCTCGTCGGTCTGCAGGGCGTCCAGGACCCGCAGGACCTCCTTGGGGTTACGGCCGACGGAGCCGGCGGTCACCATGGTGAACTGGATCTCGTTGTTCGGGTCGACGATGAAGACGGCGCGCTGCGCGAAGCCGTCCTCGCCCTCGACGCCGCAGGCCCGCATCAGCTCGTGCTTGGAGTCGGCGAGCATCGGGAAGGGCAGGTCACGCAGGTCGGCGTGGTCCTTGCGCCAGGCGTGGTGGACGAACTCCGAGTCGCCGGAGACGCCGAGGATCTGCGCGTCGCGGTCCGCGAACTCGTCGTTCAGCTTGCCGAACGCCGCGATCTCGGTCGGGCACACGAACGTGAAGTCCTTCGGCCAGAAGAACACCACGCGCCACTTGCCCTCGTAGGCCTTGCTGTCGATCTGCGTGAACTCCTTGCCGCTCTCGAGCGACACGCAGGCGGTCAGGTCGTACGTGGGGAACTGGTCACCGACAGTGAGCACACGCTCTCCTAGGAGGCGGGGATCCCCCTTGTGGGGTCATCCGGGCGGGTTGGACGATCGCAGCATGGCACGGCACCCATTGATCAGTGAAATAGCTAGACTGGGTCACGTTGATCGAAGGCGGTTATCAGTGTTCTCTCCCGCGCACTTCGCGCACAAAGGAAAACAGCCCAGTCTGGCGCAGCTCCGGGCGTTCGCGGCCGTCGCCGAGTACCTGCACTTCCGGGACGCCGCGGCCGCGATAGGGATGAGCCAGCCCGCGCTCTCGGGCGCGGTCTCCGCCCTGGAGGAGGCGCTCGGCGTCCAGCTCCTCGAGCGTACGACGCGCCGGGTGCTGCTCTCTCCGGCGGGGGAGCGGCTCGCCGTCCGCACCAAGGCGGTGCTGGACGCGGTGGCCGAACTGATGGAGGAGGCCGAGGCCGTGCGGGCCCCGTTCACGGGCGTGCTGCGCCTCGGCGTGATCCCGACCGTCGCACCGTACCTGCTGCCGACGGTCCTGCGGCTCGTCCGCGACCGCTACCCGGACCTGGACCTGCAGGTCCACGAGGAGCAGACGTACTCCCTGCTGGAGGGGCTGACCGCCGGAAGGCTGGACGTGCTGCTGCTCGCCGTGCCGCTGGGTGTGCCCGGCGTCACCGAACTCCCGTTGTTCGACGAGGACTTCGTCCTGGTCATGCCGGGCGGGCACCGGCTGGGCGGCCGGAGCGACATCCCGCGCGAGGCGTTGCGCGAACTGCCCCTGCTGCTGCTCGACGAGGGCCACTGCCTGCGCGACCAGGCCCTCGACGTCTGCCGCGAAGCCGGACGCGCGGACGGTGCGGCGGTCACCACGACGGCGGCCGGGCTGTCGACGCTGGTGCAGCTGGTGGCGGGCGGGCTCGGGGTGACGCTGCTGCCCCGGACGGCGGTGCGGGTCGAGGCGGAACGCGCCCCGGCCCTGGCGACCGGCTGCTTCGCCGACCCCGCCCCCTCGCGCCGCATCGCCCTCGCGATGCGCGCCGGGGCGGCGCGGGCCGCCGAGTTCGAGGAGCTCGCCGAGGCGCTGCGGGGTGCACTGGCGTCCCTCCCGGTACGGGTCCTCCCGGCCGGTTCCGGGCAGACCCGACAGACCGGACGGGCGTGACCGGCGTGACGGCGTGACCGGTGTGACGGCGTGACCGGTGTGACGGAGGTGGCGGGCGTGGCGGGCTTCGGCCGGCCGGGCACGTCCGCCCGGATCGGGGGCCGGGCCTAGGGCCGCCCGCCGGCGTCACCCCCCGGCCGCGTCCGCCGGCCNGCCGGNCGNCGCCNNCNTNNTCCTCCGCCGGCGGCTGCCGCCGGGGCGGCCGGCCGCGGCGGGGNAGGGGNCGCCGGGGCGGACGGCAGCCGGCCCGCCTCGTCCAGCGCCCTGCGCAGCAGGAACTCGATCTGCGAGTTGGCGCTGCGCAGCTCGTCCGACGCCCAGCGCGCCAGCGCCTCGTACACCGCCGGGTCGAGACGGAGGAGCACCTGCTTGCGCTCGCGGCGGGCGGTCACTGGTAGAGCGTGCCCGTGTTGACGACCGGCTGCGCGGAGCGGTCGCCGCACAGCACCACCATCAGGTTGGAGACCATGGCCGCCTTCCGCTCGGGGTCGAGTTCCACTATGTCGCGCTCCGCGATCCGGTCCAGCGCGGCCTCGACCATGCCGACCGCGCCCTCCACGATCTTCTGCCGGGCCGCCACCATCGCCCCGGCCTGCTGCCGCTGGAGCATCGCGGAGGCGATCTCCGGAGCGTACGCGAGGTGCGTGAACCGCGACTCGACGACGCGGACGCCCGCCGCCTCCACCCGCGCGTGGAGCTCGGCCGCGAGCTTCTCCGTGATCTCCTCGGCGTTCCCGCGCAGCGACAGGCCGTCCTCGTCGTGCGAGTCGTAGGGGTACTCGATCGCGATGTGCCGGACCGCCGCCTCCGTCTGCGTGGAGACGAACTGCTCGAAGTCGTCCACCTCGAACATGGCCTGCGCCGTGTCCTCCACCCGCCACACGACGACCGCGGCCAGCTCGATCGGGTTGCCGTACGCGTCGTTGACCTTCAGGACCGCCGTCTCGTGGTTCCGCACGCGCGTCGAGATCGCCACCCGCGACGTCAGCGGGTTCACCCAGCGCAGCCCGTCCGCGCGGATCGTGCCCCGGTAGCGGCCGAAGAGCTGGACGACACGGGCCTCGCCGGGCGCCACCATGTTGAGCCCGCACATCGCCACCAGCGACCCCAGGCCCACCAGGACGCCCACCGCGATCAGCCCGCCCCGCGCGGCCGCCGACGCGCCCTCGAAGGCCGCCGCCCCCGCGACGACGAGGCACACNCCCGCCACNAGCCCCACCAGGCCCGACAGCAGCGCCCACCCGCCGCCGACGCTGTACGCCGTGAACTCCCGGACCCGCGGAGGCGCCGCCTCCGGTGCCGCCGCGCCCTCCGTCCGGCCGCCGGACGTGCTCGTGATCGTGCTCGTACTCGTGCTCATGGGCACGGCCCCCCGCTCTGGTGATCTCTCCGGTCAAGCAAAGTGATATCACTTTAGCGCCCGGAGCAACCATGTCCACCCCTCGGGAGTCGATTCCTCGGAAAGCGGGTGCTGATTGTCACGTCGGCAAAAGGCGCGATGCGTTGGTCTCCGCGGTCCGCGGCGGGTTAGCTTGCTGAGCTGATCCGAACACGGGCGACCGAGACACGACGGACGAACACCGAACAACGGGAGCGACGGAGCCATGGGCCGAGCGAAGGCGCGACGGTCGCGCGGGGAGCAGGGGGGCGGGGGCATACGCCGCCTCTTCACGTGGCGGAAGCTGCTGGGCACGCTCTTCGTGTTCTGCCTGCTCCTCCTGGGCGGCTTCTACGCCGTCTACCTGCTCGTCCCCGTCCCCACCGCCAACGCCGAGGCGAAGCTGCAGAGCAACGTCTACAAGTACTCCGACGGCTCGGTCCTCGCCCGCAGCGGCAAGGTCAACCGGTCCATCGTCGGCCTCGACAAGATCCCCGACCCGGTCGAGAAGGCGTTCGTCGCGGCCGAGAACAAGACCTTCTACGAGGACTCGGGCGTCGACTTCAAGGGCACCGCACGGGGGATCGTCAACACCCTGACCGGCAAGGGCAAGCAGGGCGGCTCGACCATCACCCAGCAGTACGTCAAGAACTACTACCTGGACCAGAGCCAGACCGTCACCCGGAAGCTCAGGGAGCTGGTGATCTCCCTCAAGGTCGACCAGCGCCAGTCCAAGGACCAGATCCTCGCCGGCTACCTCAACACCAGCTACTACGGCCGCGGCGCGTACGGCATCCAGGCAGCGGCGCAGGCGTACTACGGCGTCGACGCCGACAAGCTGACCGTCGAGCAGGGCGCCTACCTCGCCGCCGTCCTCCAGGCGCCCAGCCAGTACGACTGGACGTCGGCGACGCCCTCCGCCCGCAAGCTCGTCACCGAGCGCTGGAACTACGTCCTGGACAACATGGTCGAGGAGAGCTGGCTCGACCCGGCCGAGCGCGCCGCGATGACGTTCCCCGCCCCCCAGAAGCCCAAGCCGGCCCCCGGCATGGAGGGCCAGACCGGCTACCTGGTCGAGGCCGCCAACCAGGAGCTGGTCGACCAGGGCGTCAAGGAGGAGGACCTCAGGGCCGGCGGCTGGACCATCACCCTCACCGTCGACAAGAAGCGCCAGCGGGAGCTGGTCGAGGCGGTCGACAAGCAGCTGGAGAGCCGGCTCGACCGCGAGGGCGACGAGGTCGACGCGACCGTCCAGGCCGGCGCGACCTCCGTCGACCCGAAGACCGGGCACGTCGTCGCCCTGTACGGCGGCGTCGGCGCCACCGAGCACTGGATGTCCAACGCCACCCGGCGCGACCACCAGCCCGCCTCGACGTTCAAGCCGATCGTCTTCGCCTCCGCCCTGGAGAACGAGTCCACGACGCAGGACGGACGGCGGATCGGCGCCAACACCCGCTACGACGGCACCAGCGGGCGTCCCGTCAAGGGCGGCGACACCCCGTTCGCCCCGCAGAACCTGGACGACTACAGCTACGGCGAGGTCACCGTCCAGGAGGCCATGAACAAGTCGATCAACTCGGTCTTCGCCCAGATGATCGTCGACGTCGGCCCCGCCAAGGCGAAGAAGACCGCCCTCGCCCTGGGCATGAAGGACTCCGACGGGTTCGTCGAGCAGCCCGCGATGACGCTGGGCACCATGGGCGCCTCCACCTGGGACATGGCCGGCGTGTACGCCACGCTCGACAACCACGGCAAGAAGGTCACGCCGACGATCGTCAAGTCCGCCGAGCACGAGCACCGCGCGGTCCGGCCGGCCGACCCGATCGGCCCGCAGGCCGTCAGCCGGCAGACCGCCGACACGGTCACCTCCGTCCTGACCGGCGTCGTCGCCAACGGCTCCGGCCTCGCGGCGTACAGCCCCGCCTACCAGGCGGCCGGCAAGACCGGCACCTCCGAGAACAACAAGTCCGCCTGGTTCGCCGGGTACACGCCCGAACTGGTCACCGTGGTCGCCCTGTTCGGCGAGGACGCGGAGAAGGGCACCCAGGTCTCCCTGACCGGCA
Source organism: Streptomyces sudanensis (assembly GCF_023614315.1). Lineage (NCBI taxonomy): Bacteria > Bacillati > Actinomycetota > Actinomycetes > Kitasatosporales > Streptomycetaceae > Streptomyces > Streptomyces sudanensis. The sequence goes on along the minus strand of NZ_CP095474.1, from coordinate 844,596 downwards.
CGGCCAACTCGGGCCGCGCCAGCGGCGGCGGCTTCCCGGCCCGCATCTGGGCGGACTACACCCTGGACGCCCTGGGCGGCGGCTCCGACGCGCGGTTCGACCTGGAGGTCCTGGAGTCCTACGACCCCGGCCCGAAGCCCACCGCCCAGCCGTCCCGGAGCACCCCGCCGCCCTCCTCGCGCCCGTCGCCGAGCGACGACCCGGCGGAGCCGTCGCGCACGCCGTCCTCCAGCGCGTCGAGCACCACCCCGGCCCCGCAGAGCCCGTCGGCCGACCCGCCGACGC
>NZ_CP095474.1:829175-844305 GCF_023614315.1 Streptomyces sudanensis | reverse complement strand
CGACGCCGCCCACGCCGTCCCCGTCCCCCCCGTCCCCGAGCGCCAGCGAGTCCGGCGGCGGGCCGAGCACGGAGCCGGGCCCGGACGGCGGCGGCCGGGACGCGGCCGCCGGGCAGTAGCCCGCGCGGACGGAGCGGACGGATGAGGGGGGCGGCCCGCACGGCCGCCCCCCTCATCCGCAACCGGTCCCCGAGCCGCGGCGCCTCAGCCCCGCGTCGGCAGCTCGAACCAGACGACCTTGCCGGTCGACAGCCGCGTCGCGCCCCACCGGCGCGCCAGCCGGTTGACCAGGAACAGGCCGCGCCCGCCCTCGTCGGTGTCCCGCGCCCGGCGCTGCCGCGGCAGCTGGGGCGAGTCGTCGCCGACCTCGCAGCGCAGCACCTCCGTCCGCAGCAGCCGCAGCGTCACCGGCCGCGACGCGTACCGGACGGCGTTCGTCACCACCTCGCTGACCAGCAGCTCCACCGAGTCGGTCAGCTCCTCCAGGTCCCAGCGCTCCAGCGCCCTGCGGGCCAGCCGGCGCGCCCGTCCCGGCGCGGCGTCCTCCGGGTCCAGGTACCAGTACGCCACGTCGCTCGGCGTTATCCCGTCGAACCGGGCCGCCAGCAGCGCGATGTCGTCGTCCCGGTCGCCGGGCCCGAGCATGTCGAGGACGTCGTCGCAGAGCGCCTCCAGCGGCGGCGGATGGTCCAGGCCCGTCAGCCGCGCGGTGGCCGCGAGTCGCTCGCGCAACTGCTCGATCCCGGTCCACACGTCCCGCAGCCGCGACTCGACGAGCCCATCGGTGTACAGCAGCAGCGTCGCGCCCGCCGGGGCGCCGAGCTCCACGGCCTCGAAGTCCACGCCGCCCACGCCGATCGGCGCGCCCGACGGGACCCGCAGCACCTCCGCCCGGCCGCCGAGGTGCAGCAGCACCGGCGGCGGATGGCCGGCGTTGGCGACGGTGATGCGGTGCGCGACCGGGTCGTACACCGCGTACAGGCAGGTCGCCATGCGGTTCTCGCCGAGCCGCTGCGCCTGCTCGTCCAGGTGGTGCAGCACCTCCTGCGGCGGCAGGTCCAGACCGGCGAGGGTCTGCGCCGTGGTCCGCAGCTGCCCCATGATCGCGGCCGAGGTCATGGAGTGGCCCATGACGTCGCCCACGACGAGGGCGACCCGGCTGCCCGGCAGCGGGATCGCGTCGTACCAGTCGCCGCCGACCCGCGCGGTCTCGGCGGCCGGCAGGTAGCGGGACGCCAGCCGTACGCCGGTCGGCTGCGGCAGGTTCTCCGGGAGCATCGTCCGCTGCAGCTCGTCCGCGATGTACGCCTCGCGCCCGTACAGCACCGCCTTGTCGATGCCGAGCGCCGTGTGCGTCGCCAACTGCGCCGCGACCAGCAGGTCGTTCGGTTCGAAGGGGACGCGGTCCGGGTTGCGCAGGAACACCGCGGCGCCGGTCACCCGGCGGCGGCCCCGCAGCGGCGCGAGGATCGCCCGGTCCCCGGGAGGCGCGCAGCGCCCCTCGCCGAGCAGCTCCGGCAGCGCCGCCCGGGCGGCCTCGGAGTCGCCGGACACCGGCCGCACCCCGCGCAGCACCTCCGCGAGGGGCCCGCCGGGGCGGACCCGGCACAGCTTGGCGGCCGCGCCCTGCTCGACGTCCGGCAGCACGGCCGGCCCGGCCGTGAGCAGCCCCAGGTCACCGGGGTCCTCCCCCGCTAAACGCAGCCGGTCCGTGCGGCGCAGCCGCAGCACGAACGGTTCCGCCGGCCGCTCGTCACCGACCGGCAGCGGGTCGCGCAGGTACACCAGGATCGCGTCGGCGAACGTCGGCACGGTGGCCCGGCACAGGCCCAGCACGATCTCGTCCAGGTCGATGCCGCGGGCGATCCGCCGCGTCGCGGCGCCCACGAACCGCAGCCGGTCGCCCTCCCGGCGGGCGGTCCCCACCGGGTCCGGCGCCCCGGAGGCGCCCGCCGGGGCGCCGTCCGCCGTACCGTCGGCCACCGCCTCCTCCGCCCGCCCCCGGCCGGTGCCGGAACGTTCTGGCCCGGTGTCCGCGCATGTCCTCGCCCGCGCCTCGCCGGGCGGGTCCCCGGGCCCCGCCGCCGCGCGGACCGCGTCCGCGGCGCGGGCGGCGCGGGACACCTCGAGGGCCGCGTTCGCGGTGCGCGAGCCGTCCGGGGAGTCCGCCGGGGCCGGCGGACCCGGCTGGGAGGGCACGGGGGCGCCGGGGAGGACCCTGCCGCGCGCGACCACGAGGGGGTCCTCGGCGGGCTCGGAGGCCTCCTGCCGGGGCCGGGTGCGTTCCTGAGACCGGGCAGCGAGCGGCTGCCGGCCTTCGTGGGAGGTGGGATGCTCCGTCACGCGTGGGATTCCGTCCGTCCGGGCCGGTTGGGCGATGCAATCGCTCTGTCGGGCGCTGTACCCGCCCCGAGCGCGGCGTCGACGGGGGGCGACGGACCCGTGCGCGCCTCGGGCACGGCTCCACCCCCTCGTAGATGACTCGCAGTCAGTTCTTCTCCGGTGCCCGGCCGTTGCCGCAACATGGCCGGGCCGACCGTCCGGCGGAGGACGATCCTACGGTTACCCCCCGGGGACGTATCAAGAGTCTCACGGCGCCGCGTGGCCCGGACCGCGGTCCCAGTCGGCCGGCAGCTCCGGGACCGTCCAGCGGGGGTCCGGGCGCCAGTGCTCCCACCCGTCCGCGAAGGGCGCGCCCCACGCCCGGACCACCTCGACGGCGGCCTCGCCCGCCTGCCGTATCCGCCGGGCCTGCGCGGCGTCCACGAGCCCGGCGCGCTGCGCCTGGGCGAACTCGTCCTCGTCCCGCCACAGCCAACTGCGGTCCGGGTAGACGGAGATGTCGAGGAAGTGGTCCTCGGAGTCGACGCCGCCGGACCACCGCACCCGGGGCGCCTCCAGGTTGACGTACCAGCTGCGGAACTCCCAGCCGTCCGCCCAGAACAGCCACACCGACCACGGGTCGGCCGGGCGGGCCAGCTTCAGCACGCCCGTGCCGGACCAGCGGGTGCGCGTGGTGGTGCGCGGCGCGGTGTAGCGGGTGGCGAGCGGCTCCTCGTGCACGGGCGTGCCGTCGGCCAGGACGGGCTTGACGCACTCGGTGCCCGGCGCCATCCAGACGGCGAGCAGGTCGGGGGTGTCCTGGACGACGGTCACCGGGCGGCAGATGTGGACGTGCCCCCCGCCGTTGTCCCGGTACCGCCACAGGATCCGGTCGCCCGGCGCCCAGCGCGGGCCGCCGCCCGCCCCGTCCGCCGGCGCCCGGCCCGCCGGCACCTCTCCCGTCCCCCGCGCCGAACCCGTCGTCTCCGCTGTCATGAACAGATCTTAGGTCCGCGCGGGGGCGCGCGTCCGCGATCCCGGTCACGGGGGCGGCCGGCCCGGGCGCCNNGGCNGNGNGCGGGCGNCNNCAGATGTAGGGGAGCGTCAGGGGCGGGTCATCCGCAGGACGTCGAGCGCCTCGTCGAGCTGCTCGAGCGTCAGGTCGCCCCGCTCCACGTACCCCGACTCCAGGACCACCTCGCGGATCGTCTTCCGCTCGGCCAGCGACCGCTTGGCGACCTTCGCCGCCTCCTCGTACCCGATGTACCGGTTGAGCGGCGTCACCACGGACGGCGACGACTCGGCGTACTCGCGGGCCCGCTCGGCGTTGGCGGTGATCCCGTCGACCGTGCGGTCCGCGAGGAGCCGGGAGGCGTTGGCGAGCAGCCGGACCGACTCCAGCAGGTTCTTCGCCATGACCGGGAGCATCACGTTGAGCTCGAAGTTCCCGGCCGCGCCGGCCGCCGCCACCGTGGCGTCGTTGCCGACGACCTGCGCGGCGACCATCAGGACCGCCTCCGGGACCACCGGGTTCACCTTGCCGGGCATGATGGACGAACCGGGCTGGAGGTCCGGCAGGTTGATCTCGGCCAGGCCGGTGCGCGGCCCCGACGCCATCCACCGCAGGTCGTTCGCGATCTTGGTGAGGGAGACCGCGATCGTGCGGAGCTGCCCCGACGCCTCGACCAGCCCGTCCCGCGCCCCCTGCGCCTCGAAGTGGTCGCGGGCCTCGGTCAGCGGCAGCCCGGTGTCCCGCGCCACCTCGGCGATGACGGCGGCCGCGAAACCGGGCGGGGTGTTGATGCCGGTGCCGACCGCCGTGCCGCCCAGCGGCAGCTCCGCGAGGCGCGGCAGCGCGGCCCGCAGCCGCTCCACCCCGTACCGCACCTGCGCCGCGTAGCCGCCGAACTCCTGGCCGAGCGTCACCGGGGTGGCGTCCATCAGGTGCGTCCGGCCCGACTTGACGACCTCCGCGAACTCGGCCGACTTGCGTTCCAGGGCGGCGGCGAGGTGGTCGAGGGCCGGGATCAGGTCGCCGGTCACGGCGGCGGTCGCCGCGATGTGGATGGACGAGGGGAACACGTCGTTCGACGACTGGGACGCGTTGACGTGGTCGTTGGGGTGGACGGGGCGGCCGCCGAGCCGCTCGGCCGCGAGGGTGGCGAGGACCTCGTTCATGTTCATGTTCGACGAGGTGCCGGAACCGGTCTGGAAGACGTCCACCGGGAAGTGGTCGTCCCACCGGCCCTCCGCGACCTCCGCCGCGGCCGACCGCACCGCCTCCGCGATCTCCGGGTCCAGTACGCCCAGCTCCGCGTTCACCCTGGCCGCCGCCGCCTTGACGCGGGCCAGGGCCGCGATGTGGGCCCGCTCCAGGCGCTGCCCCGAGACGGGGAAGTTCTCCACCGCCCGCTGCGTCTGCGCCCGCCACTTGGCGTGCGCGGGGACCCGCACCTCGCCCATGGAGTCCCGCTCGATCCGGTGGCCGTCCTCGCCACCGGTCCCGCCGTGCCGCCCGCTCGTGTCCGTCATCGTCCCGACCTCCCGGAAGATCTGACCAGCCGTCTCGTCGGCCGTGTTCCCCGTGCTCCGCCGATCAGTGAAGACCGCGGCGGGCCGGACTTCCAGGAGGCACCCTGGCGCGCGCCGCACGGAACCCGGACGCGCGGCCGGACCCCGCCCGCGGACCCCGCCGCCGGCCCGGACGCCGCGGGACGCTCAAGGGCCCGGCCCGCCCCTCGGGAGCCGCGGTGCGGCAGGGGCGGGCCGGGCCCTTACGCGGCGTGCTCAGCCCAGGCCGGGGCCGCGCACCGGGATCGACGTGAACGTCGGCGCGGGCGCCGGGTCCCGGAAGAAGTCGTTGCCCTTGTCGTCCACCACGACGAACGCCGGGAAGTCCTCGACCTCGATCCTCCAGACCGCCTCCATGCCGAGCTCCTCGTACTCGACGACCTCGACCTTCTTGATGCAGTCCTGCGCCAGCCGCGCCGCCGGGCCGCCGATGGAGCCCAGGTAGAAGCCGCCGTGCGCGGCGCACGCGTCGGTCACCGCCTGCGAGCGGTTGCCCTTGGCCAGCATGACCTTCGAGCCGCCCGCCGCCTGGAACTGCTCCACGTACGAGTCCATCCGCCCGGCCGTCGTCGGGCCGAACGACCCGGAGGCGTACCCCTCGGGCGTCTTGGCCGGACCGGCGTAGTACACCGGGTGGTCCTTGAGGTACTGCGGCATCTCCTCGCCCGCGTCGAGCCGCTCCTTGATCTTGGCGTGCGCGATGTCGCGCGCCACGACCAGCGGGCCGGTCAGCGACAGGCGGGTCTTGACCGGGTACTTGGTCAGCTCGGCGAGGATGTCGTCCATCGGCTGGTTGAGGTCGATCCTCACGACGTCGCCCTCGTCGAGGTGCTCGTCCGTCGTGTCGGGCAGGAAGCGCGCCGGGTCGGTCTCCAGCTGCTCCAGGAAGACGCCCTCGGCGGTGATCTTCGCGACGGCCTGGCGGTCGGCCGAGCAGGACACCGCGATCGCGACCGGGCAGGACGCGCCGTGCCGCGGCAGGCGCACCACCCGCACGTCGTGGCAGAAGTACTTGCCGCCGAACTGCGCGCCGATGCCGATCCGCTGCGTCAGCTCGAAGACCTTCTCCTCCAGCTCCCGGTCGCGGAAGCCGTGGCCGAGGACCGAGCCCTTGTCGGGCAGCTCGTCCAGGTAGTGCGCGGAGGCGTACTTGGCGGTCTTCAGGGCGTACTCGGCGGAGGTGCCGCCGACGACGATCGCCAGGTGGTACGGCGGGCAGGCGGCCGTGCCCAGCGAGCGGATCTTCTCCTCCAGGAACCTCATCATGGAGGTCTCGTTCAGGACGGCCTTGGTCTCCTGGTACAGGAAGGACTTGTTGGCGGAGCCGCCGCCCTTCGCCATGAAGAGGAACTTGTACGCGTCGCCGTCCGTCGCGTACAGCTCGATCTGCGCGGGGAGGTTGGAGCCGGTGTTCCTCTCCTCCCACATCGTCAGCGGCGCCATCTGCGAGTACCGCAGGTTGAGCCTGGTGTAGGCGTCGAAGACGCCGCGCGACAGGGCCTCCTCGTCGCGGCCCTCGGTCAGCACGTTCTGGCCGCGCTTGCCCATGACGATCGCGGTGCCCGTGTCCTGGCACATCGGCAGGACGCCGGCGGCGGCGATGTTGGCGTTCTTCAGCAGGTCCAGCGCCACGAACTTGTCGTTCGCCGACGCCTCCGGGTCGTCGACGATCTTCCGGAGCTGCGCGAGGTGCGCGGGGCGCAGGTAGTGCTGGATGTCGTGGACGGCCTCCTCGGCCAGCCTGCGCAGCGCCTCCGGTTCCACCTTGAGGAACGTCCGCCCGCCGGCCTCGAAGGTGGACACGCCCTCGGAGGTCACCAGGCGGTAGGGCGTGGTGTCCTCTCCCAGCGGGAGCAGATCGGAGTACGCAAACTCGGGCATGACGGCCATTCCTCACTCGGCAGACAGCGGCGCGGCCTCCCTTGGCGACGCGCCACCAGCCTAGAACGTCGGCGGGCGCCCCGGCCCGTGGGGTGAGGCCCGTCCCTCCCTGGCCGCCGTCCGGCGTGTTTCGTTAGGCTGAGGCCGTGGAGCCCGAAGAGCAGTTCCGGAAGCAGCCCGACCTCCGCGCCCCGCGGCCCGCCCCGGCGATGCGCGCGTCGGACGCCGACCGCGACCGGATCGCCGACATCCTGCGGGACGCGCTGGCCGAGGGGCGCATCGACGCCCAGGAGCACGAGGAGCGCGTCGACGCGGTGTACCGCGCGAAGACCCTCGCCGAACTGGAGCCGCTCGTCGGCGACCTGCCCGCCGTGCCGTCCCCCGCGCCCGCCGCCGGGCCCCGCGCCGAGGTGGCGTACGGCGCGGACGACACGGGCGGCGCGGGGGAGCGGCTGATCGCCGTGTTCTCCGGCAACACCCGCCGGGGCCACTGGCGCGTCGCGCCCCGGATCACGGCGTTCTCCCTGTTCGGGAACATCGAGATCGACCTCACCGAGGCCACCTTCGCGCAGCGCCTCACCACCATCGACGCCGTCTCCGTCTTCGGCAGCGTCGAGGTCCGCGTCCCCGAGAACGTCTCCCTGCGGGGCAACGGCACGGGCGTCTTCGGCAACTTCGAGGTGCGGGCGGTGGAGACCGCCGACCCGGAGGCGCCGGTCGTGGTGGTCAACGGCTACTCGGTCTTCGGCAGCGTCGAGGCCCGCCCCCGGCGCGGCAAGCGCGTCGCCGACCTCCTCCACGAAAAGCTCCGCAAGCACCTCGGCCACTGACGGCGGACGGCCCCGGAACACCTCCGCCGGCCGTCGTCTTTCGGCCATGGTCCGGTCCGCGCTCTGGAAGTACGTGCGACGCAGTGCATAGGCGTGCGTACAGCGGGTAGGGCTTGCTGCATCGTCTCTCTCTCCCGCGTAAGCCGTCGTCAGGAGTAGACCGTGCTGCAACTGCCGCATCAGCCCCTCCAGGTCGCCGCCGTCCCGTCCCAGCGCGTTCCGGCGCGGCAGGACGAGGCGGGGCCCTGGCACACGGAGGCGGTGTGCCGCCGCGACGAGGCGGGGCTCTTCTTCGCCCCGTCGAAGGAGCCCACGGCCGCGCGGCTCGCCCGCGAGGAGGCCGCCAAGCAGGTCTGCGCCCGCTGCCCCGTGATGGTCGACTGCCGCGAGCACGCCCTGCTCCAGCCCGAGCCGTACGGCGTGTGGGGCGGCCTGACCGCCGCCGAGCGCCGGGTGGTGCTGGCCCGCCGCCGGCGCCGCGAGGTGGAGCTGAAGAAGGCCGCGTCGGCCGACCGGCGGATCGCCGCCGCCGGCTGACGCGACCGGGCGACGGCGCGGCGGACCGCGCGGCACGGACCGCACGGGAAGGGGCGCTCCCCGCACGGGGGAGCGCCCCTTCTCCGTACCGCCGCCGGCCCGGCCCTCCGGCGGCTACTTCGCCCGGTCGAAGTCGATCGTGCTGTACGCGCGCAGCTTCGACAGCCGGTGCGTCGAGTCGATCTGCCGGATCGTGCCGGACTTGGAGCGCATCACGAGCGACGAGGTCGTCGCCGTCTCGGAGCGGTAGCGGACGCCGCGCAGCAGCTCGCCGTCGGTGATGCCGGTCGCCACGAAGAAGACGTTGTCGCCGCGGACCAGGTCCTCCGTGGACAGCACCCGGTCCAGGTCGTGGCCCGCGTCCAGGGCGCGCTGCCGCTCCGCCTCGTCCTTCGGCCACAGCTTGCCCTGGATGGTGCCGCCCAGGCACTTGATGGCGCAGGCGCTGATGATCCCCTCGGGCGTGCCGCCGATGCCCATCAGCATGTCGACGCCGGTGCCGTCGCGGACCGCCATGATGGAGCCGGCCACGTCGCCGTCCGAGATGAACTTGATCCGGGCGCCCGTCTCGCGGATCTCCCGGACGATGCCCTCGTGGCGCGGCCGGTCCAGGATGACGACGGTGACGTCCTCGGGCGAGGAGTTCTTCGCCTTGGCGACGCGGCGGATGTTCACCGCCACGGGCGCGTCGATGTCCACGAAGTCCGCCGCGTCCGGACCGGTGACCAGCTTGTCCATGTAGAACACCGCGGACGGGTCGAACATGGCGCCCCGGTCGGCGGCGGCCAGCACGGCGATCGCGTTGGGCATGCCCTTCGCGGTGAGCGTGGTCCCGTCGATCGGGTCCACGGCGATGTCGCACTCGGCGCCGGTGCCGTCGCCGATCCGCTCGCCGTTGAACAGCATCGGGGCCTCGTCCTTCTCGCCCTCGCCGATGACCACGACGCCGTTCATCGACACGGTGGAGACGAGGGTGCGCATGGCGCGCACGGCCGCGCCGTCGGCGCCGTTCTTGTCACCCCGGCCGACCCAGCGGCCCGCCGCCATCGCGGCGGCCTCGGTGACCCGGACCAGTTCCAGGGCGAGGTTGCGGTCGGGAGCCTCGGGGGAGACCACGAGCTCGGACGGCAGATGATGCTCGGTCATCGGAGCGCACCTTTCTGTACGGCGACGGCCGGTGGTGAAGACGGTGCTGTGACTCTATCGGTACGTCGACAAACTGAGCAGAGGGGCCCACGTATGAGCGCGGGGCCCGGGTGCGACCATGGGGGGGTGGCAGGTATGCGAGGCAAGCAGACAGTGCGCGGGATGTTCCAGTCGATGACGGTGATCTGCGCCGCGGCGGGAGTCATCTACCTCTTCGTCCCGCACGACGACACGGCGGACCCGCTGAAGCCGGTCGACTACCGCGTCGAGCTGGTGACGGCCCAGCGCGCCGCGCCCTACCCGGTCGCCGCCCCGCGGGGCCTGGGCGAGGGCTGGCGGCCGACGTCCGTCTCGTACGACCGCCGGGAGGCCGACGCCTGGCACCTGGGCTTCCTGACGCCGGAGCGCGAGTACGTGGCCGTGGAGCAGTCCACCGAGTCCCCGGTGAGGTACGTCACCGACGTCACCCACGACGCGCGGGACACCGGCCGGGTGCAGCAGGTCGCCGGGCGGGCCTGGGAGCGCTGGGAGGGCCCCAAGTACGACGCCCTGGTGCTGCGCGGGAAGGGCGTGACGACGGTGGTCACCGGCACGGCGTCCTTCGAGCGGCTGGGGCAGATGGCCGCGGCGCTCAGGACGGAGCGGGGCTGAACCGGGGCGCGGCGCCCGGCCGGCGGGCGCCGCGCCGGTCCGGCTAGCGGCCGGCCGCGGCCATCGCCGCGCCCACGATGCCGGCGTTGTTCTGCAGCCGTGCCGGGACGACCTCCGCCCGCACGCCGTCGAGCAGCGGCAGGAACCTCTCGGCCTTGCGGCTCACTCCGCCGCCCACGACGAACAGCTCCGGCGAGAAGAGCATCTCCAGGTGGGCGAGGTACTCCCGCACCCGGTCCGCCCACTCCGGCCACTCGAGGTCCTCGTCCTCCTTGGCCTTCGTCGAGGCGTGCTTCTCCGCCTCCCGGCCGTTCAGTTCGAGGTGGCCCAGCTCGGTGTTGGGCACCAGGCGGCCGTCGACGAAGAGGGCGCTGCCGATGCCCGTGCCGAACGTCAGCATGATCACCGTGCCGGTGCGGCCCCGGCCCGCGCCGTGCGTCATCTCGGCGACGCCCGCCGCGTCCGCGTCGTTCAGCACCGTCACCGGCAGCCCGCCGAGGCGTTCGCCCAGCAGCACCGCGGCGTCCACGCCGATCCAGCCCTTGTCGACGTTGGCGGCCGTGCGGATCGTCGAGCCCGTCACCACGCCGGGGAACGTCACCCCGACCGGCCCCGACCAGCCGAAGTGCGCCACCACCTCCGCGACGCGGCCCGCGACGTCGGACGGCGTCGCGGGCCGCGGGGTCAGTACCTTGTGGCGGGGCCCGGCCAGATCGCCGCGCTCCAGGTCCACGGGAGCGCCCTTGATCCCCGACCCGCCGATGTCCACTCCGAAGACGTTCATGGACACCACGTTACGGCGAGGCGGCGGCACGCACCGCGAGGACCGCGGGACCGGAGGACCGGAGGGCCGGGGCGGCCCTCAGCCCTCCGCCAGCGCGGCGGCCTCGGCGCGCAGGTCGCGGCGCAGCTCCTTCGGCAGCGAGAAGGTGATGGTCTCCTCCGCCGTCCTCACGATCTCCACGTCCTCGAAGCCGCGCTGCGCCAGCCACTCCAGGACGCCCTCGACCAGCACCTCGGGCACCGACGCGCCGGACGTGACGCCGACCGTCGACACGCCCTCCAGCCACTCCTCCTCGATCTCGTCGGCGAAGTCGACCAGGTACGCCGCGCGGGCGCCGGCCAGCTCCGCGACCTCGACGAGGCGCTTGGAGTTCGACGAGTTGCGCGAGCCGACGACGATCACCAGGTCCGATTCGGCGCCCATCTGCTTCACGGCGAGCTGGCGGTTCTGCGTGGCGTAGCAGATGTCGTCGCTCGGCGGGGAGACCAGCAGCGGGAACTTCTCCTTCAGCGCGTCGACCGTCTCCATCGTCTCGTCGACCGACAGCGTGGTCTGCGACAGCCAGACGACCCTGGAGGGGTCGCGCACCTCGACCTTCGCCACGTCGCCGGGGCCGTCGACCAGCTGGATGTGGTCGGGGGCCTCGCCGGAGGTGCCGATGACCTCCTCGTGCCCCTCGTGGCCGATGAGGAGGATGTCGTAGTCCTCCTGGGCGAACCGCACGGCCTCCTTGTGGACCTTGGTGACCAGCGGGCAGGTCGCGTCGATGGTCGCGAGCTTCCGCTCGGCCGCCTCCTCGTGGACGACCGGGGCGACGCCGTGCGCGGAGAACATCACGATGGAGCCCTCGGGCACCTCCTGCGTCTCCTCGACGAAGATCGCGCCCTTCTTCTCCAGGGTCTGCACGACGTACTTGTTGTGGACGATCTCGTGCCGCACGTAGATCGGCGCGCCGTACTGCTCCAGGGCCTTCTCGACGGCGATCACGGCGCGGTCCACGCCCGCGCAGTAGCCGCGCGGAGCGGCGAGGAGGACCCGGCGGGCGGGGGGCGTAGGAGTCATGCCCCCATCGTAAGGGCGTGCGGACCGGCCGGAGATCCCCGCGGGCGGGCGCCGCGGGGAGCGCCGCGAGGGGGAGGCGGGACCTCCCCGCGGGCGGGCGCGGCGGGTTGTCGGCGGCGGCGCGTACGCTCCCGGTATGCCACTGACTACGTCCGCCGAAGCCCCGCTGCCCGTCGGCCAGGTGTCCCGGCTCATCGGGGGGTGGGTCGACCGGCTCGGCGCCGTCTGGGTCGAGGGCCAGATCACGCAGTTGTCGCGGCGGCCCGGCGCCGGGGTGGTGTTCATGACGCTGCGCGACCCCTCGCAGGACGTCTCGGTGAGCGTGACGTGCTACCGGCAGGTGTTCGACGCGGTCGCCGACGTCGTGTCCGAGGGCGCGCGGGTCGTGGTGCACGCCAAGCCGGAGTGGTACGCGCCGCGCGGCCAGTTGTCGCTGCGGGCCGCGGAGGTGCGGCCTGTCGGCGTCGGGGAGCTGCTGGCGAGGCTGGAGCAGCTGAAGCGGTCGCTGGCCGCGGAGGGGCTGTTCGCGGCGGAGCTCAAGCGCCCGCTGCCGTTCCTGCCGCGGCTGGTCGGCCTGGTGTGCGGCCGGGCGTCGGCCGCGGAGCGGGACGTGCTGGAGGTGGCGCGGCGCCGCTGGCCGGCGGTCCGCTTCGAGGTGCGCAACGTCGCGGTGCAGGGCGTCCACGCGGTGCCGCAGGTGGTGCGGGCGGTGCGGGAGCTGGACGGCGTGGAGGAGGTCGACGTGATCGTCGTCGCGCGCGGCGGCGGCAGCGTCGAGGACCTGCTGCCGTTCTCCGACGAGCAGCTCGTACGGGCGGTCGCCGAGTGCCGTACGCCGGTGGTCTCCGCGATCGGGCACGAACCGGACTCGCCGCTGCTGGACCTGGTCGCCGACCTGCGGGCGGCGACGCCGACGGACGCGGCGAAGAAGGTCGTCCCGGACGTGCGGGAGGAGCTGGAGCGGGTACGCCTGCTGCGGGACCGGGCGCTGCGCGGCGTACGGGGGCTGCTGGAGCGGGAGGAGCGGGGCCTGGCGCACGCGCTGGCCCGGCCGGTGATGGAGCATCCGCTGCGGATGGTCGAGGAGCGCCGGGAGCAGGTCGAGGCGCTGCTGGCGCGGAGCCGGCGGGTGCTGGGGCACCTGCTGGACCGGGCCGACTCGGAGCTGGTCCACACCCGTGCGCGGGTGGTGGCGCTGTCGCCGGCGGCCACCCTGGAGCGGGGGTACGCCGTGCTCCAGCGGCCGGACGGCGCGGTGGTGCGCTCGCCGGACGAGGTGGGGCCGGGCGAGGAGCTGCGGGCGCGGGTCGCGGCCGGCGAGTTCGCGGTGCGGCGCGCGGACGACGGCGGTGTCGGACCCCGGCCGTAGGGTGGAGCGCATGGCGAGGGCACAGGACACGACTGCGGAGACGGCTGTGGAGACGGCGGACGGGGCGGCGCCGGCGGCGGGCGGCGCGGTGATCGGGTACGAGCAGGCGCGTGACGAGCTGGTCGACGTGGTGCGCCGCCTGGAGGCGGGCGGGACGACGCTGGAGGAGGCGCTGGCGCTCTGGGAGCGCGGCGAGGAACTGGCGAGGGTCTGCCGTCACTGGCTGGAGGGCGCCAGGGCGCGGCTGGACGCGGCGCTCGCCCGGGAGGGAGGGGGCGCCGACGGGGAGGACGGCGCGCCGGACGGGGACCGGGAGCGGTGAGAGAGGGGTCACCCTCCGCACTTAGTTGAAGTTTCATCTATTCCGGCGTACGGTGGAGGCCGTCGCCCGGCGCTCCGCCGTGCGGCTTCCCGACCCCGTACACCGGAAGGCGCCTCCCATGTCGCTCGCCCTCGACCCCGCCGCCCAGGACCTGCTCTTCCGCGAGGCCCGCACGGCCAACACGTTCACCGACGAGCCGGTGACCGAGGAGCAGATCCGGGCGATCTACGACCTGGTCAAGTACGGCCCGACCGCGTTCAACCAGACGCCGCTGCGCATCGTCCTCGTCCGCTCGGCCGAGGCCCGCGAGCGCCTGCTCCCGCTGATGGCCGAGGGCAACCGGGCCAAGACGGCCACCGCCCCGCTCGTCGCGATCCTCGCCGCCGACAACGAGTTCCACGAGGAGCTCCCGAAGCTCTTCCCCGCGTTCCCCCAGGCCAAGGACGCCTTCTTCGCCGAGCGCCCGGTCCGCGAGTCGAACGCCGCCATGAACGCCGCCCTCCAGGCCGGCTACTTCATCGTCGGCGTGCGCGCGGCGGGCCTCGCGGCCGGCCCGATGACCGGCTTCGACTTCGCGGGCGTCCAGAAGGAGTTCCTGGACGGGGACCACACGCCGCTGATGATCGTCAACATCGGCAAGCCCGGCGACGACGCCTGGCACCCGCGCTCCCCGCGCCTGGAGTACGACGAGGTCGTCACCACCGTCTGACCCCTCCCGCGGCCACGGACCGGCGGCCCCGCGGCACCACCCCCCTGGTGCCGCGGGGCCGCCTTTTGCGTTCCCGGTGGTGGAGGTGCCGCCTCCGGCGTCCCTGGTGGTGCTGGCGTGCTCGCCTTCCGCGTTCCCGGTGGTGGAGGGCTTCTTCCGCGCTTCCGGTGGTCGGGGGCGTATCCGCCTTCCGCGTTCCCGGTGGTCGGGGGCGTATCCGCCTTCCGCGCTTCCGGTGATCGGAGCATGCCTTCCCTGTGTGCCCGGCCAGGAATGACCGCCCGCCTCCCGCGCCCCGGCGGAAGAAGGGGCGGTGGGAGACGGGGCGGCGGGAGAAGAGGAGGCGGGAGAAGAAGTGGCGGGAGAAGAAGTGGCGGGAGAAGAGGCGGCGGGGGAGCGGTGTACGGGCTCAGGGCCGCCGCTGGGCCGCCGCCCGGGCGACCGCCTGACGGCGCCGCTCCATCAGCCGGACCTTCCGCACGCAGGTGATGACCCCGGCCACCAGCGTCCCGCCGTACAGCCACCCGGCGTGTACGGCGAGGGCGGTCACCAGGGCCATCGCGTGGCCGCCCGCCCCGCCCTCCCCGCCCGCGATCGGGATCACCCCGACGGCGAACGCGATGGGTACGCCGATCGGCGCCGAGACCAGGTCGGCGCCCCGCACCCAGAGCGCGGTCGCCGCGCTGACCGGCAGGAACAGCAGCCCGTACACGAGCGGCGAACCGTCGAACAGCAAGCCGTCGAGGCACCCGACGAGCAGCATGGCGACAGCCGCGAAGAGGCCCCCGCCGAGTCCGGTGAGCCGGAACCCGAGCAGCCGCCTCGCCAGTGTGGGCACCCCTCCGCGCGCCCGGACCGCCGAGCCGGGGGCCCCGCCTTCCCGCCGCCCCGGCCGGGGCGCGGCTCCCGCGCCGCCCCGACCCGGCCGCACCCGCCTACGCGGGAC
>NZ_CP095474.1:824235-829168 GCF_023614315.1 Streptomyces sudanensis | reverse complement strand
GGCCGGGCGCCGCCCGGCCTGCCCTCGTACCGCTGCGGGCGCTCGCCGGGGCGGCTCCCGCGCGGCACCTCCGGGCGGGGGGCGAGCCGCCCGCCACGCCGTCCACCGGACCACTCGTCCATGTGCGCACCCTTCCGGTCGCCGCGTCGTGAGCCGGCCCCGTCGGCCGCGTCCTCCCCGGCGGCGCCCGCCGTGACCGCGCCCCCGGGCGGGGCGGCGGGCCGCGGCGGCCTCGGGCCGCGGGAGGGGCTGCTCCTGTGCTGCTCCACGGTGACAAAGTAGGCGGGGGGCGGCCCGAAAGCCGGTACGAGACACGCCTTCGGGGCGACCTTGGCGTGAAGTCCCCCGCCCGGGCCCCGCCCGACGCCTCCATCCGGATCCCGCCCGACGCCCCTGCCCGGGCCCCGCCCGGGCCGGGTCCGGCGTCCCCGCCCGGATCGCGCCCGGACCCCGGCCGCCCGCCCGTCACCGCGGGCGCCGGCCCGCCCGTAAACTGGGGGGTCGGCCCACCATCCACACTTCTAGGGAAGTCGCCAACGTGTCGCTCACGATCGGAATCGTCGGCCTGCCGAATGTCGGCAAGTCGACCCTGTTCAACGCCCTGACCAAGAACGACGTGCTGGCGGCCAACTACCCGTTCGCCACGATCGAGCCCAACGTCGGCGTCGTCGGCGTCCCGGACGCGCGCCTCGACCGGCTGGCCGAGATCTTCGGCTCGCAGCGCGTCCTCCCGGCGACCGTCGACTTCGTCGACATCGCCGGCATCGTCCGCGGCGCGAGCGAGGGCGAGGGCCTGGGCAACAAGTTCCTCGCCAACATCCGCGAGTCGGACGCGATCTGCCAGGTCATCCGTGCCTTCAAGGACGAGAACGTCGTCCACGTCGACGGCAAGGTCTCGCCGAAGGACGACATCGAGACGATCAACACCGAGCTGATCCTCGCCGACCTCCAGACCATCGAGAAGGTCCTGCCGCGCCTCCAGAAGGAGTCCCGGATCAAGAAGGACGTGGCGCCGAAGGTCGCCGCGGTCGAGGCGGCCAAGGAGATCCTGGAGCGCGGCGACACCCTCTTCTCGCAGGGCGTCGTCCAGGGCGGCGAGAAGGCGGAGCTCCTCCACGACCTGCACCTCCTCACCACCAAGCCCTTCCTCTACGTCTTCAACGTCGACGAGGACGAGCTGACGGACGAGGCGTTCAAGGACGAGCAGCGCGCCCTGGTCGCCCCGGCCGAGGCGATCTTCCTCAACGCCAAGCTGGAGGCGGACCTCGCCGAGCTGGACGAGGAGGACGCCATGGAGCTGCTCCAGTCGGTCGGCGCGGAGGAGCCGGGCCTGGCCACGCTGGCCCGCGTCGGCTTCGCCACCCTGGGCCTCCAGACGTACCTGACGGCCGGCCCGAAGGAGGCCCGCGCCTGGACGATCAAGAAGGGCGCGACGGCCCCCGAGGCGGCCGGCGTCATCCACACCGACTTCCAGAAGGGCTTCATCAAGGCGGAGGTCATCTCCTACGAGGACCTGGTCGCCGCGGGTTCGGTGGCAGAGGCCCGCGCCGCCGGCAAGGCCCGTATGGAGGGCAAGGACTACGTGATGCAGGACGGCGACGTGGTGGAGTTCCGCTTCAACGTGTGACGTTCGATCAAAGGCGCTGCCCGGCCCGCCTGTCGGCGGGTCGGGCCCGGATGCCTGTCCGCGGGGAGTCCTCGTCCGCGAAGTGCTGCGGCTGACGGCCGGCCTGGTCGGAGTGGCTGTGGCCGGTGCTTCAGACCTTGACGATCTCTACGGAAGGGCCGCACAGGAGAGTCAGGTCCTCGGGGTCGGAAGTGAGGACGGTGACCGGCTGGGGCGCGTTGCGGGCGATGACGGCGAAAGCGGCGTCGATGGCGTACGTGTGGCCGTGGAGACGATGGGCGCGGAGGGGGCGGCGGCTTCGTCGGCGACCTCCCTGGTGACGTCGTGGACGTCGACGCGGGAGAGGACCCACTTGGTGCAGGCCGGGTGGATCCGCTCGTAATCGGCCTCAAGAGCGGTCATGGCGCTGGTGGCCACGCGGATGCCCTCCTCCGATGCCGCCTGGACCAGCGCCACGACGGCGCCATGCGTTCGTCGATGATCCGGTTGATCTCGCGCTCTTCCCGCTCCTGGTACGTGCGGAGCGCCTCGATGGAGACGACGGCGGCGACCTGCTTGCCCCGGCGCGTGATCACCGTGGGCAGGTCGTCGCGGTCGGCCCGCTCCACGACCTCGGCCAGGTGCGCCCGGACATCGCGGATGGACTCTATGGGCAGCGACCGTGTCATGCGCCCAAGAGTGCCGGGTGTGCCATGTGTACACAACCGTCGGAGGCGGATGAGGGGTGCGCCCGTGCCGGATGGCTTCCCGCCGTGCCGGGTTGGTGCTGGATGGCCCCTTTCAGTACCGCGTTTTCGCAGGTGGGAGCCCTGGACTGCGTGTTCCGCGAAACCGGTGCACCAGGCGCATCGAGGGTGGCGCGACAGGTGGCCGCGAAGTTCCTTGCTCCGAACGGCGGTTGGCGCCACCGCACCGGGCAGGGGGCTTCCTGCGTCACGAGCCTCGTCACCATCCGACCCGGGCAAGATCGGAAAACATCGGCCTCTCGGTGTGGGGGCGGGCCGGAAGCGAGTGGAGCGGCCGGGTGCGGGCTTCGGTGAGCGGAGCGTACGGGCCGAAGGGCGGTGGCGCCCCCGTTCGGCGCCTCCGCTCGGCGTCCCGGCGGGCGCATTCGGGTGGGCGAGGCGACGCCGGGCGGGCGAGGCGACGCGCTTGGGGGCGCAACTTCCTTGATCGCTAAGGAAGTTGCAGGCCGGTGGCGAATCGGATGATCGTGTTCCGTGTTTCCGGTGAACGCGGCGCGGGGCCTCGGCGGAGCGGCCGTACCCCGGATGTGTGAGCGATCGTCCCGAACCCTTGTGGGATCCCTGTTGATCAGTCAGCCTTTCGCGTGGCAGCCCAAGACGCTCGGCGCCGTGTACCCCGCGGCGTGGTTCGTCGTGCACACATCCCCAAAATTGTCATGCACCTGCCTCAACATCCCCTGCAGCAACGCACCACCCATCAGGAGGACCCCCCACATGTCAGTGATGCGTATGTCGCGGCGCTCGGTCGCCGCCGCCGGCGCGGCGGTCGTCGCCGCCCTCGGACTGGGCACCCTCTCCGCGCACCCGGCTGCCGCCGAGCCGGTGCAGGAGGGCGTGATCCAGTACGCCGACGCTCCCAACTCCGTCCAGGGCAGCTACATCGTGACCCTCGACGAGTCCGCCGCCGACTCGGACGCCGCGTCCGGCAAGGCGGTCGCGGCCAAGTACGGAGCGAAGATCAAGAAGACGTACACCAGCGCGCTCAACGGCTACGCCGTGGCGCTCTCCGAGGAGCAGGCGAGAAAGCTCGCCGCGGACCCGGCGGTCGAGTCGGTCGTCCAGGACCGGGTCTTCACCATCACGGGTACCCAGCCGAACCCGACGTGGGGCCTCGACCGCCTCGACCAGCGCGCCCTGCCGCTGGACAGGAGCTACACGTACCCCGAGCCCGGCGGCCAGGGCGTCACCGCGTACATCATCGACACCGGTGTGCGCATCTCCCACAGCGACTTCGGCGGTCGCGCCTTCAACGGCTTCGACGCCGTGGACAACGACAACGTCGCCCAGGACGGCAACGGCCACGGCACCCACGTCGCCGGCACCGTCGCCGGCACCGCGTACGGTGTCGCCAAGAAGGCGAAGATCGTCGGCGTCCGCGTCCTCAACAACCAGGGCTCCGGCACCACCGCCGGAGTCGTCGCCGGCATCGACTGGGTGACCCGCAACGCGGTCAAGCCGGCCGTCGCCAACATGAGCCTCGGCGGCGGCGTGGACTCCACGCTGGACCAGGCCGTGCGCAACTCCATCGCGTCCGGCGTCACCTACACCCTCGCGGCCGGCAACGACAACAAGGACGCGTCCACCTCCTCGCCCGCCCGCGTCACCGAGGCGATCACCGTCGGCTCGACCACCAACACCGACGCCCGCTCCAGCTTCTCCAACTACGGCAGCGTGCTGGACGTCTTCGCGCCCGGTTCCAGCATCACGTCGGCCTGGCACACCGGTGACACGGCCACCAACACCATCTCCGGCACGTCGATGGCCGCCCCGCACGTCGCCGGCGCCGCCGCCCTGTACCTGGCCAACAACCCCTCCGCCACCCCGGCCCAGGTCTCCTCGGCCCTGACCTCCGCCGCCACCAGCGGAGTGGTCACCAACCCGGGCACCGGCTCCCCGAACCGCCT
Source organism: Streptomyces sudanensis (assembly GCF_023614315.1). Taxonomy (NCBI): domain Bacteria; kingdom Bacillati; phylum Actinomycetota; class Actinomycetes; order Kitasatosporales; family Streptomycetaceae; genus Streptomyces; species Streptomyces sudanensis. Next base: position 824,891 of record NZ_CP095474.1, on the reverse strand, counting down.
GCTGTACGTCGGCGGCGGCGGCACCACGCCCCCGCCGCCCGGCTCCCGCTTCGAGAACACCACCGACTACACGGTCGCCGACCTCGCCACCGTCGAGTCGCCGGTCACCGTCACGGACGTCGCGGGCAACGCCCCGAGCGCGCTGAAGGTCGAGGTCAACATCCGGCACACCTACATCGGCGACCTGCGCGTCCAGCTCGTCGCGCCGGACGGCACCGCCTACACGCTGAAGGACTACAGCACGGGCGGCAGCGCCGACAACATCAACACCACGTACACCGTGGACGCCTCCTCCGAGGTCGCCAACGGCACCTGGAAGCTGCGGGTGACCGACAACGCCCGCTACGACACGGGCACGATCGACTCCTGGGCGCTGCAGTTCTGACGCACCGGGGGATCTGACAGGACAGGGGCGGTCGCCGGTCTCGGCGGCCGCCCCACCCGTGTGCCCGCCCGCGCGGCGAGAAGGCGGCGCGGGGCGGNGAGANGGGNGGCGCGGGGAGCCGGGGGCGGTGGTGCCCGCCCGGTNCGCNGGGCGCGTTGGTTCTCCGCGCCCCCCACCGCGTACGATGCGCGCCGCTCATACGTTCGTTCGCACCCGCCCCGACAGGAGCACCGTACCCGTGTCATCGTCCCCGCAGGGCTGGCCCGCACCG
>NZ_CP095474.1:821329-824207 GCF_023614315.1 Streptomyces sudanensis | reverse complement strand
CGCCCGGTGCGCCCCACCCCCAGGCCACCACCAACGGCCTGGCCGTCGCCTCCCTCGTCACCGGCATCGTCTGCCTGGTGCCGCCGCTCGGACTGGTCCTCGGCGCGGTCGCGCTGGGGCAGATACGGCGCCGCGGCCAGCGGGGCAAGGGCCTCGCCGTGGCCGGCATGGTCCTGTCGCTGATCAGCACGCTGCTCGTCGCGGTCGGCTTCGCCACGGGCGCCTTCAAGGAGTTCGCGGACGGCGCCCGCAAGGTGAAGGAGGACGTCGCCAGCACCGACTCCGCGTTCAGCCTCCGCACCGGTGACTGCTTCAACCAGCCCGGCGGCACGGCCGACCAGCAGGAGGTCGACACGATCCGGAGCGTCGACTGCGCCAAGCCGCACGACGCCGAGGTGGCCGGCTCCTTCGAGCTGACCGGCGCCGCCTACCCGGGCGTCCCGGCGATCGAGAAGCAGGCCGAGGAGCGCTGCCAGACGATCGGCGAGCAGTACGCGCAGGACTCCTGGGCGGTGCCGGAGAGCGCGGTGACGTTCTACTACCACCCCACCGAGGAGAGCTGGCGGCACCTGGACGACCGCACGGTGACGTGCGCGTTCGCCGCCGAGAAGGGCAAGCTGACCGGCTCGCTGCGCGCGGACGCCACCACGCTGGACGCCCACCAGGCGGCGTACCTCAAGGCGCTCAACTCCCTCGACGCGGTGCTCTTCACGGAGCCGGAGGCCGACCCGGAGACCGACCTGAAGGCCAACGTCGCCTGGGCCGGCGAGGTCGAGGAGGCCCTCGGCGGCTCGATCGCCGGACTGCGGGGGCACACCTTCCCCGGTGCCTCCGCCCGGCCCGTCGCGGACGTCGTGGAGAAGCTGGAGAAGGCCCGCGGGCACTGGGCGGAGGCCGCGAAGGCCCCGGACGCCGACACCTTCTGGACGCACTACGAGCCCGGCCACGAGGCCCTGCCGTTCGACCTGGGCAAGGACGCGCGCGCCGCGCTGAAGCTCTCCACCAAGGCGCCGGCCCCGCCGGCCGACTGACGCGCCGTACGGCGCGCCACCCCTTCCGGGCGCACGGCGGTCGCGGCCGTCGTGCGCCCGTCCGCCGCCGGGCCGGCCCGTGCCGGACGGCGGCCGTCACGAACCGTGAGGTGTTGGCCCGTGCTTGCGGGGCGCACGGCGGGTTGCCAGGCTGTCGCCGTCCGTCAACCCGAGGGGAGTGGTCGGTGGCATTCGGCGAGCAGCCCGCCTACCTGCGTGTCGCGGGCGACCTCCGCAAGAAGATCGTCGACGGCTCGCTGCCTCCCCACACCCGGCTGCCCTCCCAGGCCCGCATCCGCGAGGAGTACGGCGTCTCGGACACCGTCGCCCTGGAGGCGCGCAAGGTCCTGATGGCCGAGGGGCTGGTCGAGGGGCGCTCCGGGTCGGGCACGTACGTCCGGGAGCGCCCCGTGCCGCGCCGGATCGCCCGTTCCGGATACCGCCCGGCGCACGGGCCGGTGACCCCGTTCCGCCAGGAGCAGGCCGCCGAGGGCGCGCGGGGCACCTGGGAGTCCGGCAGCGAGCGGGGGCGGGCGCCGGCGCCGATCGCCGCCCGGCTGGGCATCGCGCCCGGCGACCCCGTGATGCGCACCCGGTACGTCTTCCGGGACGGCGGCGAGCCGATGATGCTCTCCACCTCCTGGGAGCCCCTCGCCGTCACCGGCCGCACTCCCGTCATGCTCCCCGAGGAGGGCCCGCTGGGCGGTCGCGGGGTCGTCGAGCGCATGGCCGCGATCGGCGTCGTCGTGGACAACGTGGTGGAGGAGGTCGGCGCGCGCCCCGGTCTCGCGGAGGAGCTGCTGGCGCTCGGGGGAGTGCCGGGCCATGTGGTGATCGTCGTGGAGCGCACGTACTTCTCGTCGGGAGAGGCGGTGGAGACGGCCGACGTCGTCGTCCCCGCCGACCGCTACCGCGTCACCTACCACCTGCCGGTGCGCTGAGGCCCGGGCCCCGGCCCGCCGCTGCCGCCCCCTCGGGCGCGCGCCGTGGAAACGCGCCGCCCTCCCGCCGGGTCCCTGGCCGGATCCGTATCTCTTCGTGCCGTCGCGTATCCGGTCCGTGAAGGTCAGGCGTAAGCTCGGGCATATGCGGATTGCGATTTCGACGGAATCCTTGGACGCAGGCCACCGGGCGGGGGGAACGGCGTAATGCCCGACAGCGGTACGGCTCTTCTCTGGCAGGTCATCCGGCAGGACGGCAACGGCAACCACTACCGGGTCGGCCGGTACGCGACGCGCGACGAGGCGCAGAAGGTCGTCGACAGCCTCGACTCGCGCGGCCAGCGGCAGCTCTACTGGGTCGAGCGCATCGGGGAGCCGGCGCACTGACCCGCGCCGGCGGATACGCTCCGGCGCATGACGGATCGTGTGGTGGTGGCCGGAGCCGTGTACGACCGGGGGAGGCTGCTCGCCGCGCGCCGCAGCGCGCCCCCCGAGCTCGCCGGCCGCTGGGAGCTGCCCGGCGGCAAGGTGGAGCCGGGCGAGAGCCCGCCCGAGGCCCTCGTGCGCGAGCTGCGCGAGGAACTGGGCATCGAGGTGGAACCGGGGGAACGCGTACCGGGCGCCTGGCCGCTGGGCCGCGGCTACGTGCTGCACGTGTGGACGGCCCGCGTCCTGTCCGGGGAGCCCCGGCCCCTCCAGGACCATGACGGACTGCGCTGGCTGACCCGTAAGGAATGGGACACCGTCGACTGGCTGGAACAGGACGTTCCCGCGGTCGTCGAAGCCCTCCGCCACCTCCCTCCGGACGCCGGTCCCCCGCACGCCTGACCGCGCCCCGGGCCGCGCCCGGCGCGCGCCGCGCGGTGCGCCGGGCACGCGCGCCCGTCCGCCCNNCNNCGNGCNNNC
>NZ_CP095474.1:818219-821323 GCF_023614315.1 Streptomyces sudanensis | reverse complement strand
CNNNGNNNTNNCNGACGCAGTNGTCGGNNTTGCCTGCGTCAGATGTGTTCCCGGACCCGCCCCGCGCCNGGGGCNNGTCCCGCGCCCGCCCGGCCGCCGGGACCGGGACGCGCCCCAGGGCCCGCCCGTCCTTCGCCGGCGGTACGGAAACGGCCGGAGGGGCGCGACCGCGTGGTTCGAGCCGTCTCCACCGGGTTAGAAGAGGGAAGGGACAACGATCACCGCGGGCACGGCTCAAAATGAACGAGACCACCCTGTGATCGCGAACGGCGTGCCGACAGGGGCCGTGGTGCTGAATACTGCGGGCAGGGCCGGTCCGGTGCGGTGAGCTGGAGGGGACGGTCGCGTGAGCGAGATATCTGGGACGGCGGACGGCGTCGTGTGGCAGTGCAGCCCGCCTGGCTCGATCTACGACTACATCGGAGCGGCGTCGTTCTCCATAGGTCCCGACGGGTTCGTCGACCAGTGGAGTCTGCGCGCCGCGGAGATGTTCGGCCTCTCCGCCGAGCAGGTGGCGGGGCTGGATCCCGTCGAGGCGTTCCTGCCCGCGGAACTGCGCTCACGGGGCCGCCGCAGGGTCGTCGAGATCCTCGACGGCAAGGAGTGGACGGGCCTGGTCCCCTTCCGCGTCCCCGGTGAGCGGCACGCGCGCGGCCTCGCCGAGGTGTACGTCATGCCGAGCGAGACCGAGCGCGGTGAACGCGGCGCCGTCTGTATCGCCGTGGACGTACGCGCCCTACGCCGCATCGAGACCGACCTCGCCTCCTCGCAGGCGATATTCGGCCAATCCCCTTTCGGTTTCCTGCTGTTCGGTACGGACCTGACGGTCCAGCGTGCCAACCGGCGCTTCGCCACCGTCTTCGGCGGCACCGCCGAGGACCACCGGGGCCGCACCGTCCACGACTACCTCTCCCTCCCCGAGGCCGGCCGGATGACCGCCGCGCTCCGCCGCGTCCTGGAGACCGGCGAGCCCGTCACCGACATGGAGATCACCGGTACCGCGCCCGGCGTCCCCGACCGCCGCCACTGGTCGGTCAACCTCTACCGCGTGCACAGCGGGTCCGGCCGCCCCATCGGCGTCGCCGGGCTCATCACCGACGTGACCCGCCGTCACAACGCCGCCCGCGAGGTCGCCAGCGCCCGCCGCAACCTCGCCCTCCTCAACGACGCGACCGCCCGCATCGGCACCTCCCTGGACCTGGAGACCACCGCCCGCGAACTGCTCGACGTCGCCGTCCCCGGCTTCTGCGACCTCGCCGCCGTCGACCTCTACCAGGGCCTCCTCACCGGCGACGAGGCCCCACCGGGCCGGGCCGGGGGACGCACCGCCCAGCTCCGCCGCGTCGCCTTCGCCAGCGCCGTCTCCGACACGCCGCCCCTGGTCGGCCCGCCCTCCGCCGGCGGCGCCGACTGCTGCGGGTCCGAGCCCCCCCGCGTCGGCTCCGTCCACCGCTTCCCGTTCACCTCGCCCTGCGCCACCGCCCTGAGCACCGGCCGCCCCGTCCTCGTCCCCGACGACGGCGGCCCCGTCCACTCCACCCTCGCCGTGCCGATGGTCGCCCACGACACCGTCGTCGGGCTCGTCCAGTTCTCCCGCACCAAGGGCAGCGAACCGTTCGGCGAGCGCGACCGGGCCCTCGCCGTCGAACTCGCCGCCCGCGCCGCCGTCTGCATCGACAACGCCCGCCTCTACCGCCGCGAGCACGAACGCGCACTGATCCTCCAGCGCAGCCTCCTCCCGCCCGGCGACCCGGAGGCCGCCGGACTGGACATCGCCTGCCGCTACCTCCCCGGCAACGACGCCACCGAGGTCGGCGGCGACTGGTTCGACGTCATCGACCTGCCCGGCCACCGCACCGCCCTCGTCGTCGGCGACGTCATGGGCCGCGGCCTGCGCGCCGCCGTCGCCATGGGCGAGCTCCGCACCGCGGTGAGGACCCTGGCGCAGCTCGACCTCGAACCGGCCGAGGTCCTCTCCCACCTCGACGAGATCGCCCGCGGCCTCGGCGCACCCATCGGCACCCAGTCCTCGCGCGCGGCCCACCGGCCGCGCGGCCCCGAACTGTCCGAGGTGTACCTCGCGACCTGCGTGTACGCCGTGTACGACGCCGTCACCCGGCGCTGCACGTTCGCCAACGCCGGGCACCTGCCGCCGGTGCTGGTCGCGCCCGGCGGGGAGGCGCGGCTGCTCGACGTGCCGCCGGGGATGCCGCTCGGCGTCGGCGGGGAGCCGTTCGAGGAGGTCGAGGTCGAACTGCCCGAAGGGGCGCTGCTGTCCCTGTACACCGACGGGCTCGTCGAGTCCCGCGACCACCCCCTGGACGAGGGACTCCAGGCGCTCCGGAGCGTCCTCACCGGCCCCGAGCTCCCCCTGGAGGACGCCTGCGACCACGTCCTCAACACCCTCGACACCCGGCACGGCCAGGACGACATCGCGCTGCTGATGGCCCGGGTGCGCGGGCTGCCCGCCGAGGCGGTCGGCGACTGGCGCCTGCCGCGCGAGCCCCGGTCGGTGGGGCGCGCCCGCGAGCTGGCCCGCGACCAGCTCACCACCTGGGGACTGGAGCCGCTGATCGACACCGTCGAACTGCTCGTCAGCGAACTCGTCACCAACGCCCTGCGCTACGGCGAGGGGGAGATCCGGCTCCGGCTGCTGCGCGACCGCACGCTGGTGTGCGAGGTGTGGGACACGGGCCTCGTCCAGCCCCGCCGCCGACGCGCCCGCGACACCGACGAGGGCGGGCGCGGGCTCCAACTCGTCGGGCTGCTCAGCGCCGGCTGGGGCTCGCGCAGGACGCCCCGCGGCAAGACGGTCTGGTTCGAGCTGGCCCTCCCCGACGGCGAGGGGGCGGCGGAGCCCACGGTGGAGCAGCTGCTCAGCATGTTCTGACGGGGCGCCCCGCCTCATCGCGGCCCTCCCACCCGGCCCGGCCCGGCTCCGCACGGCGGGCCGGGCCGCTTCTGGTTCCGTCCGGCGGGCCGGTCCGGGCCGGGCCGCTTCCGGTTCCGTCCGGCGGGCCGGGCTGTTCCGCCTGCCCAGCGACGCCTGCCCGGCGCCGCCCACCCGACACCGTCCACCCGGCGCCGCCCACCCGACACCNGTC
>NZ_CP095474.1:801098-818212 GCF_023614315.1 Streptomyces sudanensis | reverse complement strand
CACNNCNGGCGCCGCCCACCCGGCGCCGGGTGGACCCGGCGCCGCCCACCCGGCGCCGTCCACCCGGCGCCGTCCACCCGGTCCGCCTGCCCCGCCCNNNNCACCCGACACCGTCCACCCGGCGACGCCTGCCCGGCGCCGTCCACCCGGTCCGCCTGCCCCGCCCGCCTTCCGGGTGCGTTGCGCCGCGCGGGTGGAGTTCCGGGCCGTCCCCGCCGTGTCGCCGCCGGCCCGGCGGCCCCCTCCCCTTCAGTGGTGCGAGTAATAGATGTGATCATCCCTAAATTCAGGAATCCGGACGAAGAGGTACAAGCCATGGCCCACGTCGGCGTCCGCGCACTCCGGTCCGTCGCGCTCCTCACCGGCGGGGCGCTCGTCGTGTCCGCACTCGCCGGCTGCGGCTCCGGGGACGAGGAGCGCGCCGCCCGGGCCGTACCCCCGGACATCGCGGCCGCGCCCCGCTCCGCGGTCGCGGACGGCGGCACCCTGAGCTGGGCGGTCGACGCGCTGCCCGCCACCTTCAACGCCTTCCAGGCCGACGCCGACGCCGCCACCGCCCGGGTCGCCGGCGCCGTGCTGCCCGCCCTCTTCACCCTCGACGAGCGGGGCCGGCCGCAGGCCAACCCGGACTACCTGGAGTCCGCCGAGATCATCGACCGCGAGCCCCGGCAGGTCGTCCGGTACCGGCTCCGCCAGCAGGCCGTGTGGAGCGACGGCCGCGAGATCGGGGCCCCCGACTTCGTCGCCCAGTGGCGGGCCCTGCGCGGACGCGACGGCGCGTACTGGACCGCGCGCAACGCCGGGTACGAGCGCATCGAGAAGATCGAGCGCGGCGCCGACGACCTGGAGGTCCGGGTCACCTTCGGCAAGCCCTACGCCGACTGGAAGTCGCTGTTCACACCGCTGTACCCGAAGGAGGTCACCGGGTCGTCGCGCGCCTTCAACGACGACTCCCGCACCGGCCTGCCGCGGACCGCGGGGCCGTTCCGGGTGAAGGCGGTCGACAGGAGGGCCGGCACCCTCACCCTCGTCCGCGACCCGCGCTGGTGGGGCGAGCCCGCCAAGCTCACGAGCCTCGTCCTGCGCGCCGTCCCGCGCGACCGCCGCGCCGAGGCGCTCGCCGCCGGCACCGTCGACGTCGCCGAGGTCGACGCGTCCGTCGCCGCCCGCGTCACCCGCGCCGCGGCCGGGGACCGTCCGGACGCGAAGGGCGGGCTCGCCCCGCACCGGCCCGGCGCCGAGGCGCCCTCCGCCGCGCTGGAGTCCTGGGCCGCCGCCCACGGCTCCGCCCGGGCCGGGGCCGCGGGGGCGCACGCCGCACGGCTCCGCGAGCGGCGGGCCGCCGCCGCGGGGGAGGCCGAGCGGCGGGCCCTGCGCCGCTACGTCGTCCGCAGGTCGCTGGAGCCCGCGTACACCCAGCTCGCCATGAACGGCGAGTCCGGGCCGCTCGCCGACCAGCGGGTGCGCCGGGCGGTCGCCCGCGCCCTGGACCGCCGCGCGCTGGCCGAGGCCGTACTGGCCCCGCTGGGCCTCCCCGCGGAGCCGGTCGGCTCCCACCTGGCGCTGGCCGGGCAGGACGCGTACGCGGACAACAGCGGCGCCCTGGGCGGCCAGGACACCGAGGAGGCCCTCGCCCTGCTCGCCGACGCGGGCTGGACGAGGGAGGGCGCCCGCCCGACCGCCGCGCCGAAGGAGGGCACCGGGGCGGGCGCGGAGGCGTCGGAGACCCCGGCGGGGTCCGCGCCGGGGGACACCCCGCCCGCCGCCGCGCCCACCCGGGCACCGGGCGCGGCGGGGACGGCGGACCCGAGGCCCGACGAGGGCGTGTACATCGTCGGCGAGGACAAGCCCGCCGCCGCGCCCGGCACGCGCGCCCCCGTACCCGCGGCCGTCCGCGGCCCGGCCGCTCCGGCCCGCACCGCCACGGCGGCCCTCACCGGGACCGGCGCCCGGGGAGCCGGCCNGGCCGGCCGGGCCGAGGACGCCTCCGGCCTCCGGCGCCCCGGCACCGGGGAGGGCGCGCCCGGCGCGTACGCGCCCGTCGGCACCGCCGCCCCAAAGGGGCCCGGCTCCGCCGCCGGCCCCCTCGGCAAGGACGGCCGGCCCCTGGCGCTCCGCTTCGTCCTGCCCTCCGGCCCCGGCTCCGAGCAGCTCCGCACCGTCGGCGGCAGGATCGCGGCGATGCTGGACCGCATCGGCGTGCGCACCGAGATCCACAAGGTCCCCGACGAGAGCTTCTTCCGGGACCACATCGCCTCCGGCGAGTACGACCTCGCCCTCTACTCCTGGCCGGGCACCGCCTTCCCCGCCACGGACGGCCGGCCGATCCACGCCAAGCCGGAGCCCGCCGTGGACGGCTCGCTGCTGGTGGAGCAGAACTACACGCGGGTCGGCACCGACCACATCGACCAGCTCTTCGAGCGGGCCGCCGCCGAACTGGACGAGGAGGCCGCCCGCGACCTGCTGCACCGCGCCGACGCCCGGATCTGGGCCGCCGCCGGGTCGATCCCCCTCTTCCAGCGGCCCGAGCTCGTCGCCGTCCGCAGGAACGTCGTCAACGCGGGCGCCTTCGGCTTCGCGGCGCCGCGCTACGAGGACATCGGGTTCGCCGCGCCGAAGAAGAAGAAGGGGTGAAGCGTCGGCGAACAGGTGCGAGGACCGCCCGGTCGCGTTGCCCGGCGGGCCCCGCGGCGGGCACGATCGTCGCCCGGGGGACCGACTGCGCGGCAGCCCCGTACCATGGACAGAGCCGTGGCGCGTCCGCCCGGCGGGCGTACTGAGGAAGACGAGACGCCGCACCCACGATCCGAGAGAAGCGCCAGCCACCCATGCCCACGCGCCACGACATCCGTAACGTAGCCATCGTCGCCCACGTCGACCACGGCAAGACGACCATCGTCGACGCCATGCTCAAGCAGGCGGGTGCCTTCGCCGCCCACCAGCTCGACTCCGTCGACGACCGCATGATGGACTCGAACGACCTGGAGCGTGAGAAGGGCATCACGATCCTCGCCAAGAACACGGCGGTGAAGTACCACCCCAAGGACGGCGGGGCCCCGATCACCATCAACATCATCGACACCCCCGGCCACGCCGACTTCGGCGGCGAGGTCGAGCGCGGCCTGTCGATGGTCGACGGCGTGGTGCTCCTCGTGGACGCCTCCGAGGGCCCGCTCCCGCAGACCCGCTTCGTGCTCCGCAAGGCCCTCCAGCGCCGGATGCCGGTCATCCTCTGCATCAACAAGACGGACCGCCCGGACTCCCGGATCGACGAGGTCGTCAACGAGACGTACGACCTCTTCCTGGACCTGGACGCCGACGAGGACCAGATCGAGTTCCCGATCGTCTACGCCTGCGGCCGCGACGGCGTCGCCTCGCTGACCAAGCCGGAGGACGGCACGGTCCCCGCCGACTCCACCAGCCTGGAGCCGTTCTTCTCGACGATCCTGGACCACATCCCGGCCCCGGTGTACGACGAGGACGCCCCCCTCCAGGCCCACGTCACCAACCTCGACGCCGACAACTTCCTCGGCCGCATCGCGCTGCTCCGCGTCGAGCAGGGCGAACTGCGCAAGGGCCAGACGGTCGCGTGGATCAAGCGGGACGGCACCGTCGCCAACGTGCGCATCAGCGAGCTGATGATGACCGAGGCGCTGACCCGCAAGCCGGCCGAGAAGGCCGGTCCGGGTGACATCTGCGCCGTCGCCGGCATCCCCGACATCATGATCGGCGAGACGCTGGCCGACCCGGAGAACCCGATCGCGCTGCCGCTGATCACGGTCGACGAGCCGGCCATCTCCATGACCATCGGCACCAACACCTCGCCGCTGGTCGGCCGGGGCGGCACCGGCAAGGGCGCCGACGCCAAGGCCGCCGTCAAGGACCGCAAGGTCACCGCCCGCCAGGTGAAGGACCGCCTGGACCGCGAGCTGATCGGCAACGTCTCGCTGCGCGTCCTGGACACCGAGCGCCCCGACGCCTGGGAGGTGCAGGGCCGCGGCGAGCTGGCGCTGGCCATCCTGGTGGAGCAGATGCGCCGCGAGGGGTACGAGCTGACCGTCGGCAAGCCGCAGGTGGTCACCAAGGAGATCGACGGCAAGCTCCACGAGCCCGTCGAGCGCATGACGATCGACGTGCCCGAGGAGCACATGGGCGCCGTCACGCAGCTCATGGGCGTCCGCAAGGGCCGCATGGACAACATGTCGAACCACGGCTCCGGCTGGGTCCGCATGGAGTTCGTCGTCCCGTCGCGCGGCCTCATCGGCTTCCGTACGGAGTTCCTGACGCAGACGCGCGGCACGGGCATCGCCCACTCCATCCACGAGGGCCACGAGCCGTGGTTCGGCGCGCTCCAGACCCGCAACAACGGCTCGCTCGTCGCCGACCGCTCCGGCGTCGTCACCGCTTTCGCGATGACCAACCTCCAGGAGCGCGGCGTCCTCTTCGTGGAGCCGGGCACCGAGGTGTACGAGGGCATGATCGTCGGTGAGAACTCCCGCTCCGACGACATGGACGTCAACATCACCAAGGAGAAGAAGCTCACGAACATGCGGTCGTCCTCGGCCGACTCGTTCGAGGCGATCGTCCCGCCGCGCAAGCTCTCCCTGGAGCAGTCGCTGGAGTTCTGCCGCGACGACGAGTGCGTCGAGGTGACCCCGGAGGCCGTCCGCATCCGCAAGGTCAACCTGGACGCGCGCGAGCGCGCCCGCGCGGCCTCCCGCGCCAAGCACGGCTGACGCGCCCCGGCGGCCCTCGCGGCCCCGCGCGGGCCGTGCCGCCCGGATCGCGCGACGCTCCGCACGAACGCCCGGCCGGGCTCTCCCGGCCGGGCGTTCCGCATGGGCGGATGGTGCGTACGGGCGGGCCGGCCGGGCCTGTGCCCCGCACTCCACGGGGCGCCCGCCGTACGGCGGGTGGGGAGCGGGCGCTCCACCCGCCGTGTGGCGCGGGTCACATGACGGACGGCCAGGGTGCGTCCGGCGTTGCCGCCGGGGCGGGTGCGGCGCGCCAGCGGCGACGGCCCCGGTCCGGGTGTGACGGGGGCCACAGGCAGGTGGGGTGTCCTCGGTGGGCGGGGGCGCCGTCCGTCAACTCGTTTACCTCGACCAAGTGTCCGCATATCGATCACTGCTCACCGGTACACGGGTTAACAGTCCGTTTCGCGCGTGTCTGTCTGTGATCGGTTTGTCCTGATTTGGACTAACGGGGCATGACTGATGTTGTCAAAACGAGACCCTGTAAGTGTGGTTTACGGACTGCTCGTACTTAATAGTTGGCTCCATTGAGCTCGGGTCAACGGGTCACGCGCTGTGGGGAGCGCGCCGATTCACGAGCACACACGGGGGTGCCGCACGAACGCCGTCAGGGGTGTCGGCGACTTGCGCGTATCCCCACTTCAGTGACAAGTGACTCATGAGGAGGAACCCATGCGCGGTGTCAAGAGCGCCAAGTGGGTGGCGGGCGCGATCGCCGTTGCCATGGCTGCCACGGCTTGCGGCGGGAGCAAGGGCGACGACGGCAAGGGCGGCAGCAGCAGCGGCAAGCCCGCCGGCTACGTGTCCATCGACGTCGGCGAGCCGCAGAAGCCCCTGATCCCGGCTGACACGAACGAGACCAACGGCTCGTACGTCATCCAGTCGCTCTTCACGCAGCTCCTCGACTTCGACGCCAAGGGCGAGATCGTCTACACGAACGCCGAGTCCGTGGAGACCAAGGACTCCAAGGTGTGGACGGTCAAGCTCAAGAAGGGCTGGAAGTTCCACAACGGCGAGGCCGTGACCTCCCAGTCGTACATCGACGCCTGGAACTGGTACGCCAACTCCAAGAACGCCCAGCAGAACTCCTTCTGGTTCTCCGACATCCAGGGCTACGACGACGTCCACCCGGAGAAGGGCGAGCCGAAGACCGACAAGATGTCCGGTCTGAAGGCGATCGACGAGACCACCTTCACGATCACGCTGAAGACGAAGGTCCCGTACTTCAACTACAAGCTCGGCTACGCCACCTGGGCCCCGCTGCCCAAGGTCTTCTTCGACGACCCGAAGGCGTTCGGCAAGAAGCCGGTCGGCAACGGCCCCTACCAGTTCGAGCGCTGGGACCACAAGAAGCTCATCCAGGTCAAGGCGTTCGACGGCTACCAGGGCCCGAACAAGGCCGCCAACAAGGGCATCCAGTTCAAGAACTACGCGACCGTCGAGGCCGCGTACCGCGACGTCGTCTCCGGCAACCTGGACATCATCCGCCAGGTCGGCCCGACGGACCTGCCGAAGTACAAGGCGGACCTGGGCGACGGCGCCATCGAGCAGGAGTACGCGGCCATCCAGTCGCTCGTCCCGGCCTTCTACAGCAAGCCGTTCAAGGACGTCGACCCCAAGGTCCTCCAGGGCCTGTCGATGGCGATCGACCGCGCCACGATCACCAAGACCGTCCTGAACAACACCCGCACCCCGGCGACCAGCTTCACGCCGCCGCAGGTCAAGGGCAACCAGGACCTGGGCACGGACGTCTTCACGTACAACCCGGCCAAGGCGAAGAAGCTCGTCACCGAGGGCGGCGGCGTCCCCGGCAACAAGATCTTCATCCAGTACAACAGCGACGGCGGCCACAAGGAGTGGGTGACCGCGGTCTGCGAGTCCATCCGCAACGCCACCGGCGTCGACTGCGTCGGCGACCCGAAGCCGGACTTCCCCACGGACCTCGAGGCCCGTGACAACAACCAGGTCAAGGGCATGTACCGCGGTGGCTGGGTGGCCGACTACCCGGTCAACGTGAACTTCCTCAAGGAGCTCTACCACTCCAAGGCCGAGTCCAACAACGGTCGCTTCTCCGACAAGGAGATCGACGCGCTGATGGCCAAGGGCGACAACGCCAGCTCGCTCGACGAGGCCGTCAAGTCCTACCAGACGGTCGAGAAGAAGCTGCTCGAGAAGATGCCGGCGATCCCGCTGTGGTACTACCGCATCAACGGCGGCCACGGCAAGGGCGTCGACAACGTCAGCGTCGACTTCCACGGCGACCTCGAGCTGACGCAGGTCACCGTCAAGTAACAGCGCCTGCGAGCCACCTCACTCGGCCGTCAACCGCCGCCGTCGGAGATCCGACGGCGGCGGTGGTCCGACGCCAGCCGCCCTGTCATGTCCGCGGCTGCCGTCGGACCGCAGTCAACCCCACACGGAGGCACCAATGGGGCGCTATGTCGCACGACGACTGCTCCAGATGATCCCGGTGTTCATCGGGTCAACCTTTCTGATCTTCAGCATGATGTTCGCCCTGCCCGGCGACCCCGTCAGAGCGCTCGCGGGAGAGCAGAACTACGACCCGGCGGTCATCGAGTCGATCCGCAAGCAGCTCGGACTCGACCAGCCGCTGCTGCTCCAGTACTGGAACTACCTGACCAACCTGGTCCAGGGCGACTTCGGCGTCCAGATCGCCAGCCAGCGCCCCATCGCGGACATCATCGCGGAGGCGTTCCCGGTCACGATCCGCCTCACGCTCTTCGCCTTCGCCTTCACGGTGCTGGTGGGCATCGGCCTGGGCGTCATCGCGGGCCTGAAGCCCAACTCCCTGCGGGACAAGAGCCTGCTGACCCTGACCCTGGTGCTGATCTCGATGCCCTCCTTCGTGCTGGGCTACCTGATGCAGTACGTCTTCGCCTTCCAGCTCGGCCTGGTCACCCCGACCGTGCAGGACTCCGAGAGCTTCGGGGACCTCTTCCTGCCGGCCATCGTGCTCGGCTCCCTCTCCCTGGCGTACGTGGCCCGGCTCACCCGTACGTCGATGGCGGAGAACCTGCGCGCCGACTACATGCGCACCGCGGTCGCCAAGGGCCTGCCGCGCCGCCGCATCATCGGCGTCCACCTGCTGCGCAACTCGCTCGTGCCGGTGGTCACCTTCCTCGGCACCGACATCGGCACCCTGATGACCGGCGCCATCGTCACCGAGGGCATCTTCAACGTGAAGGGCGTCGGCTACACCATCTTCGACGCGCTCATCCGCCGCGAGGGCGCCACCGTCGTGGGCATCGCGTCGCTGATCGTCCTCGTCTACCTGCTCATGAGCCTGCTCGTCGACCTGCTGTACGCGGTCCTGGACCCGAGGATCCGGTATGCCTGAGACAACCGCCGAGAACGCCGCCGAGAACGGCGGGACGACTCTCGAGAAGGCCGCCGACAAGCCGATCGTCCCGGCCTCGGCCTCCGACATCGTCGCCGAGACCGGCCCCGCCCCGGGCAAGCCGCGCAGCCTCTGGTCCGACGCCTGGCACGACCTGCGCCGCCAGCCGATGTTCCTGATATCGGCGGGGCTCATCGCGCTGCTGCTGCTGATCGCGTTCTTCCCGTCGCTGTTCACCAGCGCCTCGCCGCGCGACGCGGACCTGGCCAAGCACTACCTCCAGCCGCCGAACTGGGGCCACTTCTTCCAGCCGGACTGGCTCGGCTACGACGGCCAGGGCCGCTCCATCTACGCCCGCGTGCTCTACGGCGCCCGCGCGTCGATCCTCGTCGGCGTCGGCGTCACCGTCCTGGTCACGCTCCTCGGCACGCTGGTCGGCATGCTCGCCGGCTACTTCGGCGGATGGATCGACAGCCTGCTCTCCCGCGTCACGGACATCTTCTTCGGCGTCCCGTTCCTGCTCGGCGCGATGGTCGTGCTCAGCAGCTTCGAGAAGCGCGAGGTCTACGTGGTGATCTTCGCCCTGGCCTTCCTCGGCTGGACCCAGATCGCCCGTGTCTCCCGGGGCGCGGTCATCACCATCAAGCAGGCCGACTACGTCGTCGCCGCCAAGGCGCTGGGCGCCTCCACCACCCGCATCCTGACGCGGCACATCCTGCCCAACGCCCTCGCCCCGATCATCGTCGTCGCCACCATCGCGCTCGGCGGGTACATCGCGGCCGAGGCGACGCTGTCCTTCCTGGGCGTCGGCCTGGCGGAGCCGACCGTCTCCTGGGGCGTGGACGTCTCCAGCGGCCGCGAGCAGCTGCGCAACGCCTCCTACGTGCTGATCATCCCGTCCGTGATGGTCTCCATCACCGTCCTCTCGTTCCTCATGTTCGGCGATGCGGTACGCAACGCCCTCGACCCCAAGCTGCGCTGAGGGAGGCGTACGTGACCACCATCGAAAAGACCGGGGACACCCCCGTGCCGAGCGGTGCCGCGGACGGCACCCGGCCGCTGCTCGAAGTGCGCGACCTCCACGTGGAGTTCCACACCCGGGACGGCGTCGCCAAGGCCGTCAACGGAGTGAACTACTCGGTCAGCTCCGGCGAGACCCTCGCCGTGCTGGGCGAGTCGGGCTCCGGCAAGTCCGTGACGGCGCAGGCCATCATGGGCATCCTCGACATGCCCCCGGGGCGCATCCCCAAGGGCGAGATCCTCTTCCACGGCCAGGACATGCTCAAGATGTCCGCCGAGGAGCGCCGCCGCATCCGCGGCCGGAAGATCGCGATGATCTTCCAGGACGCGCTGTCGTCGCTCAACCCGGTGCTCTCCGTGGGCTACCAGCTCGGCGAGATGTTCCGCGTCCACCTCGGCCTGTCCAAGAAGGACGCCAAGGCCAAGGCCGTCGAGCTGATGGACCGGGTGAAGATCCCGGCCGCCAAGGCCCGGGTGAACGACTACCCGCACCAGTTCTCCGGCGGCATGCGCCAGCGCATCATGATCGCCATGGCGCTGGCCCTGGAGCCGGACCTGATCATCGCCGACGAGCCGACGACCGCGCTCGACGTGACGGTCCAGGCCCAGGTCATGGAGCTGCTCGCGGAGCTCCAGCGCGAGTTCAACATGGGCCTCATCCTGATCACCCACGACCTCGGCGTCGTCGCCGACGTCGCGGACAAGATCGCGGTGATGTACGCGGGCCGCATCGTCGAGACGGCCCCCGTCCACGAGCTCTACAAGCGCCCCGCCCACCCCTACACGCGCGGCCTGCTGGACTCGATCCCGCGTCTGGACCAGAAGGGCCAGGAGCTCTACGCCATCAAGGGCCTGCCGCCCAACCTGACGCGCATCCCCACCGGTTGCGCGTTCAACCCGCGGTGCCCGAAGGCCCAGGACGTCTGCCGCACCGATCTTCCGCCGCTGCACCGGGTCACCGAGCAGGACGGAACCGAGCTCGTCGGCCGCGGCAGTGCGTGCCACTTCTGGAAGGAGACGATCCATGGCTGACCTCGAGAAGGCGGAGGTGTCCATGGGCGCCGCTCCCACCGCGGACCGCGGCGAGCCGATCCTCCGGGTCCGCAACCTGGTCAAGCACTTCCCGCTCACCCAGGGCATCCTGTTCAAGAAGAAGGTCGGCGCGGTCAAGGCCGTCGACGGCATCTCCTTCGACCTGTACCGGGGCGAGACCCTCGGCATCGTCGGCGAGTCCGGCTGCGGCAAGTCCACCGTCGCCAAGCTGCTGATGCTGCTGGAGACCGCCACCTCCGGCGAGGTCTTCTACAAGGGCCAGGACATCACCAAGCTGTCCGGCCGGGCCCTGAAGGCGGTGCGCCGCAACATCCAGATGGTGTTCCAGGACCCGTACACGTCCCTGAACCCCCGGATGACGGTCGGCGACATCATCGGCGAGACCTTCGACATCCACCCGGAGGTGGCGCCGAAGGGCGACCGCCGCCGCAGGGTGCAGGAGCTGCTGGACGTCGTCGGCCTCAACCCGGAGTACATCAACCGGTACCCGCACCAGTTCTCCGGCGGCCAGCGCCAGCGCATCGGCATCGCCCGCGGCCTGGCGCTCAACCCGGAGATCATCATCTGCGACGAGCCGGTGTCGGCCCTGGACGTGTCCGTCCAGGCGCAGGTCGTCAACCTGATGGAGAAGCTGCAGGACGAGTTCGACCTCTCCTACATCTTCATCGCCCACGACCTGTCCGTCGTGCGGCACATCTCCGACCGGGTCGGCGTGATGTACCTCGGGAAGATGGCCGAGATCGGCACGGACGTGCAGATCTACGACCACCCCACCCACCCGTACACGCAGGCGCTGCTGTCGGCCGTGCCGGTGCCGGACCCGGAGATGCGCGAGGGCCGGGAGCGGATCATCCTCACCGGCGACGTCCCGTCCCCGGCCGACCCGCCGTCCGGCTGCCGCTTCCGCACCCGCTGCTGGAAGGCGCAGGACAAGTGCGCCCAGGAGATGCCGCTGCTGGCGATCCCCGAGCGCTTCAAGGGCTCGGACTCCCCGGCCGCCCACGAGTCGGCGTGCCACTTCGCCGAGGAGAAGGACGTCATCCACGTGGCGTGACCCCTCCCGGTACACGACGGTGCCCGGTCCACCCCCGCGGTGGGCCGGGCACCGTCGTGTTCGGCCGCCGGACGGGCCGCTCCCCCCTTCCGCCGCACCCGTTCGGGCGGTCCTCCCCGCGTGCGGGCACCGGATGGCCGCCGCCGGAGTGCGCCGCCCCCGCGACCGGGGTGTATTGGGGCGCAGCAAGTGCCGGCGGATGAGGGAGGCACCCCATGCCTGGAACCACGCGGACCGCGCGGGCCGCCGTCGCCGTCGCCGCCGTCCTCGCGGCCACCGCGACCGCCTGCGGCGGGGGCGGCGACGGCGGTGGCGGCGACGGCGTGCTGAGTTCCTCCTGGGGCGACCCCCAGAACCCCCTGGAGCCCGCCAACACCAACGAGGTCCAGGGCGGCAAGGTCCTCGACATGGTCTTCCGGGGCCTCAAGCGGTACGACCCGGAGACGGGCGAGGCGCAGGACATGGTCGCCGAGAGGATCGAGACGACCGACTCGCAGAACTTCACCGTCACCCTCAAGGACGGCTGGACCTTCAGCAACGGCGAGAAGGTCACCGCCCGCTCCTTCGTCGACGCGTGGAACTACGGCGCCCACATCGACAACAAGCAGAACAACGCCCCGTTCTTCTCCGACATCGTCGGCTACGAGGACGTGCACCCCGAGTCCGGCGCCGCCAGGGCGAAGACCATGCGCGGACTCGTCGTCAAGGACGACCGCACCTTCACCGTCGCCCTGAAGGACAAGTTCTCCACCTGGCCGGAGACCCTCGGCTACCAGGCGTTCATGCCGCTGCCGCGGGCGTTCTTCACCGACCGCGAGGCGTGGCTGGCCAAGCCCGTCGGCAACGGCCCGTACACCGTGGACTCGTACACCCGGGGCAGCGCGATGAAACTGCGCCGCTGGGACGGCTACCAGGGACCCGACAAGGCCCGCAACGCCGGGGTGGACCTGCGCGTCTACACCGACAACAACACCGCCTACCAGGACCTGATCTCCGGCAACCTCGACCTGGTCGACGACATCCCCGCCCAGCAGCTGAAGAACGTCGGGAACGACCTGGGCGACCGGTACATCAACCAGCCCGCCCTCATCATCCAGACCCTGGCCTTCCCCTTCTACCGGCCCGAGTGGTCCAAGCCCGGCATGGAGAAGGTCCGCACCGGCATCTCCAAGGCGATCAACCGCGAGCAGATCACCGAGCAGATCTTCCAGGGCACCCGCACCCCCGCCAAGGACTGGACCTCCCCGGCCCTCGGCGAGAAGGGCGGGTACTCCGACGCCTGCGGCGACGCGTGCGTCTTCGACGCGGCCGAGGCGAAGCGGCTCATCACCGAGGGGGGCGGCCTCCCCGGCGGCCGGATCACCCTCACGTCCAACGTCGACACCGGCTCCCACCGGCAGTGGATGGACGCCGTCTGCAACAGCCTCAACAACGTCCTGGGCCGCGGCCCCGTCTGCACCGTCAACCCCGTCGGCACCTTCGCGGACTTCCGCAACCAGACCACCGAAGGCCGGATCACCGGTCCCTTCCGCTCCGGCTGGCAGGCCGACTACCCGCTCATCCAGAACTTCCTGGAGCCCCTCTACTCCACCGGCGCCTCCTCCAACTACGGCAAGTTCAGCAACCGGCGCTTCGACGCCCTGATCGACCGCGCCAACGCCGAGTCCGACCAGGCCGCCGCCGTCAAGCACTTCCGGGACGCCGAGCGGGTCCTCGCCGCCCAGATGCCCGCCATCCCCCTCTGGTACCAGAACGGCAGCGCCGGCTACTCCGAGCGGCTCTCCGACGTGAAGCTCAACCAGTTCAGCGTCCCCGTCTACGACCAGATCAAGGTCGGCTGAGCCACCGCCCGCACACCCGTCAGGAGGCCCCATGGGACGCTACGTCATCCGGCGGCTGCTCCAGATGATCCCCGTGTTCGCCGGGACCACCCTGCTGATCTTCCTCATGGTCTACGCCCTCGGCGACCCCGTCGCGGCGCTCTTCGGCGACAAGGCGCCCGACCCCGCCACCGCCGCCCGCATCCGCCGGGACCTCCACCTCGACGAGCCCCTGTGGAAGCAGTACCTCCTCTACATGGGGGCGATCTTCCGGGGCGACTTCGGCACCGCCTTCAACGGCCAGCGGGTGACCGAGCTGATGGCCACCGCCTTCCCGGTGACGCTGCGCCTCACCCTCGTCGCCGTGGTCGTCGAGGTCGCCGTCGGCATCACCCTCGGCGTGGTCAGCGGGCTGAGGCGGGGCCGTCCGCTCGACACGGGGCTGCTGGTCCTCACCCTCGTCGTCATCTCCGTCCCCACCTTCGTCTCCGGGTACCTCCTGCAGTTCCTCCTCGGCGTGAAGTGGGGGTGGATCAGCCCCTCCGTCTCCTCCGAGGCCCGGTTCGACGAGCTGCTCCTGCCCGGCGTCGTCCTCGCCCTGGTCTCCCTCGCCTACGTCACCCGGCTCAGCCGCACCTCCATCGCGGAGAACACCCGCGCCGACTACGTGCGCACCGCCGTCGCCAAGGGCCTGCCGCGCCGCCGCGTCGTCACCCGGCACCTGCTGCGCAACTCCCTCATCCCCGTCGTCACCTTCATCGGCGCCGACGTGGGGGCGCTGATGGGCGGGGCCATCGTCACCGAGCGGATCTTCAACATCCACGGCGTCGGCTACCAGCTCTACCAGGGCATCCTGCGCAACAACTCGCCCACCGTCGTCGGCTTCGTGACGATCCTGGTGATCGTCTTCCTGGTGGCGAACCTGCTCGTCGACCTCCTCTACGCGGTCCTGGACCCGAGGATCCGCTATGCCTGACCCGTACCGGCGAGACCCCCGCGCGGACCACCCGTACGACGACCCGCGCGAGGCGATCGCCCCGACCGGCGCCGGCGGCGCGATGGACCTGGCCATGAGCGAAGCGGAGACCCTGGACCGGCGGGAGGCCGCACCGGCCGGCGGGGAGGGCGCGCCGCCCGGACCCGGCGGCAGGCCGCGCGGCCTGTGGACCGACACCTGGCACCGGTTGCGCCGCAACCCGGTGTTCCTCGTCTCGTCGCTGCTCATCGTCCTCCTGGTGCTCGTCGCGCTGTGGCCGCAGCTCCTCACCGACACCGACCCCCTCCGCTGCGACCTCGCCAAGTCGCAGGAGGGCTCCGAGCCGGGCCACCCCTTCGGGTACGACACCCAGGGCTGCGACGTGTACGCCCGCACCGTCCACGGGGCCCGCGCCTCCATCACCGTCGGGATCGCCGCCACCCTCGGCGCCGCCCTGCTCGGCGGCCTCCTCGGCGGGCTCGCCGGGTTCTTCGGCGGCTGGGGCGACGCCCTGCTCTCCCGCACCGCCGACATCTTCTTCGGCATCCCCGTCATCCTCGGCGGCCTGGTCTTCCTCTCCGTCGTCACCAGCACCACCGTGTGGCCCGTCGTCGGGTTCATCGTGCTGCTCGGCTGGCCGCAGATCGCCCGCATCGCCCGCGGCTCCGTCATCACCGCCAAGCAGCACGACTACGTCCAGGCGGCCCGCTCGCTGGGCGCCGGCAGCGGGCGGCTCCTGCTGCGGCACGTCGCCCCGAACGCCGTCGCCCCCGTCATCGTCGTCGCGACGATCGCGCTGGGCACCTACATCGCGCTGGAGGCGACGCTGTCGTTCCTCGGCGTCGGGCTGCGCCCGCCCACCGTCTCCTGGGGCATCGACATCTCCAACGCCGCCCCCCAGATCCGCAACGCCCCCCACATGCTGCTGTGGCCCGCCGGCGCGCTGAGCGTCACCGTCCTCGCGTTCATCATGCTCGGCGACGCCGTCCGCGACGCCCTCGACCCCAAGCTGCGCTGAGGAGCCGCCATGCTGCTCGAAGTGAGCGACCTCCACGTCGAGTTCCGCACCCGCGAGGGCACCGCGAGGGCGGTCGACGGCGTCACCTTCTCCGTCGACGCGGGCGAGACCCTCGCCGTCCTCGGGGAGTCGGGCTCCGGCAAGTCCGTCACCGCCCAGGCCGTCATGGGCATCCTCGACACGCCCCCCGGCCGGATCACCGCCGGGCGGATCCTCTTCCAGGGCCGCGACCTGCTCACCCTCCGGGAGGAGGAGCGGCGCCGGGTGCGCGGCGCGCGGATGGCGATGATCTTCCAGGACGCCCTGTCCGCCCTCAACCCCGTCCTCACCGTCGGCGACCAGCTCGCCGAGATGTACACCGTCCACCGCGGCATGTCGAAGAGGGACGCCCGCGCCAGGGCCGTCGAGCTGATGGACCGCGTCCGCATCCCCGCCGCCCGCGAACGCGTCGGCCAGTACCCCCACCAGTTCAGCGGCGGCATGCGCCAGCGCGTCATGATCGCCATGGCGATGGCCCTGGAGCCCGCCCTGATCATCGCGGACGAGCCCACCACCGCCCTCGACGTCACCGTCCAGGCGCAGGTCATGGACCTCCTCGCCGAGCTGCGGCGGGAGATGGGCATGGGCCTCGTCCTCATCACCCACGACCTCGGCGTCGTCGCGGACGTCGCCGACCGCATCGCCGTCATGTACGCCGGCCGCATCGTCGAGACGGCCCCCGTCCACGACCTGTACAAGGCCCCCGCCCACCCCTACACCCAGGGCCTGCTCGACTCCATCCCGCGCCTCGACCACAAGGGGCGGGAGCTGTACGCGATCAGGGGCCTGCCGC
This sequence comes from Streptomyces sudanensis, assembly GCF_023614315.1. Taxonomy (NCBI): domain Bacteria; kingdom Bacillati; phylum Actinomycetota; class Actinomycetes; order Kitasatosporales; family Streptomycetaceae; genus Streptomyces; species Streptomyces sudanensis. Next base: position 802,327 of record NZ_CP095474.1, on the reverse strand, counting down.
CCAGCCTCACGGCGATCCCGCCCGGCTGCCCCTTCCACCCGCGCTGCCCCCGCGTCCGCGACGTGTGCCGCACCGACGACCCCCCGCTGTACGAGGTCTCCGCCGACCGGCGCAGCGCCTGCCACTTCTGGCGGGAGACCCTCCACAAGGAGCCCGTCGATGCGGCCCGCTGAGCCCGTGCTGGAGGTGCGGAACCTCGTCAGGCACTACCCGCTCACCCGGGGTGTGCTGTTCAGGAAGCAGGTCGGCGCGGTCAAGGCCGTCGACGGTGTCTCCTTCGACCTGCGCCCCGGCGAGACGCTCGGCATCGTCGGCGAGTCCGGCTGCGGCAAGTCGACCGTCGCCAGGATGCTGGTCAGCCTGGAGCGGCCCACCTCCGGCGCCATCCGCTACCGGGGCGAGGACGTCACCCGCCTGTCCGGGCGCGCCCTGAAGGCCGTGCGGCGCGACGTCCAGATGGTGTTCCAGGACCCGTACACGTCCCTGAACCCCCGGATGACGGTCGGCGACATCGTCGGCGAGCCGTACGAGATCCACCCGGAGGCGGCGCCCAAGGGCGACCGCCGCCGCAGGGTGCAGGAGCTGCTGGAGGTCGTCGGCCTCAGCCCCGAGCACGTCAACCGCTACCCGCACCAGTTCTCCGGCGGCCAGCGCCAGCGCATCGGCATCGCCCGCGCCCTCGCCCTGCGGCCGCGCGTCATCGTCGCCGACGAACCGGTCTCCGCCCTCGACGTCTCCGTCCAGGCGCAGGTCGTCAACCTCCTGGAGCGGCTCCAGGACGAGTTCGGCCTGTCGTACGTCTTCATCGCCCACGACCTGTCGATCGTCCGGCACATCTCCGACCGGGTCGGCGTGATGTACCTCGGGCGGATCGTGGAGACGGGGACCGACACCGAGATCTACGACCACCCCACCCACCCCTACACCCAGGCCCTGCTGTCGGCGGTGCCCGTGCCGGACCCCGAGGCGCGCGGGCACCGCGAGCGCGTCCTGCTCTCCGGCGACGTGCCGTCCCCGGCGAACCCGCCGTCCGGCTGCCGCTTCCGCACCCGCTGCTGGAAGGCGCGCGAGCGGTGCGCCCTGGAGGTGCCGCTGCTCGCCGTCCCCGCGGCGTTCCGGGACTCCGCCACCCCCGCCCGGCACGACTCGGCGTGCCACTTCGCGGAGGAGCTCCACGTCGTACCGGACGGGGCGGGGCCCCCGCGCGACCCGGCCNNCCCNGGCCCGNC
>NZ_CP095474.1:800720-801092 GCF_023614315.1 Streptomyces sudanensis | reverse complement strand
GCCGCCCGGCGCCCCCGGACCGGGAGCCGCCTGACGCCCGATGCCCGCCGACGCGGACGGTGCGGAAGGATTCGGCCAACTTCCGGATCGTCGGCCGATCCGCCCGCCGGACCCGGCGGAGACCTCCGCCCGCCCCATCCGCACCCTACGTCCCGTATGCGCAACCCCTCGGTGGCGGACGGGCGGTCACCGGCCTCCGCCGTACGCGCCCCGCGCCCCTCCGAGGGCCGCGCGGACCGCCCGCCCGGCGCCCGTGTCGGTGCGTCCCGGGATCAGTTCCGGCCACCGGCCGCCCCGCGCCTCACCGGCCGCCCGCGCCGNNCCGGACCCCGGCGGGCCGCCGGCGNNNACNNNGNGGCGGCCCCCGGCGAC
>NZ_CP095474.1:797859-800657 GCF_023614315.1 Streptomyces sudanensis | reverse complement strand
TGTGTATAAGAGACAGCCGCCAACTCGGTTCGCCGGTCCGCCCGGTGGCCCGCACGGCCTCCCGCGCCCCCGGTCGCCCTCCCGGCCCGGCGGAGGGCCTCCCGGCCGCCGGGCCGGGAGGCCGGGGTCCACCCGCGATCCCTCGCGGAGCCCCTCCGCCCGGTCCCGGGGCGTACGGCTGGGCCCTTTCCGGAGCACAGGGAAGGACCGGACGGAAGCGGTCCGGGCGCCATGGTGGACGCCCGGGCGCGCCCGCCCCCCGCGCCGCGGCGGCCGGGCGCGCCACCGGGGGGACCGGACGCCGCCGCGAGGAAGTCGCGTGACCGAAACTGGCGGCTGTGCGCCCCCCTGTGCTGTCGTACACCAATCCAAGCGCGGAGACGGAAAGTTATGATCCGTGGCGCAAGGTGGGTAAGAACCTCCTGGCACATGCGCGCTGCCCGTTCCCGACCGACATGTATGGAGGTGAACCGCCGTGGCACTCTCGATTTCGGCGGTGGTGCTGCTGGCGATCGTCGTCTTCCTGCTCATCCGGAAAGCGGGGCTGAAGACCGGGCACGCCGTGATCTGCATGCTTCTGGGCTTCTACCTGGCGAGTTCCTCCATCGCCCCCACCGTCAGTCAGCTCACCACCAGCGTGGCGGGCATGATCGGCAACCTGAAGTTCTAGAAGCCGCCCCCCACGTTCCGCGAGCGCTCCCCGGGAGCGGACCTCGTAGGGTGTCCGTATGACGGATCTCCCCGCCCGTCGTCTGCTCCTGGTGCACGCGCACCCCGACGACGAGTCGATCAACAACGGCGCCACCATGGCCAGGTACGCGGCCGAGGGCGCCCGGGTCACCCTGGTGACCTGCACACGGGGCGAGGAGGGCGAGGTCGTCCCGCCCGCCCTCGCCCACCTCGCACCCGACCGGGAGGACCGGCTCGGACCCCACCGCGTCGGCGAACTCGCCGCCGCCATGCGGGAGCTGGGCGTCACCGACCACCGCTTCCTCGGCGGCCCGGGCCGCTTCCGCGACTCCGGGATGGCGGGCCTCCCGCAGAACCACCGCGAGGGCGCCTTCTGGAGCGCCCCCGTGGACGTCGCCGCGGCGCACCTGGTCGAGGTCGTCCGGGAGGTCCGCCCGCAGGTCCTGGTGACGTACGACCCCGACGGCGGGTACGGCCACCCCGACCACGTCCAGGCCCACCGCGTGTCCGTGCGCGCCGCCGAGCTGGCCGCCGACCCCTCGTACGCCCCCGGTCTGGGCGCCCCGCACACCATCGCGAAGATCTACTGGAACCGGGTGCCCCGCTCGGTCGCCGAGGAGGGGTTCGCCGCCCTCCGCGCGACCACCGGGGTCGACTTCCCCGGCATCGCCGACATCGGGGACGTACCGGGCGTGGTCGACGACGAACTGGTCACCACCGAGATCGACGGCACCGCGTACGCGGACCGCAAGATCGCGGCCCTGCGCGCGCACGCCACGCAGATCGCCCTGCAGGGCCGGTTCTTCGCCCTCTCCAACAAGCTCGGCCAGCCCGTCTTCACCCACGAGTACTACCAGTTGGCGCGGGGCGCCTCCGGAGCTCCCGCGGGGGAGCGGGAGACCGACCTGTTCGCCGGGGTGAGCGCGTGAACGCCGCGGTGAAGGCCGCCGTGCACGCGGTGCTCGCCGTGCTGGGCGTCCTCGTGGGACTGGCCGGCGCGCTCGTCCAGGCCGCCTGGCTCCCCGGCGGACTGCTGCTCGCCCTGCTGGCGGCGGCGGCCCTCTTCCGCGGGGGGCGGCGCGCCGCCGGCGGGCAGTCGGGCGTGGTGTCGTCCGGCGCGGGCTGGGTGGCGGCCGTCGCGGTGGCCGGCTTCGGACGCGGCGAGGGCGACAAGCTCCTCTGGGGCGGACTGGCCGACCTGGTGTTCGTGTTCGGCGGCATGATGCTCGCCGTGATGTGCGCCACCCTCCCGGAGACGCCGCAACGACCGGGCGCCACGGGGCCGTTCGAAGGCGGGCACACCCGGACGTGAGGGACGGCGTCCGGGGTGTTCCTCCAGGTAGGAGGTGGGGCGACGACGGCGGCCAGTATGGTGGTGCGCGCCGCCGGGCGCCCGTGGGTGTGTGAACGGGCGGCGGAGCCAACCGGGAGATCCTGCTTTGAGTCGTGAAACTGACACTTCGCCCTCCGGACACCAGGGGCGTGGCGGAACCGCGTACCCCTCGGGCACCCCGCCGTACGGGTCACCTCGGGCCCAGGAGCCGTCCGGGACCGGCGAACCCGCGCAACCCGCGTCACCCGCGTCACCCGCGGAGAAGAAGACCGAGACGACCCTGACCACCCGTATCCGGATCAACATCCCGGGGTCGCGGCCCATCCCGCCGGTCGTCGTGCGCAAGCCGGTGGACGCGGACGGCGAGGGCGCGCCGGCGGGCGCCTCCGAAGGCGAGGGCCCCGCCGAACGCACGGCGCGGACCCCCCGCGCGCGGACCCCCCGCCCGGAGACGGACGAGCCGCGGCCGGCCCCCGCGCCGGAGAAGCCCGCCAGCGCCTGGTTCGCCCCGCGCAAGCCGCCCGCCGCGGCACCCCCCGCCGCGAGCGCCGCGCCGGAGACGGAGCCGTCCGCCGCGCGCCCCGCCGCCGGCGGCCGGGCCCGGCCGCCGGCGGCCCCGGGTACGCGACGGCGGACACCGCGCCGCAGGACCGCCCCGGCGGGCCCGGCCTGCCGTACGCCCCGGACGCACCCGGCGCCCCGGCCGGCCCGACGGCTGGCCCCGCCTTCGGCGCCCTCGGGACGCCGGCCGCCGGAACCCCCGTGGTCCCCGGCG
>NZ_CP095474.1:797651-797838 GCF_023614315.1 Streptomyces sudanensis | reverse complement strand
CCCGGCAGCNGCCCCGGGCGGCGGGGCGTCCGACGACACCGCGGTCCTCACCCCGCAGAAGCCGCACCCCGGCCCGCCGCACGGACGGCTGCCGGGCGACACGCTCGCGGGCGGCCTTCCGGCCGTCCCGCAGGGCGGCCCCGGGGCACCGCCCGGGCCCCCGCCGTTCCCGGCGGGGGCCCGGGCG
>NZ_CP095474.1:796433-797620 GCF_023614315.1 Streptomyces sudanensis | reverse complement strand
CGCCCACGACGGCGTCTTCGAGGCGTACCCGCCCGCCCTCGACGAGCCCGCCGCGCCCGAGAAGCCCGAGCCCGCCGCGCNCGCCGCCCCCGCCCCCGTGAAGAAGGGCCGCTCCAAGCTGGTCCTCCTGGCCGTGGGCGTGGTCGCCGCCGCCGCCCTCGCCTACGGCGCGGGGCTGCTCCTCAACCAGGCCGACGTGCCGAAGGGCACCACCGTCATGGGCGTCGACATCGGCGGCTCCACGAAGGAGGAGGCCGTACGGAAGCTGGACGCCGTGCTCGGCTCGCGCGCCGCCACGCCCCTCCGGCTGGAGGTCGGCGGCCAGGACCGCACGCTCGCCCCCGACAAGGCGGGCCTGTCCCTGGACAGCCAGGAGACCGTCCGCGCCGCCGCGGGCAGCGACTACAACCCCGTCTCCGTGATCGGCTCCCTGTTCGGCGCCGAGCGCGTGGCCGAGCCGGTCCTCCCGGTCGACGAGGAGAAGCTGGGTGTCGCCCTGGCCGGCCTGGGCGGCGGCTCCGGCGCGGTCACCGAGGGCACCGTCAGGTTCGAGCCGGGCAAGGCCGTTCCCGTACCCGGCAAGGCCGGCACGGCGCTGGACGTCCAGCGGTCGATGATCTTCGTCAAGGACGCGTTCCGCGCCCAGGTCGAGACGGGCCGGACCAACGTCGTGGAACTGCCCGTGAGCAGGCGCGAGCCGGCGATCGGGCAGGCCGAGATCGACCGGGCGATGAAGGAGTTCGCCGAGCCCGCGATGTCCGGGCTGATCACCGTCAAGGCCGGCGGCAAGCAGATCCAGTTCGGCCCCCAGCGGTCGCTGCCGCAGATCCTGTCGATGAAGGCGGTCGGCGGGAGGCTGGAGCCGTACTACGACAAGAAGGCCATCGAGCGCCTCCTCGACGGGACCTTCGACGGGGTCATGGTCGCCAAGGGCGACGGCACGAAGCACCAGCTGTCCGCCGACGACGTGGCCGCCGCCATGCACAAGGCCCTGCGCGGCAGGACGGAGGCCGAGCGCACGGTCACCATCGAGCTCGACTCGCAGGGGTGACCGCGCCCGGGTGACGGGGCCGCCCGCCGGGGCGGCCCTCCGCCGTCCGTCCCGCGCCCGCCGTCCCGCGCCCGCCGTCCCGCGTCCGTGCCCCGGCCGTCCGTCCCGCGCCCGGCTCGCGTCCGCGGACCTCGGC
>NZ_CP095474.1:787604-796229 GCF_023614315.1 Streptomyces sudanensis | reverse complement strand
GNNCGCGCGCCNGGGCGCGCAGGGCGGCGGCGGTGGCCGGTTCCACCGCCGCGACCACGTCCGCGTACGCCTCGATCTCCGCCGCGCCCGCCAGGAAGTCCCCGCGCCCGACGAGCAGCCGCGCCCGCTCGTACCGCAGCCGCGCCGGGTGCGACGGCAGCAGCAGCGCCAGCTCGACCGCCCACAGCGCCACGCCGGAGCGCTCGGGCCGCCGGTCCGCCCAGGCGCGGATGTTGTTCAGGATGCGCAGCACCATGTCGAGGGGGTCCGCGGGCAGCAGCACCGGCGGCTGCGGCGGCTGCCCGGTGGCCTCCGCCACCAGCAGCTCCGCCTCCGCCTCCGTCATCGGCCGGCCCCCCGCGAACGGGTCGGCCAGCACCCGCTCGCCGGGATCCCCGAACCCGACGGCGAAGTGGCCCGGCAGGGCCACCCCGTACACGGGGGCGCCCGCCCGCCGCGCCACCTCCATCCACACCACCGACAGCAGGATCGGCAGCCCGCGGCGGCGCCGCAGCACGTGGTGGAGGAGCGAGGACTCCAGGCGCCGGTAGTCGCCCGGGGTGCCGTGGAAGCCGTACCGCCCGCCGAGCAGCGAGGCCAGCGCCGCCACCCAGGCGTGCGGCGTCTTCGGCCCGTACGGCAGGAGCCCCGCGAGCCGGTCCAGTTCGATCCCGGCGGCGTCCAGCTCCGCCTCGCCCAGCTCCGGCTCCGCCACGGCGCCGATCAGCAGGCACAGCTCCGCCAGGTCGGGGCGCTCCTCGCGGGCGGCCCGCGCGAACCGGGCGCGCCATCCGCCGGGGTCGGTGTGGTCGTGCATGCGTTCCCCGTACCCGTTCAGGCCGCGCGGAAGTGGTGGCAGTGGTGGTGGACGGCGAGGCCCGTGCCGTCGCACAGGCCGCGCGCCGCGCCGCCGCCGGCCGGCACCTGCGCCCAGGCGGCCGACGCGCCCTCCTCCAGCGCCCGGGCGGCGAGCGCGGCCGCCACCGCCGAGGCCAGGCCCCGCCGCCGGTGCGCCGGGTCGACCGCCACGCCCGTGAACCCCGCCCAGCGGCCGTCGACCACGCACCGGCCGACCGCCACCGGCTCCCCGTCCCCGCCGGTCAGGGCGGCGAACCACACGGAGGTCCCGGGGGCCGGCGTCTCGTGGAGGCCGGCCCNGNCCNGNNCCCCCGCCGGTGCCNNNACGCCGCGCCGGGAGTGCGGGACAGGGCCGCGCGGCCGGTTCCGTCGGCCCGGTCGGCATCGGCCCGGTCGGCGACGGCCGCGAGGCCCCCGATCCGCACCTCCGCCGACGCCTCGCGCCACCAGCCCCGCTCCTCCAGGGCCGCGCACAGCTCCTCCTGGGTGCCCTCGGCGCCGGTCGCGGCCTCCACGCGCGCGGGCAGGCCCCGCTCCCCGTACCAGGCGCGCACGCGCGCCAGGGCGTCGTCGAGCGGCGTACCGGGGTCGCCGAGCGGGAGGGCGGAGCCGGCCCGAAGGGCGGAAGCGGGCGCGGCGCGCAGGGTCCACTGCCCGAGCGGTTCGCTCTCCGCCGGCCACCAGGCCCGCGCCCGTACCCGCGCCAGCTCCGCGAAGTCCGCCGCCGGGCCCCGCCTGCGGGCCGGGGCGGCCGGCACGACCTTGCCCGCGACCAGCGAGCGCTCCGCCACCCGGACGGTCTCCCCGGTCCTGCGTGTGATCGACAGCACACCGTCGGACCAGGAGACGAGGACCCCGACGGTGTCCGCGAACGTCCCCCGCCCGGAATCGTCCAGGCGGCGGACGGACACGCGTCTTCCCACGTCGGAAGGTGTGATGCGGACTTCGAGTCGTCCGCCCGCAGTGAACTCCACAGCTCTGTCCGCCCCTCCTGTTCGGATCTCCCCCGAGAACGGAGATACTAGGTGCGGGCATCGACGACGCCGCGCTCCCGCGCAGAGCCAGCCCTACCAAGGAGGAACGACAGCGTGACCTACGTCATCGCGCAGCCTTGTGTCGACGTCAAGGACAAGGCGTGCATCGAGGAGTGCCCCGTCGACTGCATCTACGAGGGCCAGCGGTCCTTGTACATCCATCCGGACGAATGCGTCGACTGCGGGGCCTGTGAACCGGTGTGCCCGGTCGAGGCGATCTTCTACGAGGACGACACCCCGGAGGAGTGGAAGGACTACTACAAGGCGAACGTCGAGTTCTTCGACGAGCTCGGCTCGCCCGGTGGCGCCTCCAAGCTCGGCCTGATCGAGCGCGACCACCCCTTCATCGCCGCTCTGCCGCCGCAGAACGGCTGATCGCTTGTCCCACGTCGTCGGTCCCGCACGGCCTCCCGCCGTGCGGGACCGCGGCGTTCACGCCGGCGGCGGGCCGGCGCAGGCGCCGGCCCGCGAGAAAGTGAGCACCGTGTCCGCAGTCTCCTCCCGCCTCCCCGTCTTCCCCTGGGACCGGCTGGAGCCGTACAAGAAGACGGCCGCGTCCCACCCCGGCGGCATCGTCGACCTGTCGGTCGGCACCCCGGTGGACCCCGTGCCCGAGCCGGTCCGCGAGGCCCTGGCCGGGGCGGCCGACTCGCCCGGCTACCCCACGGTCTGGGGCACCGCCGCGCTCCGCGACGCGATCGCCGGCTGGTGCGGGCGCCGGCTCGGCGCCCGCGGCGTCGCCCACCCGAACGTCCTGCCGGTCGTCGGCTCCAAGGAGCTGGTGGCGTGGCTGCCGACGCAGCTCGGCCTCGGCCCGGGCGACCGGGTCGCCTACCCGCGCCTGGCCTACCCGACGTACGAGGTCGGCGCCCGCCTCGCCGGGGCGGAGCCGGTCGCGTACGACGACCCCGCGGAGCTGGACCCGGCCGGGCTGAGGCTGCTGTGGCTGAACTCCCCGTCCAACCCGACGGGCCGGGTCCTTTCGAAGGACGAGCTGACCCGGATCGTCGCCTGGGCGCGCGAGCACGGCGTGCTGCTCGTCAGCGACGAGTGCTACCTGGAGCTGGGCTGGGAGGCCGATCCGGTCTCGGTGCTGCACGAGGACGTCTGCGGCGGCTCGTACGAGGGGATCGTCGCGGTCCACTCCCTGTCCAAGCGCTCCAACCTCGCCGGGTACCGGGCCGCGTTCGCCGCGGGCGACGCGGCGGTGCTGGGCGAACTGCTCCGGATCCGCAAGCACGCCGGGATGATGGTGCCCGCCCCGGTGCAGGCGGCGACGGTCGCGGCGCTGGGCGACGACGCCCATGTGCGCGAGCAGCGCGACCGGTACGCGAGGCGCCGGGCGGCGCTGCGGGCGGCGCTGGTGGCGCACGGCTTCCGCATCGAGCACAGCGAGGCGAGCCTCTACCTGTGGGCCACCCGCGACGAGCCCTGCTGGGACACCGTCGGGTACCTGGCGGACCGGGGCGTGCTGGTCGCGCCGGGCGACTTCTACGGCACGGCGGGGGAGCGGTTCGTCCGGGTCGCGTTCACGGCGACGGACGAGCGGGTCGCCGCGGCGGTCGAGCGCCTCGGCTGACGGCCGGTCCCGCCGCGGGCGGTACGGCGCCGGGGCGGCGACGGGAAGGGGGCCGGGCCGCGTCGTGCGGCCCGGCCCCCTCGCGTTCCCGCGGGTGCGGGGTCAGCCCAGCGGGCCGGCGGCGGGCAGGGCGCCGTCCGGCAGGCCGTTCCCGGCGGTCTCGCCGACGAGGCCGCCGGTGCCCCGCGCGGCGTCGCCGGCGGCCGGCACGGCCGTCCCGGCCGCGGTGCCCAGGGCCTCGCGGGCGACCGGGGCGGCCTGCTCGGCGGTCTCGCCGCTCGCGAGGTCCGTGCCGTCCCGCGAGACGGTGCCGACCGTGTCGGCGGCCTGCGCGGTGTCGAGGGCGGTGACGCCGCCGGTGAGGCCGGCGGTCTCGGGGAGGTCCGCGGCGCTCGCGGAGCCGGCCGCGCCGACCACGGAGGCCGCTCCCGCTGCGGCGAGCAGCGCGGCACCGGCGATCCGGCGGGTCAGGGAGAGGGACATGATGCTCCTTCGACGGGGGAGGGGGCGGGCGGTTGTGATGCCTGTCCGACGATCGGACGCTGTGACAACCGCTCCGGTACGGGAGGAGGTTGCGGCGGCCCCGGGTAAAGAGTCGGCAATGCGCCGCGCGGCCGGCGCCGCCGGGACCCGGCCGGGGGGCGGCTCGGGAGGGCGAGCGGAATCGTCTCTCCGCAGGTGGCCCCGAACGGTCCGCGAGGGCCCGGAGCCGGTCGCGGTCCCCGCCGGCGGCGGAATCCGGTGGGGCGGGGCGGCCCGGCCGGGTGACCCCCCGCACTGCTGACCGGACGCCGCCCGCGGCCGCCGCTTCGGAGCCGGGCCGCCGCGAGGCACCCCCTCGTGGCCCCGCCCCGCGTCCCTACTCCGCGATCCTGATGACGACCTCGGCCGTCCCCGCGCCGGACCCCGCCGCACGCCACCCCTCGTCGGCGTCCTCCGCGCTCCACACGCGGCCCGCGTACGAGACCTCCACGACGCCCAGCGCGTCCGCCTGCGCCACCGCCCACTGCGCCAGCTCCCAGCCGCGCCGGGGCGCTCCGTCCGACGCTCCGCCCGGCCCGGCGGAATCCGCCCGCGCGGGCACGGGCACCGTCACCGTGCGGGAGCCGCCACCCGGCGCCGGGCTCGCGGAGNGNNGGGCCGCCGGGCGTCCGGCCGCCGGGCGTCCGGCCACCCGGCGCGTCCCCGCCCCGGTCGTCGCCGGAGCCCTCCGGGGCCCCGCCGAGCACGCCCGCACCGAACGCCTGCACCAGCGCGCCCCGCACGCGCCCCGCGTCCCCGGGGCGCGTCCCGCGCGGCGGGGCGCACGTCAGCGACGCGGCGGACCGCCCGGTCAGCGCCGCGGCCAGCAGCGCCGCGTCCGGCTCGTGCTTCGCGTACGCCTGGGGGAAGCCGCTGCGCTGCACGCGCTGCGCGGCCACCGTCAGGGGCAGCCGCGAGTACCCCGGCACCTCCGCCAGCCGGTCGTAGAAGACGCCCGCCGAGTACACCGGGTCCATGATCTGCGCGGGCGTGCCCCAGCCCTGCGAGGGCCGCTGCTGGAACAGTCCCAGCGAGTCCCGGTCGCCGTAGTCGATGTTGCGCAGCGCCGACTCCTGCAACGCGGTCGCCAGCGCGATCGTCACCGCCCGCTCCGGCATCCCCCGCGTGGTGCCCACGGCGGAGATCGTCGCGGCGTTCGCCGCCTGCTCGGGGGAGAGGGTGTACGTGTGGCTCCCGCTGCCGACCGTGCACCGCGGCGTGCCGCCGCCGCCCGACTCGTACCGCAGCACCAGGTAGCCGGCGACGGCCAGCAGGACGGCGAACGAGGCGGCGACCCGTGCGCGGCGGGCGCGCCGGGGACGGGCGGAGGGGGCGGCGGGCTCGGGCACGCACCCAACCGTACTAGGGGCCGGGATAGGGTCGGCACATGCCCGACTCCACGCCCGAAGCGCCCCTCCGCACCGCTCTGGACCTCACGCTGGACGGTCCGGCACTGACCGCCGCGCTGGTCGACTTCCCCTCCGTCAGCGGCACCGAGAAGCCGCTCGCGGACGCCATCGAGGAAGCCCTGCGCGCCCTGCCCCACCTGACCGTCCACCGGTACGGCAACAACGTCGTCGCCCGCACCGACCTCGGCCGCGCCGAGCGGGTCGTCCTCGCCGGGCACATCGACACGGTGCCCATCGCCGACAACGTCCCCTCCCGGCTGGACGGCGACGGCCTCCTGTGGGGCTGCGGCACGTCCGACATGAAGTCCGGCGTCGCCGTCCAGCTCCGCATCGCCGCGACCGTCCCCGCGCCCAACCGCGACCTGACGTTCGTCTTCTACGACAACGAGGAGGTCGCCGCCGACCTCAACGGCCTCGGGCACGTGGCCGCCGCGCACCCCGACTGGCTCGCGGGGGACTTCGCCGTCCTGCTGGAGCCGTCCGACGGCGAGGTCGAGGGCGGCTGCCAGGGCACCCTGCGGGTCAACCTGGTCCTGCGCGGCGAGCGCGCCCACTCGGCCCGCTCCTGGATGGGCTCCAACGCCGTCCACGCCGCCGCGCCGGTCCTGGCCCGCCTCGCCTCGTACGAACCGCGCCGCCCGGTCATCGACGGCCTGGAGTACCGCGAGGGCCTCAACGCCGTGGGCGTCGCCGGCGGCGTCGCCACCAACGTGATCCCCGACGAGTGCACCGTCGTCGTGAACTACCGCTACGCCCCCGACCGCACGCCGGAGGAGGCCGAGAAGCACGTGCGGGAGGTGTTCGCCGACTGCGGCGTGGACGAGTTCGTGGTCGACGACCACTCCGGAGGCGCCCTGCCCGGCCTCTCCCACCCGGCCGCGGCGGCGTTCATGGAGGCGGTCGGCGGCACCGCCCGCCCGAAGTTCGGCTGGACCGACGTCTCCCGCTTCAGCGCGCTCGGCGTGCCCGCCGTCAACTACGGCCCCGGCGACCCGACCCTGGCGCACAAGCGGGACGAGCGCGTGGCCGTCGAGCGGATCACCCACTGCGAGCGGCGCCTGTACGACTGGCTCACTGCCTGACCACCACAATTTCGCCACCGGTCACATTTCCCGTCCTACGCTGACCCCGGCAAGACGATGTTCAGCGGAGGGAGCAGACCATGGAGAACCCCGAGGCCGAGGTGGCGGGCGCGCGGGCGGAGCAGCGGCTGGGGCCGGTGCTCCGCCGCAGGGGGCAGGTCCAGCCCGGCACGGCCGACCAGCGGCTGCTGGACACCGCGGGCGACGCGGACTGGGTCCACACCGACCCCTGGCGGGTCATGCGCATCCAGTCCGAGTTCGTCGAGGGCTTCGGCGCGCTGGCCGAACTGCCCAGTGCCATCAGCGTCTTCGGTTCGGCCCGCACCCCGGCCGGCACGCCCGAGTACGAGGCCGGGGTGAGAATCGGCAGGGCGCTGGCCGAGGCGGGCTTCGCGGTGGTGACGGGCGGCGGCCCGGGCGCCATGGAGGCCGCGAACAGGGGCGCGCGCGAGGCGAAGGGCGTCTCCGTCGGCCTCGGCATCGAGCTCCCCTTCGAGCAGGGCCTCAACCAGCACGTCGACATCGGCGTCAACTTCCGCTACTTCTTCGTGCGGAAGACGATGTTCGTCAAGTACGCCCAGGGCTTCGTCGTCCTGCCGGGCGGCCTGGGCACGCTGGACGAGCTGTTCGAGGCGCTGACCCTCGTCCAGACCCGCAAGGTCACCCGCTTCCCGATCGTCCTGTTCGGCACGGAGTACTGGTCGGGACTGGTCGACTGGCTCCGCGACACGGTCGTCGCCCAGGGCAAGGCATCCGAGCACGACCTGATGCTCTTCCACGTGACGGACGACGTCGACGAGGCGGTGGCCCTGGTCAGCAAGGAGACCGGGCACTGACCCCGCGCCCGGCGCGGGGCGGGCGCGGCCCGGCCGGTCACGCCAGTCCCCGCCGGGCGACGGCCGGTTCGCGGTGCCCCGCGATGGCCGCCACCATGTCCAGCACCTGCCGCGTCTCGGCGACCTCGTGCACCCGGTACACCTGGGCGCCCAGCCACGCGGAGACCGCCGTCGTCGCCAGCGTCCCGACGAGCCGCTCCTTCACCGGCCGGTCCAGGGTCTCGCCCACGAAGTCCTTGTTCGACAGGGACACCAGCACCGGCCACCCCGTCTCCACCATCTCCCCGAGCCGCCGCGTCGCCTCCAGCGAGTGCCGGGTGTTCTTCCCGAAGTCGTGCCCCGGGTCGATCAGCACCGACTCCCGCGGCACGCCCAGGGCCACGGCCCGCTCGGCCAGACCGACCGTCACCCGCAGGATGTCGGCCATCACGTCGTCGTACGCGACCCGGTGCGGGCGGGTCCGGGGCTCGGCGCCGCCCGCGTGGGTGCACACCAGCCCGGCCCCGTACCGCGCCGCGACCTCCGCGAGCCGGGGATCGACGCCGCCCCAGGCGTCGTTCAGCAGGTCCGCCCCGGCCTCGCACACCGCCTCGCCGACCTCGTGCCGCCAGGTGTCGACGCTGATCACCACGTCGGGGTGGCGCCGCCGCACCTCCGCCACGAAACCGACCGTGCGCCGCGCCTCCTCGTCGGCGTCGACCTCCTCGCCGGGCCCCGCCTTCACCCCGCCGACGTCGATGATCGCCGCCCCCTCGGCCACCGCCCGCTCGACCCGGGCGAGGGCGGGCTCGTCGCGGAAGGTGGCCCCCCGGTCGTAGAAGGAGTCGGGGGTCCGGTTCACGATCGCCATGACCACCGGCTCGTGCGCGTCGAATTCGCGTCGCCCCAGGCGCAGCATCCCGTATGTCCTCCTCGTGTGGCGTCCCTGCGACCCTAACCGCCGCGACCGCGTGGCACGATCGGCACCGGACGTTCTACGCTCCATGTTTCCGGCCCCCGGGAGAGGCGCACTGTGTTCTGGTTCTTGGCTGTGGTGATGGTCGTCGTCGTGGCCGCGGTGACCCTCGCGGTGGTCGGCGGCGCGGAGAACGAGGTGCTGCCCGAGGCGCCCCCCGAGCACCTGGTGGACCCGCTGCCGCTCACCCGGCCGGTCAGCCGCGCCGACGTCGAGGCGCTGCGGCTGCCGCTGGCGCCCCGCGGCTACCGGATGGGCGAGGTCGACGACGTCCTGGACCGGCTGGCCGCCGAACTCGCCGAGCGGGACGCCCGGATCGCGGAACTGGAGTCGGCGCTGGCCGGCGCGCA
>NZ_CP095474.1:782776-787592 GCF_023614315.1 Streptomyces sudanensis | reverse complement strand
GGCCACGGCGTCCGGCCGTACGGACCTCTTCGCCGGACCGCCCCGGCACGGCGGGCGGGACGGCCTCGGCGAGCGGGACGGCCTCGGCGAGCGGGACGGTCTCGGCGAGCGGGACGGCCTGGGCGGGCCCGCGGACCCCGGCGGGCGCGGCGCGGGCCCGGACCGCGGCGCGGAGGACGGCGAGGGGGAGCGGTGACCGGCGCGGCCGCACCCGGTCCGGACGGCGCGCCCCGCTGCCCGTGGGGCCTTTCGGCCCCCGACTACCTCCGGTACCACGACGACGAGTGGGGCCGCCCGGTCCGCGGCGACGACGCGCTGTTCGAACGGCTGAGCCTGGAGGCGTTCCAGTCCGGCCTGTCGTGGATCACCATCCTGCGCCGCCGGGAGGGCTTCCGGCGGGCCTTCGCCGGCTTCCGGATCGCGGAGGTCGCCGCGTTCACGGAGGCCGACCGGGAGCGGCTGCTCGCCGACGGGGGCATCATCCGCAACCGCGCCAAGATCGACGCGACGCTCGCCAACGCGCGCGAGCTCGCCGGGTGGGAGCCCGGCGAGCTCGACGCGCTGGTCTGGTCCCACGCGCCCGACCCGGCGGCCCGCCCGGCCCCGCGCACGCTCGCGGACGTCCCGGCGCTCACCCCGGAGTCGACGGCCCTGGCGAAGGCCCTGAAGCGGCGCGGCATCCGCTTCGTCGGGCCCACCACGGCGTACGCGCTGATGCAGGCGTGCGGCCTGGTCGACGACCACCTGTCGGACTGCGTCGCCCGCGCCGCGCGCCCCGCGGCCCCGGCCTCCTAGCGGCCGACGTACTTCGGCTTCTCCTTCGCGAGGAACGCCTCCACCGCGATCCGGTGGTCCTCGGAGGCGCCCGCCCGGGTCTGGAGCTCGTCCTCCTTGACCAGGGACTCCTCCAGGGTGTGCCCGGCGCCGTACGCCATGGCCTCCTTGATCGACGCGTACGCGAGCGTGGGCCCCTCCGCGAGGGCGCGGGCGGTCCTCTCCGCCTCGGCGGCCAGTTCGGCGGCCGGCACGAGCCTGTTCACCAGGCCCAGCTCGTACGCCTCGCCCGCCGGCAGGGAGCGCGGGAACAGCATCAGGTCGGCGGCGCGGGAGGCGCCGATCAGGCGCGGCAGCATCCAGGAGAGGCCCGAGTCGGCGCTGAGCGCCACGCCCGCGAAGGACGTGTTGAACGACGCCGTGTCGGCGACGACCCGGTAGTCCGCCGCCAGCGCGAAGCCGAAGCCCGCGCCCGCCGCGACCCCGTTCACCCCGGCCACCACGGGCTTCGGCATGCCGGTGATCGCCCGGACGATCGGGTTGTAGTGCTCCCGCACCGTCCGCATCGCGTCCTCGCCGGTCAGCGACCGCACGTGCTCCTTGAGGTCCTGCCCTACGCAGAACGCCCGGCCCGTCGCGGTCAGCAGCACCGCGCGCACGGCCGGGTCGGCGCCCGCGGCCTGCAGGGCGTCCCGCAGCGCGACCTTCGCCTCGGTGTTCATCGCGTTCATCGCGTCGGGCCGGTTGATGGTGACGGTCGCGAGTCCTTCGCTCACCTCGTACAGCACGGTGTCGGCCATGGCGGGGTCCCCTCTGCGGCTCCGGTGGTGGTGTCCCGCCCAGCATGGCGGAGATCATCGGGCTCCGGCATGTGACCTGCGTCAAACGCCGGGCCCCGGACCGGGCGCCGCGATGGCGAAGTATGGCAGCACCATCGCCGAAATGAGCTGTTTTGTGCGATCGCGTTGCGCAAGCGATGCCGTCCGATGTTGGTCATCGGGCGTCACCATGCGGGATAATGACCTGGAAGCATTGTGTTCGACGCCGGTCCGCGCCCTTCCACGGGGCCGTCGGCTGATCGATGAGCTGGTTTCAGGAAGGGGAACGAGCATGGCGGCCATGAAGCCGCGGACGGGCGACGGCCCGCTCGAGGTGACCAAGGAGGGGCGGGGCATCGTCATGCGCGTTCCGCTCGAAGGCGGCGGTCGGCTTGTCGTCGAGCTGACCCCGGACGAGGCCGTAGCCCTCGGCGAGGAGCTGAAGAAGGTCACGAGCTGACGCTTGCGCCCACGTTTTCCCGATCGCCCCGGCCGGTGTGACCACCGCGCCGGGGTGATCGCGTTCCGGGCGCCGCCACCGGGCCGCGCGGGCGCCCGGCCGCAGGTCAGCCGCGGCGCACGGCGCAGAGCAGCCCGTCGCCGACCGGCAGCAGCGACGGCACCAGCTCGTCGCTCTCCCGCACCGTCCGCAGCAGCTCGCGCAGCGTCAGGACCTCGGACGGCTGGACGCCCGAGTCGACCGTGCGGCCGTCCGCGAACACGCCCTCGAAGCACACCAGCCCGCCCGGCCGCAGCAGCCGCAGCGACTCGTCGAGGTACGCCGGGTACTCGGTCCGGTCGCCGTCGCAGAAGACGACGTCGTACCCGCCGTCGGCCAGCCTCGGCAGCACGTCCAGCGCCCGGCCGGGGATGAAGCGCGCCCGGTTCCCGGCGAACCCGGCCGCCCGGAACGCCTGCCGGGCGAACTGCTGCCGGTCCGGCTCCGGGTCCACGGTGGTCAGCACCCCGTCCGGCCGCATGCCCAGCAGGAGGTAGATCCCGGAGACGCCGGTGCCCGTGCCGATCTCCGCGACGGCCTTGGCGTCCGCCGTGGCGGCGAGCATCCGCAGCGCGGCGCCGGTGCCGGGGGACACCGAGGGCACCCCTGCCTCCCGGGCCCGGTCGCGGGCCCAGTGCAGCGCCTCGTCCTCGGCGGCGAAGGCGTCGGCGAAGGCCCAGCTCGTCTGCCGGTTGGCGGTAATGACCCTCTCCTGTTCCCGTAGGCGGCAACGGTGACTGTAGCCGCTCGCCGCGGGGAACCCGCAGATGGGACTGTGCGTTGGGAGGAGGGGTGGCCGGCAGGGCGGGACCCGGGGGCGGCCCCAAATTCTCGTAAAGATTCTTATCCGGAACTAACGGGCGAGGTGGCTATGGTAGGGGCTCCACTGGACACCACCGGAGCCGACAGGGGAGGTGCGGCCGAGCCTGTGGATCGGAGAGGGGCGCTGCGGTTGCGGCGCTTCCTCAGGTCGGCGGGTGAGCCGAAATCCGTGACCGACATCGCTGACAGCACCCGCGCCGCCACCGAGACCGCAGCCACGACGGCGACCTTCGCACCGGATGCGGAACCGCAGGCGTGGGCCCCTCCGACCTGGGAGGAGATCGTCAGCACCCACAGCGGTCGCGTCTACCGCCTCGCCTACCGCCTGACGGGCAACCAGCACGACGCCGAGGACCTGACGCAGGAGGTCTTCGTCCGCGTCTTCCGCTCCCTGTCGACGTACACGCCGGGCACGTTCGAGGGCTGGCTGCACCGCATCACCACCAACCTCTTCCTGGACACGGTGCGCCGCAAGCAGCGCATCCGGTTCGACGCGCTCGGCGAGGACGCCGCGGAGCGGCTGCCCAGCCGCGACCCGTCGCCCCAGCAGGTCTTCCACGACACCCACTTCGACGCGGACGTGCAGCAGGCGCTGGACACGCTGGCGCCGGAGTTCCGCGCGGCCGTCGTGCTCTGCGACATCGAGGGCCTGTCGTACGAGGAGATCGCCGCGACCCTCGGCGTGAAGCTCGGCACGGTCCGCAGCCGGATCCACCGCGGCCGGTCGCACCTGCGCAAGGCGCTCAAGCACCGGTCGCCCGAGGCGCGGGCCGGGCAGCGCGTCGTCGCGGGGCGTGCCTTCGCCGCCGTGGGCGGGGAGGGCGGAACCGCGTGAGTGGCGTACGTCCGACCCCCGCGGAACACCATCTGGGGGACCGGCTCGCCGCGCTGGTCGACGGCGAGCTGGGCCATGACGCCCGCGAGCGGGTCCTCGCCCACCTGGCGACCTGCGCCCGCTGCAAGGCCGAGGCCGACGCGCAGCGCCGCGTCAAGAGCTTCTTCGCCGAGTCCGCCCCGCCGCCGCCCTCCGAAGGGCTGCTCGCGCGCCTCCAAGGGCTGTCCGAGGGCGCCGCGCAGGACGGCGGACGGCCGTTCGGGGGCGGCGGTCCGGGAGCCGGGGCCCGGCGGCCCGGGCACGGTCCGGGCCGCTCCGTGCGGTCCGGCCCCGGGGCCGGGACGTTCCTGGCGAGACCCGGCGGCTTCCCCCACCTGCCCCTGGGCGGGCACGCACCGGCCGCGCGCGGGGGCTTCCGCATCCACGGGACCGGCCGGGAGGCGGAGCGGCCCGCGTGGCGCGGCCGGAGGTTCGTGTTCGCGGCGGCCGGCGCCGTCTCGTTCGCGGCGATCGCCCTGGGCGGGGCGATACCGACGGGCGGGACGGTGGAGGCCCGTGGAGAGGCCCCCGGAAGCAGCGTGACGCCCCTGCGGTCGCCGTCCGCGGGGCAGTCCGCCGCGCCCGCGGAGGGTGCCCGCCGTACCCCCGCGGGCGCGGGCGCCGCCACGGGCCGGTTCGCCGACCGGCCCGCCCCCCTGCTGCCCGGAGCGCAGGTCCGCACCCGGTACCCGGCGGCCGTACCGTTTCTGCACGCGGCGCCCCCGCGGGTCGGCACCGGCGTCCTGCCCCTGGTGGGCGCCCCCGATCCCCTGCCGGTCTCGTACCCGTCGTACCGGACGCCCCCGGCCACCGTGAACGGCGCTCCGGCGGGCCTGGTTGAATCCACGGTCAGGGGCGCCGGAGGGGCGCTGAGTGGCCAGTAGCGGGGAGAGCATGGACGACGGGAAGCCCACGCAGCCGGGACGGACGCGGCAGAGCCACCCGGCATCCCCGGACCCCGCCCCGCCGGTGCTGCCGGGGCCCGGCGNNGCCCGCGACCGCGCCTCCGGCCGCCGAGGCGCCCACGGC
>NZ_CP095474.1:775717-782768 GCF_023614315.1 Streptomyces sudanensis | reverse complement strand
GTCCCGCCCCCGTCCCCGCACCGGGCGGACCGGACGCCCCCCGGGCCGAGCCGGCCCGGCCGGCCGCCCCGGTGCACGCCGAGGGCGTCGCCACCGCGCCCGGAGCGGCGCACGCGACCCCGCGGGAGACGCCCGTCCCCGCACCGGGCGGGATGCCCGACCGCGCCGCCGTTCCGGCGCCGGAGGGGGTGCCCGCCGCACCCGCCCCGGACGGGACGTACGACCCCGCTCCCGCCCCGGACGGGGCCGGTGCCGTGACCGCCGGGCGTCCCACCGGGAGCGCAGGGCCCCTGCACGAGCCCGACGAGTACCGGACACCGCCCTACGGGGAGCCCGGCCCCTGGGCACCCGCACCCCGTGCAGCGGCCCGCGGCCGTCCCGCCGCCCGCCTACGGCACTCCCGGACACACTCCCCATCCCGCCCCCGCGCAGTGGGGGCAGTACGACCCCTGGAGCGGTCCCGCCGCGCAGCCGCTCACCGCCCACCCCGACGGCGTGCGGACGCCGCGGTCGCGCAGGGGGCTCGGACTCGTCGGCGCGCTGGTGTTCGCCCTGCTCACCGGTGTCCTCGGCGGCGCGGTCGGCGCGTACGTGGAGCGCAACGGCGGCCTCACCACCGTCGAGCTGCCCCAGGCCGCGGCGGACACCGCAGACCGCGCGCCCGACAGCGTCGCCGGCATCGCCGCCCGCGCCCTGCCCGGCGTCGTCACCCTCCACGTCGCCGGCGGCGGCGAGCAGGGCACGGGCACCGGCTTCGTCCTCGACCGGCGCGGCCACATCCTCACCAACCACCACGTCGTGGACTCCGCCGACGCCGGGGGCGACATCACCGTCACCTTCAGCGGAGGCGAGACCGCCGGGGCCACCCTGGTCGGCGGCGACAGCGGTTACGACCTCGCCGTCGTCCGGGTCAGCGGGGTGTCGAACCTCACGCCCCTCCCGCTCGGCGACTCCGACGGCGTCCGCGTCGGCGACCCGGTCGTCGCCATCGGTGCCCCCTTCGACCTCCAGAACACCGTCACCTCCGGCATCATCAGCGCCAAGGGCCGCCCCATCACCGCCGGTGGGAAGAAGGGCGACGGCAGCGACGTCAGCTACGTCGACGCCCTCCAGACCGACGCCCCGATAAACCCGGGCAACTCCGGCGGGCCGCTCCTCGACTCCCGGGCCCGTGTCATCGGCGTCAACAGCGCCATCCGCGCCGCCGACAGCGACTCCGGCATCGACGGCGGCCAGTCCGGCTCGATCGGCCTGGGCTTCGCGATCCCCATCAACCAGGGCAAGCGCGTCGCCGAGGAGCTCATCAACACCGGCAAGGCCACGCACCCCGTCATCGGCGTCAGCCTCGACATGAAGTTCACCGGTGACGGCGCCCGCGTCGCGGGCGAGGCCCGGGGCGGCGGCGCGGCCGTCGTCCCCGGCGGTCCCGCCGACAAGGCGGGCATCCGCTCCGGCGACGTCATCACCGAGGTCGACGGCGAGCGCGTCCACGACGCGGAGGAGCTGATCGCCAAGATCCGCGGCCACCGCCCCGGCGACGACCTCCGCCTCACCGTGCGGCGCGACGGCCGCGAGGCCCCCCGGACCCTCACGCTCGGCTCGTCGGCGGACGACTGAACGGACGAGCGGCCCGACCGCCCGGCGGCAGTCCCGCCGCACGGGCGGAGCGGGTACCTTGGTGCGGCGGAGACCCGAGGAGGAGCAAGGTGTTCAGTGACATAGGCGGACTCGAGGTGGTGACGCTGGTGATCCTCGCCGTGCTCATCTGGGGTCCCGACAAGCTGCCCCAGCTCATCCAGGACGTCAGCCGCTTCCTCCGCAGGATCAGGGACTTCTCCGAGAGCGCCAAGCAGGACATCCGCAGCGAACTCGGGCCCGACTTCAAGGACTTCGAGTTCGAGGACCTCAACCCGAGGACGTTCGTCCGCAAGCAGCTGGCCGACAACCACGACCTGCGGGACATCCGGGAGCTGCGCAGCAGCTTCGACCTCCGCAAGGAGATCGACGAGGTGGCCGGCGCCGTCAGAGGCACCGCCCCGGCCGCCCCNGCCCCNGCCCGCTCCACGCCCGACCTCCTGAAGAAGCACGACGCACCCCGGGCGGAGGACCGGCCGCCCTTCGACGCGGACGCCACCTGAACGGACTGGGCCACCCGGACCACCGGGCACCCCACCGGAGCCGGCCCTCCCGGACGGGCCCGGCCCCGGTCGATATCCTCTCCCTCTGTCCGAACGGATACGAGGAGGCGGCCGGCGAGATGGAGACCACGAGACGGACGGAGGCGCGGGAGCGGCCGGCGTCCGGCGGCGCACCCGCGTCCGAGGGCGGCCGCGCCGTCGACGCGTACCTGCGGGCCTCCTTCCCCTGGTACGGGCTGGACGAGGCGTTCACCGGCCCGCGCTGGCTGATGCAGGCCGGTACGGAGGCGGACGGCACCGTCCGGCACGGCTCGACCGGCCACGGCGAGGAGCCGTCCATACGGCCGGAGGCCGCCGGGCGGGAGCAGGGCGGCTTCACGGTCGTCGTCACCGTCGCCGCCCGCCCGGTGCGCGGCTCCGGAGACGGCACCGGCGTCCTGGAGGCCACCAGCGTGTCCTCGGCGGCCTGGCTGGCCGGCTCGGGGCTCCTGGCGTACACCTGGCCGCCGCAGCTCGACCACACGCTGCGCGACGAGTGGCTGGACCAGCAGACGGAGACCGCGTTCGAACTCGCCCACGACCTGGACGGCCCCGCCTGGACGACGCTGTCGCTGCCCGTGGACGGAGTGCCGCAGCCGTTCCACTACCGCGAGTCCGAGTTCGGCTGGGTCCTCGCCGGCAGCACCGCCCGCGGCGTCCACCTGGGCGCCTACGGCCGGGGGATGAGCGCGTACGGGCTCGGCTTCGCCGTCGTCGCGGACCTCTCCGCGTACGCCTGACCGGGAGGCCGCCAGGGAGGCCCCGGGTGCGCCGGAGGGGCGCCGCCCCGCACGGGCGGCGCCCCTCCGGCGCACCTCGCGGCCGTACGCCCGGGAGACGGGCGCGCCCCGGACCTCAGAACTTGTTGCGCGGCGTGATGCCCAGGGACATGCCCGCCAGGCCCCGCTGCCGGCCGCCGAGCTTGCCCGCGATGGTGCGCAGCGCCGTGCCGGCCGGTGAGCCGGGGTCGGACAGCACGACGGGCCTGCCCTCGTCGCCGCCCTCCCGCAGCCGCACGTCGATCGGGATGGAGCCGAGCACCGGCACCGTCGCGCCGGTCGTCCGCGTCAGCCCGTCCGCGACCCGCTGGCCGCCGCCGGTGCCGAACACGTCCACCATCTCGCCGCAGTGCGGGCACGGCAGGCCCGCCATGTTCTCCACCACGCCGACGATCTTCTGGTGGGTCTGCACCGCGATCGAGCCGGCCCGCTCCGCCACCTCGGCCGCCGCCTGCTGCGGCGTGGTGACGACGAGGATCTCGGCGTTCGGCACGAGCTGCGCCACGGAGATCGCGATGTCGCCCGTGCCCGGCGGGAGGTCCATCAGCAGCACGTCCAGGTCGCCCCAGTAGACGTCCGCGAGGAACTGCTGGAGCGCGCGGTGCAGCATCGGGCCGCGCCACACGACCGGGGCGTTGCCGGGGGTGAACATGCCGATCGAGATGACCTTCACGCCGTTCGCGGACGGCGGCATGATCATGTTCTCGACCTGGGTGGGCCGCCCGTCGGCGCCCAGCATGCGGGGCACGCTGTGGCCGTAGATGTCGGCGTCCACGACACCGACCTTCAGCCCGTCGGCGGCCATCGCGGCGGCGAGGTTCACCGTCACCGACGACTTGCCGACGCCGCCCTTGCCGGACGCCACCGCGTACACCCGGGTCAGCGAGCCGGGCTTGGCGAAGGGCACCTCGCGCTCGGCGGTCGTGCCGCGCAGCGCGGCGGCCAGCTCCTTGCGCTGCTCGTCGCTCATGACGTCCAGCGACACGTCGACGCGGGTGACGCCCTCGACGCGGGAGACCGCCTCGCTCACGTTCTTCGTGATCGTGTCGCGCATCGGGCAGCCGGAGACCGTCAGGTACACCGCCACGGCGACCGCGCCGTCCGCCCCGACCTCGACCGACTTGACCATGCCGAGCTCGGTGATCGGCCGGTGGATCTCGGGGTCGTTCACCGTCGCCAGTGCCTCGCGCACCGCGTCTTCCGTCGTCATACGGACGATGGTACGGCTCCCGCGGCGCCCCCCGGAAAGCCGGTCAGCGGTCGCCTTCGTCACTCCGCCGGGGCGCGGCCGGCGGGAATACCGCCCCCCGGCCCTCCAGCTCCTTGACCATGTCCTCCAGCTCGGAGCGGATCCAGTCGCGGGTGGCGACCTCGCCGAGGCCCATGCGCAGCGCCGCGATCTCCCGCGTCAGGTACTCGGTGTCGGCGATCGACCGCTCGTTCTGCGCCCGGTCCTGCTCCAGGTTGACCCGGTCCCGGTCGTCCTGCCGGTTCTGCGCGAGCAGGATCAGCGGCGCCGCGTACGACGCCTGGAGCGACAGCATCAGCGTGAGGAAGATGAACGGGTACGGGTCGAAGCGCAGCGCGTCCGGCATGGTGATGTTCCAGGTCAGCCACGCGATGATGACCCCGGTCATCCACACGATGAAGCGGCCCGTGCCGAGGAACCGGGCGATCCGCTCCGACAGCCGCCCGAACGCCTCCGGGTCGTACTCCGGCAGCAGCCTCGGGCGCCGTACGCGCGGCTGGTCCAGCGGCTGGTCGAGGCGGGCCCGGGGCACGGTCCGCTCCCGCTGGTGGTGGCCGGGGCGCTCCCGCTGGCCGGCGCGGTCGCGCCCGGCGCCCCGCTCCGGGGTGCGGTCAGGCACCATACGCCGCCTCCCGCTCCGCTTCCGGACCGAACTCGGTCTCCCGCCAGTCCTCCGGCAGCAGGTGGTCCAGTACGTCGTCGACGGTGACGGCGCCCAGCAGCGACCCGCCGTCGTCGACGACCGGCGCCGCGACCAGGTTGTACGCGGCGAGGTGGCTGGCCACGGCGGGCAGCGGGGTGCCGGGCGACAGCGGCTCCAGGTCCGTGTCGACGATCGCGGAGACCAGGGTGAACGGCGGGTCCCGCAGCAGCCGCTGGAAGTGGACCGTCCCGAGGAACTTCCCGGTCGGCGTCTCGTCGGGCGGCCGGCACACGTACACCTGCGCGGCCAGCGCGGGGGAGAGGTCCTGCTGGCGGACGCGGGCGAGGGCGTCCGCCACCGTCGCGTCCGGGCGCAGCACGATCGGCTCGGTCGTCATCAGCCCGCCCGCGGTGCGCTCCTCGTACGACATCAGCCGCCGCACGTCCGCGGCGTCGTCCGGGCGCATCAGGGTGAGCAACCGTTCCTTCTCGTCCTCCGGCAGCTCCGACAGCAGGTCCGCGGCGTCGTCCGGGTCCATGGCCTCCAGGACGTCCGCGGCGCGCTCCGCCTTCAGCTTGCCGAGGATCTCGATCTGGTCGTCCTCGGGCAGCTCCTCCAGGACGTCGGCCAGCCGGTCGTCGTGGAGGGCGGCGGCGACCTCGGCGCGGCGCTTGGGCGTCAGGTGGTGCAGCGCGTTCGCCAGGTCCGCCGGGCGCATCCGCTCGAACGTGGCGACCAGGTTCTCCGCGCCCTGCGCGTCCTCCTCCAGGGAGAAGCCGGTGACCGCCGACCACTCGACGGTCAGCGTCTCGCCCCTGCGGCGCAGCGCCCCGCGGCTGCCGCGCCGTACGAAGACCCGGTCGATCTCCCAGTCGCGGCGGGCGGGCAGCCGGCTCATCGCCACGTCCAGGACGGTCACCTCGTCGCCCCCGTCGACCAGCCTGACCCGCCGGTCGAGGAGCTCGCCGAGGACGAGGCGCTCGGTGGGGCGCTGTTCGAAGCGCCGGACGTTCAGCACGCCCGTCGTGATGACCTGGCCGGACTCGATGCCCGTCACCCGGGTCATCGGCAGGAAGATCCGGCGGCGGCCGATCACCTCCACGACCAGCCCCAGCACCCGGGGCGGACGCCGCCCCACCCGGAGCATGGCGACGAGGTCGCGCACCCGGCCCACCTGGTCTCCGGCCGGGTCGAAGACCGGCGCTCCGGCGAGGTGCGAGACGAAGATCCGGGCGGCGCCTGCTGCCATGTCCCGCGCCTCCTCCCATCCACGTGATCACCCGTCGACATGCAGCGTGTGCCCGCAGTCCGGTGATTCAGGCTAGCCGGTTATGGTTCGGGACGCCCGGGCAGGGCTCCCGCCCGGCTCCGTTCGGAGGGCGCGATCCGGCACCGGTACGCTGCGGTCGGCCGTCCCCCTGTGAAACACCGAGAGGCAGCGCTGGTGACCGTTCTCCCGCCGGTTCGGCGTACCCGACGCGTCGTGCTCTCCCTCGCCCTCTGCCTCGGACTGGCCGCCGCGCCGACCGGTTGCGCGAAGGACCCCGACGAGGGCACCAACGGGGTCGGCAGGCTCCCGGCGAACGAGATCGAGGACAAGGCCAGGGCCGCCGCCGCCGGCGCCGTGTCGGTGCGCCTGGCGGGCTCCCTGGTCAGCAAGTCCGGCACGTACCGGCTGAACATGCGGCTCAAGGCCCAGGGCGCGACGGGCTCCGTCACCACCGGGAAGTCGACGTTCGAGCTGCTGCGCATCGGCGACACCCTGTTCCTGAAGGCGGGCGCGGCGTTCTGGCGGCACGCGGAGGACTCCGGGGAGCCGACCGAGTCGGACATCGAGGCGGCGGACAAGCTGGACGGCAAGTACGTCAAGGTCCCGCAGGACGACCCCTCCTACAAGCAGCTGCGCGGCTTCACCGAGATGAACGTCCTGCTGAAGGGCCTGCTCAAACTCCACGGCCAGGTCCGCAAGGGCAACCGGGAGAAGGTCGGCAGGGTCCGCACCATCGAGGTCGCGGGCGGTGAGCACGGCGAGGGCGGCACCCTCGACGTGTCCCTGGAGGGCACGCCGTTCCCCTTGCGGTTCGCCCGCGGCGGCGGCGGGGGCGTGGTGGTCCTGTCGGACTGGAACAAGGACTTCCCGCTGGTGGAACCCGAGCGGGAGGACATCCTCGACTNNGNCCGCCAGCTTCCCNGCACCAGCGAC
>NZ_CP095474.1:758687-775704 GCF_023614315.1 Streptomyces sudanensis | reverse complement strand
TCCGCCGTCCGGTCAGCGGCGCTNCCTCCGCCTCAGCAGCAGGCTCGGGAGGGCCGCCGGGACCGGGTCGCGGGTGGTGGCCGGGGTCGGCAGCGGCACCGCCGCCAGGGAGCCCCGCGGGAGGTCCGTGACCGCGTCGCGGGGCGTCAGCCGCAGCAGCCGGCACTCGCGGGCCCAGCGCTCGGTCATGGTCTGCGCGTCGGGCGCGTTGAGCCGCTTGCCCNTNAGCTCGTCGGCCGCCGCGCGCCACTCCTCGGAGCCGGGCGCGGGCTCGGCGACCACCGCCGTCCAGGCCACGATCCGGCCGCCCTTGTCCTTGCTGCGCACCGTGACCTCGGCCACCGCCCCGTCGGCCAGTCCCGGCGGCAGCGGCTGCTCCCCGGGCCCGTCGCCCACGACGTACGCCGCGCCCTCGTGCCACACGTGCCACAGGGCCCGCGCCGGCCCGTCGCCGCGCACCCAGACCAGGCCGGACTTCCTGGTGGCCTCCTCGACGAGGGCGCGGGCGAGCAGCGAGTCGTCAGTCATGTCCGCAGCTTAGCCAGCCCGCGGGCCCCTACAGCCAGCCGTTGCGCTTCAGGGTGCGGTGGATCGCGAAGCAGGTGCCGATGATCGCGGTGAGCACCATCGGGTAGCCGTACCTCCACTGGAGCTCCGGCATGTGGGCGAAGTTCATCCCGTAGACCCCGCACACCGCCGTCGGCACGGCGATGATCGCCGCCCAGGAGGTGATCTTGCGCATGTCCTCGTTCTGCGCGACCGTCGCCTGCGCGAGGTTGGCCTGGAGGATGGAGTTCAGCAGCTCGTCGAAGCCCACGACCTGCTCCTGCACCCGGGCCAGGTGGTCGGCGACCTCCCGGAAGTACTTCTGGATGTCGGGGTCGACCAGCCGCATCGGGCGCTCGCTCAGCAGCTGCAGCGGGCGCGCCAGCGGGGTCACGGCCCGCTTGAACTCCAGCACCTCGCGCTTCAGCTGGTAGACGCGGCCCGTGTCGGTGCCGCGCGTGCCGCCCTTCACGGGGGGCGAGAAGACGTCGATCTCGATCTGGTCGATGTCGAGCTGCACGGCGTCCGCGACCGCGATGTACCCGTCCACCACGTGGTCGGAGATGGCGTGCAGGACCGCCGAGGGGCCCTTCGCCAGCAGCTCCGACTCCAGCCGGTGCCGCAGGTTGCGCAGCGACCCCTGCCCGCCGTGCCGGACGGTGATGACGAAGTCCCGGCCGGTGAAGCACATCAGCTCGCCGGTCTCCACGACCTCGCTCGTCGCGGTCAGCTCGGCGTGCTCCACGTAGTGGATCGTCTTGAAGACCGTGAACAGCGTGTCGTCGTACCGCTCCAGCTTCGGCCGCTGGTGGGCGTGGACCGCGTCCTCCACGGCCAGCGGGTGCAGCCCGAACTCGGCGGCGATCCCCGAGAACTCGGCCTCCGTCGGCTCGTGCAGCCCGATCCACGCGAAGCCGCCGCCGTCCCGGACCCTCCGCATCGCCTCACGCGGCGTCAGGCCGCCGCCCTCGACGCGCCGCCCGTCGCGGTACACGGCGCAGTCGACGACGGCGGTCGAGGCGGACGGGTCGCGGGTCGGGTCGTAGGCGTTGTACGGCGACGCGCTGCGCTTGCGCAGCGACGGGCGTACGACGGCGCGCAGGTCACGGATCATCGACATGGCGGGCTCCTTCACGCGGGAAGCCGTCGGCGGGTGTGGCGCGGCCCGGAACGGGGACGTGGTGTTGCTGCACGTCCGCGAAGCGGGCGGCACCGCGGTTCGCGGGACGGTGTTCGCGGTTCGCGGTTCGCTACAGACGGGCGGGGCGATGTGCTCTTCCGGCGTGCGCTGCGCCCGGCGTGCGGAGATGCGGGCGAAAACGCCTCAGACGCCCGTACGGGAGGCCGTGCGGGGGACGGGGCGTGCGCGGAGGGTGCGTGGCGGGATCTGCCCGCGCGGCGCGGAAGAGCGGCTGGTACTGCACGGTCGACTTCGATCCACCGCAGCCCCACCTCCTCCGGCCGGTCCCCCGTGGGGGATGACGTGTCGTCGGGACCGGGAGGCGCGCCCCCGGCCGGTACCGGGAGGCGGTGTACCTCCACCAGCTTCCGGCCCGACAGGCGGCCCACACTATCAGCCGACTGATGGTCAATCCCTTTCCCTGCCCCGCGGGTACGCGTCCTATGCTCCCCGTATGGAAAAAGTTCTCGCGCTCGTCGAGGCGCGGCTCCGCTCGGCGCTCGGCGAACCGGACGCGCGGGCTTCCGTCACCTTCCTGGGCACCGACCGCGTGGAGGTGCTGCGCTTCCCCGGCACCGAGGACGGCGAGGGCCGCCCGGTCGTCCGGTACGCCACCCTCGGCATGTCGGCGCACCCCATGGCCGACCCGACGGACCCGGTCGCCGACCCGGTGCGCGGCCCGCGCGCGGAACTGCTCCTGACCGTGCGGGCCGGGCTCGCCGACACCGACAAGGTCCTCCGCCCGCTCGCCGTGCTGGCCGCGTCGCCCCAGGTCGAGGGGGTCGTCGTGGCCCCGGGGGCGTCCCTGGACACGGGGGAGCCGCTGTGGCCGGGCGCGCCGTTCACGTCCGTGCTCGTCGGGGAGCCCGGCGGGCTGGTGCCGGACCTGGCGCTGGACGGCGGGATGGACCCGGTGCGGTTCCTGCCGCTGCTGCCGATGACGCCGAACGAGGCGGCCTGGAAGCGGGTGCACGGCGCGCGGGCGCTGGAGGAGCGCTGGCTGGGCGCCGGGACCGACCTGCGGGACCCGGGGCGGACCTCGGTCCGCCTCGACTGACCCCGCGGGGCCGGGGCCGCGCACGCCCGGTCCGGCGTCCGCCCTCCGGCGTGTCCGGGGCGGGCCGGGCGGCACACCGGACGGGTGATCGTCCTTGACGCGGCGGCGGTGGCGGAGGACCGTTGAACCCTATGAGGGGCGAACCCAGTTGTCCGAAGTGCGGAGGCCGGGTCCGGGCGCCCGGTCTCTTCTCCGACCGCTGGCAGTGCGGGGTGCACGGCCCGGTGTACCCGCTGCAGCCCGTGGTGCCTCCCAGCCTGGAGGCGCTGCACGTCGCCGTGAACCGGGCGAGGGTCCCCGTCTGGATGCCGTGGCCGCTGCCCGTCGGCTGGCTGTACACGGGCGTCGCGTACGCGGGTGACGACCGCAGCGGCGGCCGCGCCACCGCCGTCGCCTGCTCCGGACCCGGACCGCTGGGCGGCGTGGGGGAGCTGCTGCTGGTCGCCGAGGAGCTCGGGGTGGGGCTCGGCGCCCGGCACGCCGGGCTGGACGGCCCCGATCCGGGCCCGTACCTGCGCGTGGACGAGGCGCCGCACGCCAAGGTCCTCGCCGGCGGCCGGCTGACGCCGCTGTGGCACGTGGGGGGCGTCCCCGAGGGGCGGGCCGTCTTCGCGGGCGAGGCGCGCGGCCTGTGGCTGTGGGCGATCGCCTGGCCGGAGCACTCCGGGCTGCTCCTCTACGACGAACTGGTCCTCACCGACCTGCGCGAGGCGGGACCCGAGGTCGACATGGTGCCCTGCGGGGCGCTCTCCCCGCGCCTGCTGTCCTGACCGGCGGCCCTCCCGGGCGGGGGCCCGTCCGGCCGGAGGGCCGTTCGTCCGGGCATGGGCCGTTTGGGGGGCGGTTATCCTTGGGTGTCCCCTGTCCGCAGTGAGCCCTGGAGCCGTGCCGTGCGCATCGACCTGCACACCCACTCCACGGCGTCGGACGGCACGGACACCCCCGCCGAGCTGGTGCGCGGCGCCGCCGCGGCCGGCCTGAACGTGGTCGCGCTGACCGACCACGACACCACGCGGGGCCACGCCGAGGCGCTGGCGGCGCTCCCCCGGGGGGTGACGCTGGTGACCGGCGCCGAGCTGTCGTGCCGTGTCGACGGCATCGGCGTCCACATGCTGGCGTACCTCTTCGACCCGGAGGAGCCCGAGCTGGCGCGCGAGCGCGAGCTGGTGCGCGACGACCGGGTGCCCCGGGCCCGCGCGATGGTCGGCAGGCTCCGGGAGCTGGGCGTGCCGGTCGCCTGGGAGCGGGTCGCCGCCATCGCGGGCGACGGCTCGGTGGGCCGCCCGCACATCGCGGAGGCCCTGGTCGAGCTGGGCGTCGTACCGGACGTGTCCGCCGCCTTCAGCCCCGAGTGGCTCGCGGACGGCGGGCGCGCGTACGTCGAGAAGCACGAGCTGGACCCGTTCACGGCGGTCCGCCTGGTCAAGGCGGCCGGCGGGGTGACCGTCCTCGCGCACCCCGGTGCCGCCAAGCGCGGCCGCACGGTGTCCGACTCCGTGATCGCCGCCCTCGCCGCGCACGGCCTGGACGGCGTCGAGGTGGACCACATGGACCACGACGCGCCGACCCGCGCCCGGCTGCGCGGACTGGCCGGCGAGCTCGGGCTGCTGACCACCGGCTCCAGCGACTACCACGGCAGCCGCAAGACCTGCCGCCTGGGCGACTTCACCACCGACCCGGAGGTCTACGGCGAGATCACGCGCCGGGCGACCGGCGCCTTCCCGGTGCCGGGCACCGGCGGACGCCCGTAGGACCGCACCACCGCTCCCGCCCCGCAATCCTCCGTGCCCGCAGGGTGCCGCACGGCACCCCCGCCGCGTACCGCCCCCCTCTCCCCAGCAAGGCTCACCGTGTTCGACCCCGCCGTCTTCGGCTCCCTCTTCCTGACCCTCTTCGTCATCATGGACCCCCCGGGAATCACCCCGGTCTTCCTCGCCCTGACCTCCGGGCGGGCCGGCAAGGTGCAGCGCCGGATGGCCTGGCAGGCCGTCGCCGTCGCCTTCGGGGTGATCACCGTGTTCGGCCTCCTGGGCCAGCAGATCCTGGCCTACCTGCACGTCTCCGTACCCGCGCTGATGATCGCGGGCGGACTGCTCCTGCTGCTCATCGCGCTCGACCTGCTCACCGGCAAGACCGACGAGCCCCAGCAGACCAAGGACGTGAACGTCGCCCTCGTCCCGCTGGGCATGCCGCTGCTCGCGGGGCCCGGCGCGATCGTCTCCGTGATCCTCGCCGTGCAGCACGCGGACGGCGTGAGCGGGCAGGTGTCGGTGTGGGCGGCGATCGTCGCGATGCACGTGGTGCTGTGGCTGACCCTGCGGTACTCGCTGGTGATCATCCGTGTGATCAGGGACGGCGGCGTGGTGCTGGTGACCCGGCTCGCCGGGATGATGCTCTCCGCGATCGCCGTGCAGCAGATCATCAACGGGGTGACGCAGACGATCCAGGCCGCCTGACCGGGGCCCTGCGGGCGCACGGCAGCGCCCCCGTACGAGTCGTACGGGGGCGCTGCCGTCGGGCTGCCGTGCGCTACGACGCGGCGGCCTCCGCCGGACGGATGTAGAGCCGCTGGCCGATCGCGGCGGCGTGCTGCACGATGCGGTCGATGGAGGCCGCGTCCACGACGGTGCTGTCGACCGCGGTGCCGTCGACGTCGTCGAGCCGCATGATCTCGAAGCGCAAGGCTTCTCCCTTCGCCGGGTCGGTCTGATGACGTCTACAACGATCTACAGCCGTTGAAACATTCCCTACGCTAAGGAAATTTTTCGGCTGCCTAAAGAGGGGTGGCTGGCGACCCGGTCGCCCGAGGCGGACAATGAGGCCCCTATGAACGACGACGACATCGCCCAGCGCCTGGAGCGCACCAACGAGCTCCTGCGCCGCATGCTGGCCGAGGTCGCCAAGACACCGTCGACGCACGCCATCTTCGTCGACGCCGGCTACGTCTACGCCTCCGCCGGGCTGCTGGTCGCGGGCACCGAGGACCGCCGCTCCTTCGACCTCGACGCCGAGGGCCTCATCGACGCCTTCATCGACACCGCCCGCGCGATCTTCGCGGACAGCAGGCTGCTGCGCGTCTACTGGTACGACGGCGCCCGCCGCCGCATCCACACCACCGAGCAGCAGGCCATCGCCGAGCTCCCCGACGTGAAGGTCCGCCTCGGCAACCTCAACGCCAACAACCAGCAGAAGGGCGTCGACTCCCTGATCCGCTCCGACCTGGAGTCACTCGCCCGCCACCGGGCCATCAGCGACGCCGCGCTCGTCGGCGGCGACGAGGACCTGGTCTCCGCCGTGGAGGCCGCGCAGGGGTACGGGGCGCGGGTCCACCTGTGGGGCATCGAGTCCGCGGAGGGCCGCAACCAGGCGGAGGCGCTGCTGTGGGAGGTCGACAGCGCCCGCGTCTTCGACCTGGACTTCTGCCGCCCGTACATCACCCGGCGGCCGGTGACGACGTACGAGAACGAGGGCGAACCGCCGCCCTCGCGCGACGAGGTGCGGTTCCTGGGCGCGCAGATCGCCGCGACGTGGCTGGCGGAGCGGGGCGCCGAGGGCCTGGCCGAGCTGCTGCCCGGCCACCCCTACCTGCCCGGCCCCGTCGACCAGGACCTCCTGATGGACGCCGAACGGCTGCTGGGCCGGTCCCTGCGCGGCCACGCCGTGCTGCGGCGCGCGCTGCGGGACGGCTTCTGGCAGCACCTTCAGTCCCGGTTCTGAACCGGGTGGGCGTCCCAGAACGCCGCCACCGCCGCCGCCGTCTCGACGGGCCGGTCGGTGTTGGGGGAGTGCTCGGCGCCCGCGATCCGCGTCCGGCGCGCGCCCAGCCGCTCCGCCATCGCGTCCAGCAGGGGCACCGGCCAGGTCTCGTCCCGCTCGCCCGACAGCACGTGCACGGGCGGCGGAGGGTCCAGCGCGGCCAGCTCGGCGACGCGGTCCGGTTCGGTCACGAGCTGCCGCCCCGTCGCCAGGAGCTGGGCGGGGTTGTGGCGCAGCCAGCGGTGGCGCAGGTCCTCGCGGGCGCCGCGCAGCGGGTCGCCGGCGTCCTCCGGCGGGTCCAGGGCACGCATCGTCCGCCACACCCGCTCCATGTCCATGGCGCCCAGCGCGTCGCCCAGCAGCGCGATCCTCCGCCGCTGCTCCGGGGCGACCTCGGCGGGGCCGGACGACACCAGCGTCAGCGTGCGGAACGGCGCCGGGTCCTCCAGGACGGCGGCCCGCGCGATCTGCCCGCCCAGCGAGTGCCCCAGGAGGTGGACCCGCCGCCCCTCCGCGACCGCCTCCGCCTGGGCCAGCACGTCCAGCGCGAGCTCCCGGCGCGCGTACGCCTCCTGGCTGCTCGGCCCGGACGTCTCGTACTGTCCGCGCCCGTCGACGGCGACCACCCGGTACCCGGCGTCCGCGAGGGGCTCCAGCATGGCGATGAAGTCCTCCTTGCTGCCCGTGTACCCCGGCAGCAGCAGGGCCGTGCCCCTGGCCGGCCCGGAGGGCGCGGCGTCCAGCACGGCGAAGGGACCGCGGGCGGTCCGCAGCGTACGGGCCCGGGCGCAGGGGGGCGGGACGAAGGTCGGCGGCCGGCTCATGGTCCGAGGCTAACGGCCCGGAGCACGGCCCGCGGCCCGGCCCGGGACGCCGGCGCCCGGAGCCGGCGCCGATGGCCGGACGTGCGGAGGGCCCCGCCGCCCAGGGGACGACGGGGCCCTCCGGCCGGTGTCTCACACCTCGGTGGAGACCGCGGCCTTCGCGGTACGGCGCCTCGGCCCGGCCTCGGACGCCTGCTCCGGGACCGCCACCGCGTCGGCGGACGCGGCGGCCTTGCGGGTGCGGCGGCGGGGCTTGGCCTCGGCTTCGGCGGCGGGTGCCGTCTCGGCGGTGGCGGTGGACGCGGTGGCCTTGCGGGTGCGACGGGGCTTGGCCTCCGCCTCGGTGGCGGGTGCCTCGGTCGCGGGGGTGGCCTCGGCGGCTTCGGCCGTCTTGCGGGTGCGGCGGCGAGGCTTGGCCTCCGCCTCGACCGTGGGAGCCTCCGCCTCGACCGCGGGGGCCTCGGCGGGAGCTGCGGCCTCGGCCGTCTTGCGGGTGCGGCGACGGGGCTTGGCCTCCGCCTCGACCGCGACCGCGGGAGCCTCCGCCTCGACCGCGGGGGCCTCGGCGGACGCGGCGGCCTTGCGGGTGCGGCGGCGCGGCGCGGACGCGACGGCCTCGACCGCGGGAGCGGCTTCCCCCGCGGGGGCCTCCGTCACAGGGGCGGCCTCGGCGGACACGGCGGCTTCGGCCGTCTTGCGGGTGCGGCGGGGGGGCTTCGTCCCCGCCTCGGCCGCGGGAGCCTCGACCGCCGGAGCGGCCTTGGCGGCGCCCGCCTGCGGCCCGGCCGCCGTTCCCGGCTCCTCCGGAGCGGTCCGCACGGCCTCGGCCACCGCCTCCGCGGCAGGCGCCACGCCTACGCCCGCACCCGCACCCGCGCGGGTGCGGCGACGGCGGCGCGGCGTGCGGCGCCCGGCCTCCTCGCCGCCCGCCACCTCGGCGGCGGGCGCCTCGGCGGACACCTGCGGCGCGGTCGCGCCGTCGGCGGCTCCGTCCAGCGGGGTGCCGCCGCGCGTACGGCGGCGCTGGCGCGGCGTACGGGTGCGCTCGGTCCGCTCCGGCCGGTCGTCCTCGTGGCGCCGGCCGCGCGGCTTGCGCCCGCCCGGCTCGCCCAGGTCCTCCAGCTCCTCCGCGCCCAGCCCGGCGCGGGTCCGCTCGGCACGGGGCAGGACGCCCTTGGTGCCCTCGGGGATGTCCAGCTCGGCGAAGAGGTGGGGGGAGGTGGAGTACGTCTCGACCGGGTCGTGGAAGTCCAGCCCCAGCGCCTTGTTGATCAGCTGCCAGCGCGGGATGTCGTCCCAGTCGACCAGGGTGATCGCCGTACCGTGCGCCCCGGCGCGGCCGGTGCGGCCCACGCGGTGGAGGAAGGTCTTCTCGTCCTCCGGCGACTGGTAGTTGATCACGTGCGTGACGCCCTCGACGTCGATGCCGCGCGCGGCCACGTCGGTGCAGACCAGCACGTCGACCTTGCCGTTGCGGAAGGCGCGCAGCGCCTGCTCGCGGGCGCCCTGGCCCAGGTCGCCGTGGACGGCGCCGGACGCGAAGCCGCGCCGCTCCAGCTGCTCGGCGATGTCGGCCGCCGTGCGCTTCGTACGGCAGAAGATCATCGCCAGCCCGCGGCCTCGGGCCTGCAGGATGCGGGCGACCATCTCCGGCTTGTCCATGGAGTGCGCGCGGTAGACGTGCTGCTTGATGTTGGCGACGGTCGCGCCCTCGTCGTCCGGCGCGGTGGCGCGGATGTGGGTGGGCTGCGACATGTAGCGGCGGGCGAGACCGATCACGGCGCCCGGCATGGTCGCCGAGAACAGCATGGTCTGGCGCTTCGCCGGAAGCATGTTGATGATCTTCTCGACGTCGGGCAGGAAGCCCAGGTCGAGCATCTCGTCGGCCTCGTCCAGCACGAGGGTGCGGACGTGCGACAGGTCGAGCTTCCGCTGCCCGGCCAGGTCGAGCAGGCGGCCCGGCGTGCCGACGACCACGTCGACGCCCTTGCGCAGGGCCTCGACCTGGGGTTCGTAGGCGCGGCCGCCGTAGATCGCCAGGACGCGGACGTTGCGGACCTTGCCGGCGGTGAGCAGGTCGTTGGTGACCTGGGTGCACAGCTCCCGGGTCGGGACGACCACGAGGGCCTGCGGCGCCTCCGTCAGCTCGTCGGGGCGGGCGCGGCCGGCCTCGACGTCGGCGGGGACGGTGACGCGGTCCACCAGGGGGAGGCCGAAGCCGAGGGTCTTGCCCGTGCCGGTCTTGGCCTGGCCGATGACGTCCGTCCCGGACATGGCGACCGGGAGGGTCATCTCCTGGATCGGGAAGGGCGTGACGATGCCGACGGCCTCCAGGGCCTCGGCGGTCTCGGGGAGGATCCCGAGCTCTCGGAAAGTCGTGGGCTGCGTAGTCAGGGTGTCGCCTCTTCTGTGAGACGCGGCATGAGGCGAACGCAGGGGGTCTCACCGCGCCGGATGACTCTCCGGCCGCAGACCGCGAGATCACAGCCGGGTGGCGCGGGACCACTGCCGTCGCTCGAGCGTCATACCGCTGAGGGCCCCTCATGTGCGAGAGCGCACCGAGGGCTGTCGGGTCGGAGCCGATCGGGCCACCGACCGGGCATCCTCGTTCATGAAACGGGCCCCCGGGCAGGCGCGGAGAACGTCCGCGTGTCCGACAGGCTCCTTACCACTGTACCCCGGAATCCCGCAGGCGTGTCGGGACGATTCACAAGGAGGGGGACGTCACACGCGCTGACCAGGCCCTTACCCGGCCCGGCCGGCGGGCTATTGTGCGCTCCATGGAGACGCCTGACAACGCCGCTGCCGCCGAAGAACCGACCGGGATCGCCGCCCTCGACTGGGCCGGGGCCTCCGCCGACCCGCAGTACCGCGCGGCCGTCGTGGACCTGCTCGGCGCGCTCGCCTACGGGGAGCTGGCGGCCTTCGAGCGGCTCGCGGAGGACGCGAAGCTCGCCCCCACGCTGGCCGACAAGGCGGAGCTGGCGAAGATGGCGTCCGCCGAGTTCCACCACTTCGAGCAGTTGCGCGACCGGCTGGCCGCCATCGGCGCGGAGCCGACCGCCGCGATGGAGCCGTTCGCGCGGCCGCTGGACGACTTCCACCGCCAGACGGCGCCGTCGGACTGGCTGGAGGGCCTGGTCAAGGCGTACGTGGGGGACTCGATCGCCAGCGACTTCCACCGCGAGGTGGCCGTCCGGCTCGACTCCGACACGCGCGCGCTGGTGCTGGCCGTGCTGGACGACACCGGGCACGGGAACTTCGCCGTGGAGAAGGTGCGCGCCGCGATCGAGGCGGACCCCCGCGTGGGCGGCAGGCTCGCCCTGTGGGCGCGGCGGCTGATGGGCGAGGCCCTGTCGCAGGCCCAGCGGGTCGTGGCGGAGCGGGACGCGCTGTCGACGATGCTGGTCGGCGGCGTCGCCGGCGGGTTCGACCTGGCGGCGGTCGGGGAGATGTTCTCGCGGATCACCAAGGCGCACACCAAGCGCATGGCGGCGCTGGGCCTCGCCGCCTAGCGGAGCGCGCCGGACGGGCCGGCGGCGCGGATCACGCCGCCGCCGACCGCCGCAGGCGGCGCCTCGGGGGCCGGATCAGCAGCGACAGCAGTACGGCGCCGACGGCGAGCGCCCCGAGGAGCGTGCCCAGTACGAAGCCGGGGCCGAGCGCGGCGTGCGTGACGAGCGCGCCGAACAGCGCGCCGAGCGCGCCGGTCGCCAGCACCGTACGGCGCGGGGGGAGACGGTCGGCCAGCCGGCGGAGGGCGGCCCAGGACAGGGCGAGTCCGAGCAGGACGGAGCCGAGAGCTTCCCAGAGCACAGCATCACCTCGCGGGTCGGCGGGGCGGGCAGATCGGTCCTCCCCGTCCTACCCGACCGGTCCGCGGGGCAACCCTTCCCGGGCGCGGCCCGCACACGGCGGAGGCCCGGCGGGGGCGATGCCCCCGCCGGGCCTCCGTGCCACTGCGTCACTCCGTCACAGCGCGCCGAAGCCCACTCGGCGCACCGTCGGCTCACCGATCTCCACGTAGGCGAGCCGGTCCGCCGGGACCAGGACCTTGCGGCCCTTGTCGTCCGTCAGGCTGAGCAGCTGCGCCTTGCCGGACAGCGCCTCGGCCACCGCGCGCTCGACGTCCTCGGCGGACTGCCCGCTCTCCAGAACGATCTCCCGGGGCGCGTGCTGCACGCCGATCTTGACCTCCACGGCTATGTCCCTCCGAACGGTCAGCGTTGCGCGATCACCGCGCCGTACGCTGGACACATTAGCCCGGAGAGGCGATCCGCCACGGCCCGGCACCGCACGCCAGGAGCGAACAGCCCCGCGCCGCCCCGTTCAGTGGCCCTCGGCCCCGTGCAGCGGGAACCCGGCGACGCCGCGCCACGCCAGCGACGTCAGCAACTGCACGGCCTTGTCGCGCGGGACCGGCGAGTCGCTCGCCAGCCAGTGCCGCGCCACGACCTGCGAGACGCCGCCCAGGGCGACGGCCAGCAGCATCGACTCGTCCTTCGACAGCCCCGTGTCCTCGGCGATCACGTCGGAGATCGCCTCGGCGCACTGCAGGGACACCCGCTCGACGCGCTCGCGCACCGCGGGCTCGTTCGTCAGGTCCGACTCGAACACCAGCCGGAACGCGCCGCCCTCGTCCTCCACGTACGCGAAGTAGGCGTCCATCGTGGCGGCCACGCGCTGCTTGTTGAAGCTCCTATAGATCGTCAAGCGGTCTGAAGGAGCGGTTTCGGTGTGGTCTGTGAGCTGATGAGGTGCTTGTAGACCTCGCGCGCTATGAAGCGTTTGAGGCACCGGAGGATGTCCTTCTTGGACATGCCTTCGGCGGTTCGTCGGATCACGTAGTCCTTGGTACGGGTGTCGTAGCGCATGCGGACGAGCGCGATCGTGTGGAGTGCGTTGTTGGCCTGGCGGTCACCGCCGCGGTTGAGGCGGTGCCGGTGGGTGCGACCTGAACTGGCCGGGATCGGCGCCGCCGCGCACAGGTGCGCGAAGGACGCCTCCGACCTGAGCCGGTTCGGGTTGTCGCCCGCCGTGATCAAGAGCTGGGCGGCGGTTTCGGTGCCGACGCCAGGCAACGCAACCAGGTCGGGGACGGTCTGCGCGACCAGCGGTTTCAGCTCGGCATCGGCATCGGTGATCTCCTCGGTGAGGTACTGGTAGCGGCGGGCGAGGCGTCGCAGTGCGGTGCGAATCGCGCAGGCCGGATCCGCGTGGTCGCTGCCCGGGCGCGAGCGGGCCAGCTGCCGGATCAGCTCGCCGGTCGGCAGAGCGCGCAACTTCTCACGGACCTCGCCGGGTGCGGTGACGATGAGCGTGCGGATCTGATTGATCGTCTGGGTACGGGACTTGATGGCCGAACGGCGGACCACGCGCAGGGAGCGGATCGCCTCTACGACGCCGTCGCGCGTCTTCGGCGTACCACCGGCCCGGCCGGAGAGCACGGCGGTGGCTGCGGCGTAGGCATCGACGGGGTCGGACTTTCCGTTGGCACGCCTGGCCCGCCGGTCGGGCCGGTCCACGTCGATGACGGTGACCTGGTTCGCCCGCAGGTACCGCGCCAGTTCGGCGCCGTAGGCACCTGTGCCCTCGACGCCGACGGCCATGAGGTCACCGTGCGAACGCAGCCAGTCCAGCAGGCGGCGGTAGCCGGCGGGGCTGGTGGGGAACGCCTCGGTGGCGAGGTGGCGACCGATGGAGTCGATCACGGCGGCCTGGTGGAAGTCGGTGTGGGTGTCCACGCCGCCGACCACCGCTATCTCGTCTGCCATGCTGACTGCTGCTGTCCTTCCGTGCGACGCGCGAGGGATGACACGCGCCGGTCGGGCGACAGGACAAGACTGTGATGGGACCTTTGGCCGGGCTCCTATGAAGTCACAGACGCCCGACCGGCCGCGTGCATGGCGGCACCGCCCGGACGGCCGACGATTCAACCGCAGGACAGCCGGAGCGTCAGTCAGTCGGAGGGTCAGACCCCCGAGCGGTGCCATCTTCATCCTCACAGTCCGTCGTCGAGGCCAGGGCCGTCCGGACCGAGTGGAGCAGCGACTCGCAGTGCTGGTCGAGCAGCGCCAGGTACAGCTCCAGCTTGCCGGGGAAGTGCTGGTACAGGACCGGCTTGCTGACGCCCGCCCGCTCGGCGATGTCGTCCATCGCCGCCGCGTGGTACCCCTGGGCGACGAACACCTGCTGGGCCGCGCCCAGCAGCTGGTTGCGTCGGGCTCGGCGCGGCAGGCGTGTGCCCCTCGGGCGCGCCGCCTCTGTCTGCTCGATGGCTGTCACGCCGCCTCCCAAAAATCGATCCAAGTGCGCTGTGCGCCGCACCCGCCATCGTACTTTTGGGTGATCCGGACGTGCGCGCGCGGACGCAGAATTTCACGTACCCGACGACGGCGGTAGCCGAAAGTTCGAACATGAACGATCCGGCCACCGCCGCACCTCCCCGACCTGCGCGGACGGCGGGGAGTCCGCTTCACTCGCCGTCGCGGTAGTCGTCCTCGTCCAGCGCGACCACCCGGGCCTGTTCCACGGCGTCCGCCTCGTTCGCCACACCCGGGTCGATGCGCGACAGCGGCTCGTCCGACTGCTGCCGGAGTTCGGCGTGCTGCTCGGCGGCGTCCGCCTCCGGGACCTCCTCGCCCGGCGCGGCGGTGCCGGTCGCGCCCTCCTCCCGGGCCTGTTCCGCCAACGTCTCGGGATCGATGGGGTCTACGGTCATGAGCTCCCCTTCCTCACGGGCTTCTGCCCTCGCTACGAGCCTAGAAGGTGCCCCCTGTGGACGCCATGTGACCTGTGACGGCGAACACACCGCTCCGGACGTGATCGTCTCGTAACATTGCCGCATGTCCTGGACCGAGCTGCCCGCGTCCGCCGCGGCGCCTCGCGCGCACCCCGCGCGGGTCGCGGAGGGTGAGCGCCTGCGCTCCGTGGAGCTTCCCGGTCTGACGCTGAACGTGCGCCACCGCCCCTCCGGCGCGTCCGGCCGGGCGCCCGCCCTGTACGTGCACGGCCTCGGCGGCTCCTCGCGGAACTGGTCGATGCTGATGCCCCTCCTGGAGGACGTCCTGGACGGGGAGGCCGTCGACCTGCCCGGTTTCGGCGCCTCCTCGCCGCCCGCCGACGGCGACTACTCGGTGAGCGGCCACGCCCGCGCCGTCATCCGCCTCCTCGACGCGGGCGCCCGCGGCCCCGTCCACCTCGTCGGCAACTCCCTGGGCGGCGCCGTCGCCACGCGCGTCGCCGCCGTCCGCCCCGACCTGGTGCGCACGCTGACACTGGTCTCGCCCGCCCTGCCCGAGCTGCGCGCCCAGCGCGACGCGTGGTCCACGGCGATGCTCGCCCTGCCCGGAGCGGCACGGCTGTTCGCCCACCTGACCAGGGACTGGACGGCCGAGCAGCGGGTACGGGGCGTGCTCGCCCTCTGCTACGGCGACCCCGCCAGGGCCACCGACGAGGGGCTGACCGCCGCGATCGAGGAGATGGAGCACCGCCTTCGGCTCCCGTACTTCTGGGAGGTCATGGCCCGTTCGGCACGCGGCCTCGTCGACGCCTACACTCTGGGCGGCCGGCACAACCTGTGGCGGCAGGCCGAGCGGGTCGCGGCCCCGACGCTCCTCGTGTACGGAAGGCGGGACCGGCTCGTGTCGTACCGTACGGCTCGCAGGGCCGCCGCGACCTTCCCGGACGCGCGGCTGCTCACGCTCCCGGAGGCCGGTCACGTGGCGATGATGGAGTACCCCGAGGCGGTCGCCCGGGCGGTGCGCGAGCTGGTGGCCGACCGGGACGGCGACGGCCCGGCCGGCGACGGCGCGAGGAGCTGACACGGGGCGTGGGACGACACAGCCGCAAGGGCCCCGCCACCACCGGTCCGGGGACGGACGACAGGGCCACCGCCGCCGCACCCGGCGGCGGCCGCCGCCGCAGGGTGCCCCGGGAGGCGGAGGGCGACGCGCGGGAGCACCGGACCGCTCCCCCCGCCCCGCCGGAGACTGCCTCAGCAGCGCNCGCCGGGTCCCNGGGANCCGGCCCCGCAGCAGTACGGGTACGCCCACGACCTCGGCACCCCGCCGCACGGCACCCCCGTCCACGAGCCCTCCCACGACGTGCGGGGCGGACATCCCGAGCAGCGCGAACCGGGCGGCGCCTGGGGCGACGGCCCGCACGCGCCCGCCGGGCGGCCCGGACCGCGGATCGCCCAGAGCCCGCCGCGGGCGCCGGGACCCCGCCGGGAGTTCGTCGAGGCGTTCGACGGTCCGCAGGGCCCCCCGGCCGCCGGCGGCCCGAAGGCCCCGGCGGCGGACGCGACCGGAGCCGCCGCACCCGGCGGCCGGCACGGCGACGGCGACCGCCGCGACGGCGACGACCGCCGCGACGGCGGAGACAGCCCCCGGGACGGAGACGGCTCCCCGGACGGAGACGGCCGCGACGGCGGCGCACCGGCCGCCGGCCGGACCGGCAGGGGCCGCACGGTCACCGGAATCGCCGCGGCCGCCGTCATCAGCGTCCTCGCGGTCGTCGTCACCGGCCAGGTCGGCGACGCCCGGCAGCGGGACCGGGCGGACCGGGCCGTCGACGCCTCCGACCGGGGCGTGCCCGGCGACGCCGCCTCCCGCTCCGAGCAGCGGGACACCCCGCCGCAGCCCGGCCCCTCGCGGCCGGCGGCACCCGCCGGACCGGCGACGTACGAGCAGCTGATGGCCCGGCAGTTCCCCTTCGACCCCGCGATGAAGGGGTCCGGGGAGTTCGAGGCCGTCCCCGGAACGGACGAGGCGCCCGGCAAGGGGCGGAAGGTCCGGTACCGGGTCGACGTGGAGAAGGGACTCGGGCTCGACGGCGAACTGTTCGCCCGAGCCGTGCAGGAGACCCTCAACGACGAGCGGAGCTGGGCGCACGGCGGCGCCATGACGTTCGAGCGGATCTCCACCGGCCGGCCCGACTTCGTCATCACGCTGGCCAGCCCGGGAACGACCGGCGTCTGGTGCGCCAAGTCCGGCCTGGACACCACCGTCGACAACGTCTCCTGCGACTCGGCCGCCACCGACCGCGTGATGATCAACGCCTACCGGTGGGCGCGGGGCGCCGAGACCTTCGGTCCCGGGGCGATGCTCGCCTACCGGCAGATGCTCATCAACCACGAGGTCGGCCACCGCCTCGGCCACAACCACCGCACCTGCCAGACGCCCGGCGCGCCGGCGCCCGTGATGCAGCAGCAGACCAAGTCGCTGGAGATCGGCGGCGTCAAGTGCCGCCCCAACCCCTGGGCCTACCCCGGCGACTGAGGCCCCGCCCCGGGGACGACCCGACGGGAACGCGACCGGAGCCCGCTCCGGGGGACGACCCGAGGGGAAAGCGACCGGAGCCCGCTCCGGGGGACGACCCGAGGGGAAAGCGACCGGAGCCCGCTCCGGTGCGGCGTAACGCCGCCGATGCGGGAAAGTCACGCACATTCACCCCTTCCGGTGGTGTGACGGACAACCGTCCGCCGCGCCGCCCACCCGTCCGCTTACGGTCGTCCCGCCGCGGAGTTGCCGAGCCGACGGCGGCCGTCCACGTAGGGAGACCGGGGGTGCACTCGTGCGGATCGGACTGCTCACAAAGGGCGAGCGCCCGCGCACCCGGGCCCGCCCTCTGCCCCTCGCCGCCGTCGCCNCG
>NZ_CP095474.1:751554-758682 GCF_023614315.1 Streptomyces sudanensis | reverse complement strand
GCCCGGCGGNNNCCGCCGGACCGCTCCCCGGGGCCCGTCCGGCGGCCCCCGCCGGGCCATGTCCGGCGACGGCGCTCCGTCCGGTGACGGGGACAGGGCCGGGGCCGGGCGCACCCGTCGCCCCCGCCGTGCCGGTGCGCACCGTCACCGCGCTCACGCGGGCCCTCGCGCACGCCGGCCCCTGACCGCCCGCCGACGTCCGCCCCCCATGCCCCGTACGACACCGCACACCGCACCGACCACCCGGGTCACACCGGTCTCCCAGGTCGCGTCGGTCCCCCAGGTCGCGTCGATCTCCCAGGTCGCGTCGATCGCGCGGACCGCACCGACCGCATGGACCGCATGGACCGCACGGACCACGTACTCGTACTCACCGCACCGACCGCACACCGCACCGACCGCGCACTCACACCGACCGCGCACCGCACAGGCCCGTACACCGCACGGGCCGCCCGGGCCCGGCAGCCCGTGGGCTTCCGCACCCCGGGAGCACCGACGCGGTACCGGGATCTCCGTACTCGCGAAACACCGAGGAGAAACACGACATGACCCCCCGAACCCCGATCGCGGCCGCACGACGCGAAAGGGGCGCGCGATGAGGGTGCTGATGCTCGGCGCCACGGGATTCATCGGCCGCTTCGTCACCGAGCGGCTGCTCGCCGACCCGGCGGTGCACCTCACCTCCCTGGGCCGCCGCGACGACTCCGACGTGCGCTTCGACCTCGCCAACGGCAGCCCCGGGGCGCTCACCCGGTTCCTGGACGCCGTCCACCCGGGTGTCGTGGTCAACTGCGCCGGAACCACCCGCGGCGGCGCCCGCGAGCTGACCCGGCACAACACCGTCGCCGTCGCCACCGTCTGCGAGGCGCTCCGCCGCAGCCGCTGCGGCGCCCGCCTGGTCCAGGTCGGCTGCGCGTCCGAGTACGGGCCGTCGCAGCCCGGCTCCTCGACCCCCGAGGACGCCGTGCCCCGCCCCGGAG
The DNA here is from genome assembly GCF_023614315.1 of Streptomyces sudanensis. Classification (NCBI taxonomy): domain Bacteria; kingdom Bacillati; phylum Actinomycetota; class Actinomycetes; order Kitasatosporales; family Streptomycetaceae; genus Streptomyces; species Streptomyces sudanensis. The sequence continues at coordinate 757,702 of NZ_CP095474.1, read as the reverse complement.
GGCCGTACGGGGTGTCGAAGCTCGCGGCGACCGAGCTGGTCCTCGGCTCCGGGCTGGACGCCGTCGTCCTGCGGGTGTTCTCGCCGGTCGGGCCGGGCACCCCGGCCGGCTCGCCCCTCGGCCGGCTCGCGGACGCCGTGCGCCGCGCCATGCAGTGCGGCGACGCCGAGCTGAGGCTGGGCGGCCTCGGTGTGCAGCGCGACTTCGTCGACGTGCGGGACGTGGCACGCGCCGTGCACGCCGCGTCCCTGTCGGCGGCGCAGGGCGTGGTCAACATCGGCACCGGCCGCGCCGTACGGCTCCGGGACGCCGCGTCCCTCCTGGCCCGCGTCGCCGGCTACCCGGGCGCCCTCCAGGAACCGGACGTCCCGCCCGTACGGCCCGTCATCGGCGCCCAGCGCTCCGAGTCGCCCTCCGACCACCACCCGCCGGTCCCCGCCCACCCCTACCCCGACGGCTGCGGGGTCTGGCAGCAGGCCGACGTGCGCACCGCCCGCGACCGGCTCGGCTGGAGGCCCCGCATCCCCCTGGAGGAGTCCCTCGCGGACATCTGGATGGAGGCGGCATGCCGCGTCTGACCGGCACCGACCCGTCGGCGCCCGGCGCCCGGCCGCTTGACTTCGCCCTCCCCGGCTGCGCCTCCCCCTGTCCGTCCCCCGTCGACTTCACCGACCCCGTCGACTCCGCCGATCCCACCGATCCCACCGATCCCACCGGCCTCACCGATCCCGTCCATCCCGTCGGCCCCGATCAGCCGGAGGCGCCCGTGCGCTGGGCCGTCCTCGACATCGCGGGCGGCTCCGGCATCCGGCCCGACCCGCACCGCCTGGAGGCGGCCGGCCGGCTCCGCGACGCCGGCGTCCGGGTCCTGGGCCGCCTCGACCTGGCCCGGGGCGCCCGGCCGTTCAGCGACGCGGTCTGCGAGGCCCACCGCCACCTCGAGTGGTACGGCGTCGACGGGTACTTCCTGGACCGCTGTCCCACGGAGCGGCGGCACCTGCCCGGAGTGCGCCGGCTCACCACCGTGCTGAAGGCCTCCGTCAACCGGGCGGACGGCGGGCACCTGGTCCTCGGCCACGGCCGCCACCCCCACCCCGACTACGCCGACACGGCCGACCAGATGGTCACCTTCTCCGGGCCCTGGGCGGAATACCGCTGGTCGCAGGCGGCGGAGTGGACGGCCGACCACCCGCCGGAACGGTTCGTCCACCTCGTCCACGGCGTTCCGCGCAACCACCTCGACGAGGCCAGGCGCATCGCCCGGTGGCAGGGCGCGGGGACGGTCTTCTTCACCGACCGCCCCGGATTCACCGACCGCCCCGGCCGGACCGGCCCCTTCACGGCCCTGCCCGGCTACTGGGACGAGATCGTCTCGCAGGTCGGACCGGGTGTCTCGGAATGAGAAGGGCCGTGGCAGTGTTGCGGACAGGTAGTCCCCCGGCCCCCGTCCGCGCGGGGGCAGTCCCGTACCGCCACACGACCAACGGAGTCCCCGTGTCGCTGCCACCCCTGGTCGAGCCGGCCGCCGAGCTCACCGTAGACGAGGTCCGCAGGTACTCCCGCCACCTGATCATCCCGGACGTCGGGATGGACGGGCAGAAGCGGCTGAAGAACGCCAAGGTGCTCTGCGTGGGCGCCGGCGGACTCGGGTCGCCGGCCCTGATGTACCTGGCCGCCGCGGGCGTGGGCACGCTCGGCATCGTGGAGTTCGACGAGGTCGACGAGTCGAACCTGCAGCGCCAGATCATCCACAGCCAGTCCGACATCGGCCGCTCCAAGGCGGAGTCCGCCCGCGACTCCGTCAAGGGCATCAACCCGTACGTGAACGTGGTCCTCCACGAGAAGCGGCTCGAAGCCGACAACGTGATGGACATCTTCGGCCAGTACGACCTGATCGTGGACGGCACGGACAACTTCGCCACGCGCTACCTGGTCAACGACGCGTGCGTGCTGCTGAACAAGCCGTACGTCTGGGGCTCCATCTACCGCTTCGACGGCCAGGCGTCGGTCTTCTGGTCCGAGCACGGCCCCTGCTACCGCTGCCTCTACCCGGAGCCCCCGCCGCCGGGCATGGTCCCGTCCTGCGCGGAGGGCGGCGTCCTGGGCGTGCTCTGCGCGTCCATCGGCTCCATCCAGGTCACCGAGGCGATCAAGCTCCTGACCGGCGTGGGCGACCCGCTGGTCGGCCGGCTGATGATCTACGACGCCCTGGAGATGCAGTACCGGCAGGTCAAGGTCCGCAAGGACCCGGACTGCGCCGTCTGCGGCGAGAACCCCACCGTCACCGAGCTCATCGACTACGAGGCCTTCTGCGGCGTCGTGTCCGAGGAGGCCCAGGAGGCGGCGGCCGGTTCCACGATCACCCCGAAGCAGCTCAAGGAGTGGATCGACGACGGCGAGGACATCGAGATCATCGACGTCCGCGAGGCCAACGAGTACGAGATCGTCTCCATCCCCGGCGCCCGGCTGGTCCCCAAGAACGAGTTCCTGATGGGCGACGCCCTCCAGAGCCTGCCGCAGGACAAGAAGATCGTCCTGCATTGCAAGACGGGTGTCCGCAGTGCGGAAGTCCTGGCGGTCCTGAAGTCCGCGGGCTTCTCCGACGCCGTCCACGTCGGCGGCGGCGTCATCGGCTGGGTCAACCAGATCGAGCCCCACAAGCCGGTCTACTGATCACCTGTCCTGTCGGCCACCGGCCCCGTTGACCGCGGGTCCCGCCGACCGGAGGAACGAACGAAGCCCACGGCTCCGACCTGATCGGACGCCGTGGGCTTCCGTCGTCGCCGGCCGCTGGTCACCGGTCGGCGCTGGACGGCCCGGGGGCGGCCCGACCCCAAGACTGTTCCGCAACCCTGAAGACGGCTTGCCGACGTTCGGTTCGGCCCGCTTGGCCGGAACCCTTGTGGGGCCGCGAGTCGGGGCGGAACTGGACACGTCGATCCGGCTGTGGTGACCTGTCGGCCTTTTCCCGAATCACGGGACCACGCTTGGGCGGGCCTCACAGGAGACCACAGTGCGGCAGCACTCGATCTCATCCTCTTCGAGTAGATCGACGGCTTCCACAATCCCCGACACATCCAGAAGCGCCTCGGCTACCTCAGCCCCATCGAGTTCGAGGAGGGGCACTACGTCAACCAGGCACCAGCCGAACCACTGAGCCGAAAACCACGTCAACCACTCTTGACCAGCTAGTCAACACCTTCCGCATAGCGGGGATCTCAGTCTCGGGTGGCGTTCTTCGGCCAGAGGCGCCGCACGGGCGTCCCGTGTCGCTGGGCGTAGCGGACGACGTCTGCGGTGCCGCCGAACCCGCGGGCCGGCTGGCCGTCCCAGACCGCGAGGAGTTCGTCCACGAGCGCGACGAGGATTTCGCTGCCTACCATGTGTGCCGCCGAGTCGGATGCGGTGAGGCCGGTGCGGTGTATCTCGGAGGCTCGGTGCAGCAACTCGTCGTAGACGGGGTGGTGCCAGGCGGGGAGCCCTTCGCGGTACTGCTCGGCGGGGATCACCACCTCCAGGCTCCCGCCGTGGTCGAGTACGGCTTGGGCGAACCACGCGTCGGGGCCGTCCGCGATGCAGGAGACGCCAACGAGATCAGCAGGGTCATGAGCGCTGGCCACCTCCCACAGCAGCGCTCTGACTTGATTCTCGACATGCTGTGACAGCCCGCGGTGGCCGGTGATCCCTATGCGCATCGGCTTGTCCTCCTGGCTACAGGTACACGTCGTGCAGGCGCTCGTCGAACTCTCGGACCACTTTGGGTGGCGTGGTGCCGCGAAAGGCCCGGCGTACTTCCCTTGCTCTTTCCACGATGCGACCCGAACGGTAGTGCAAGCCGGTGTCGAGCGCATGGGCGGCCAGAGCGAAGGCTGCCTCGACCCGGCCGGCCGCGAGATGTCCGGCTGCGATGTCGAGGATCAGGAGCGCACGCTGTTTGGTGTGCCCGGTGGCCAGGGCCTCGACGTCGGCGGAGAGAACCCAGTCAGGCCGTCTAAGCCGTGCACCGCAGGTCACACGGCAGGCCGCAACTTTCATCGGGCCGAAGGGGAACACCCACGGCCACGGCGGGAGATCGTCTGGCAACGTCTCGGCGGACGCCAGGCTGGCGCAGAGGAACCGGTCGGCTGCCCGCTGGTCGCCCGCAGCGGCATGGGCCAGTGCCTCCACCGATCCCAGCCATGCGTCGGCCACTTGCGGGCGCAGTGATCCCAGAACGCTCCTGGCGCGTGCCGTGGCGTTCAGCGCGTGGGTGGCGTTCCCGGCGTACGCCTCGAACTGGGCGAGGCTGCCGATCTGGTAGGCGGTCAGCAGTGGATCGCCGGCGACACGCGCCGCCTTGATGGCGGAGCCGTACCACATGCGCGCCGAGCCATAGTCCCCCATGTCCCAGTGCAACCACCCGGCAAGGCTCGCAGCCTCGCTGCCCACTGCGGCCAGCCGCGCCCGATCTGTGTCGCCTTGCACCCCGTTCGTAATCGACTGGATCAAGCCAATATGGGCGTGAACGGGGTCACGCAGGTCTCGGGAGGAAGTCGAGCCGTCGAGCCTCCGCAAAGCCGTAGTGCTGAGGCGGAGTGCCGCGGTTTGTCCTACGGAACCCTCCGGTGGGGTCTCAGGCAGCGACGTCAATATCGGGGCGGCCACTGCGGCAGCGGCCCCGCCGAGAAAGCGGCGTCGGTCCACGTCTCCGTCCTTCCCCTGGGGGCGGTTGTCAGCCAGTCCTACCAGCGTGGGAGGGATGCCGAGGTGTGCGGATGCCGCTGCCAGGATGTCCGTGCTGTATGCGCCTGTGCCACGCTTCTCCAGGCGCGAGACGCCCGACTGCGACAGCCCGATGGCCTCTCCGAGCTGGCGCTGAGTCATGCGCCCACGTCTGGCCAGTTCGATGACCTTGCCGTAGTCCCCGATCCGGGACGCTTCCCGGATCGCTGTCGATTGCCAGTTCACGGCACGCCCTCACGCTACGAGTACCTGCTGCCCTCTGCACACATCGATACGCGCTCCGTGCATAACCGTATGCGTGTGTCGCATGTGCCGTAGGCCGGTTTGGTCGGAGCCAGTTCACTACTTGTGAGCGGCTGAACTCCATTTGCGAGAACGGCAGTTCGATAGCTCAGCCTGTGCGCAGCTCACATCCGTATCGGCCCGAGGGGGGTACACAGTGGTCAGCACCACGGCCAGGACGGGGGAACGGCGATGATCGGTCGTATCGCCACCCGGTCGAGCCCACAGCCGCCCACGACGGCCGCCGGGCCCGGATTCGTGGTCTCCTTCACCCCGTCCGAGCGCCGCGTGGGGCACATGCGCCGGATCACCGCCGCCTACCTCCGCCACCGCGGCTGCGCCGCGCTGACCGACGACGCCGTGCTCGTCGTCTCCGAGCTGGTCACCAACGCAGTCCAGCACGGTAAGGGCGAGGTCGGGCTGAGGATCAGCGCATCCGCAGGTGAGCTGTGCATCGAGGTCAGCGACGGCAGCACCACCCCGGCACGGCTCCGCAGCGCCGGCGAGGACGCCGAGGACGGCCGCGGCCTGTTGCTCGTCGCCGCCCTCGCCCGGACGTGGGGTGTCAGCGACGACGGCACGACCACCTGGTGCACCCTCGCACTCCCCGACGGGAGGCTGTGATGGTCGCCGTACCAAATGTCGTCGCCACCCGGCTCCTGAGTCGGCCGGTATCCGACGACGACACCCTGAGCCGCGTCCTGGCGAGCCTGCGCCGCTCCCTGGCCGCCGACACGATCGCCGCGGCGGTCGGCGAGGGGGTGTACGACGACCTGGACGTCGTCCTCGGCCCCTACCCGTCGCCGCCCTCGGCCCGCACCGGCACCATCGCCCCCGCCTCCGCGCGGCGACCACCGCGCTCATCGAGGCCCTGCCGCATCTGGTGCAGCCCTATCCGGTGGACGAGGCGCTGCGGCTGCTCTACACGAGCGCCGAACAGCCGGCCCCAGAAGCCGAGTGCGGGCACCTGCGCCGCCTGGCCCTGGCGTTCCTGGAGGTCCTGGACCTGATGAGTGACGACACCCCCTGACATGTATGTCCCGGCACGGTGCCGCCCGCCTGGTCCAAGCACTGCTGCTCGCCCCCGACAAGGTGGCCCGCCTACCTTCGCCCCGCTTCGCCCCGAGGACTCGTCGTGATATCG
>NZ_CP095474.1:725291-751539 GCF_023614315.1 Streptomyces sudanensis | reverse complement strand
ACNCNTCNNCCCAGCACAGGCATCACCGGCCGCGTCGTGGAGCTCTACCGCAGGGAGCTGCAGCTCGCCGGGCAGACGTTCCGTGCGAATGAGGTGGGGAGGGCCTGTTCGACAGTCAAAGCGTGGCTGTGGACACGTCTGCCTCCCGGGGAACCGGCAGATCGCGGTCGAGGAAGCCGCCCGCGGGTACCGGTCCTACGCCGCCCTCGTCCTGCCATGCCGGTTCCAGACCGCGGGTTACGCGCGCTACGTCGGGTCGGAGAACCCGAGCCGGCCGTTCGAGCACCTTCAGGCGGGCACCACGTGGAGAAAACCGCCGGTGCTGCTGGGCCGGTACTTCCTGGACCGGCCCAGCAGCGACTCGGAGGTGATGGCCGGGCAACTCGTCTACCTGCTGTCGCTCATCGAGGAGGGACAGGCCCAGATCCGGCTCGTGGAGAGCTCGATGGCCGACACCGTGGTCGAGCTGGCTCTGCCCGGCCAGACGGTCCTCGTCACCGAGGGCATCGGGCTCACCGTCTACCACGCGGACCCCTGTCAGGTTCAGCTTCACGGCTACGGCCTCGGCCTCATCGAGAAGACGGCCCTGTCGCCGAGGGAGAGCCGCACTTTGCTGATCAGGCCCGCGACCGGCACAGGGAGAAGGCCGAGGTCCTGCGCAAGGCCGTCACGGCGGCCTGACAAGCTCCGCCTCCCGCCCGACGCTTCAGGGGCGGGGCCCCGGGTGTAACAGCTCGGGCGGGAGGCGGACTCCACCCGCCGGCATGGCGGCGGGTACGAGGCCCCCTTTCCCGGCCATTTAGCCACCTCGCTCTCCCCGTGGGGTGGGCGGCCGGGAAGGGTTGCACACGGCCAACCGGCCGATGCACACCGCGAAGAAGGGAAACACCATGGCTCCTGCTGTCCTGACCCAGCCGACCGAGGAGAAGACCTCGGCAACGAGCGACCCGTTCGACCTGGACGTGGAGATCGTCTCCGAGATGGGCGCCGACCTGCTGCCGCAGGCGTGCGGCACCGGCGACGGGTGCGGGGCGACGTGCTCCTCGTCGTGCACGAGCGCCGTCTGACGTACGACCGTTGAGCGTGGGGCCGGGGGGCGTACTCCGCCGGCCCCACGCTCCCCATCCATGGAGATACGGACCGAGGTGGAGGGTTCGATGGGCAAGCACAGACGGGTCTACCAAAGCACGAACGCGGTGCTCTTGCGCGCCGCCGTGATACCGCTGACGGGACTTCCCTCGTGGTGGCCGGAGCCGCACGACACCGATGCGGCTCGCACGTGGATCAGCGAGGTATGGGCGCAACCAGCGTTCTCCGCGGCGATCCGGCAGGCGAGCAGTGCACTGGCCGCCAGACTCGACGCCGTCTGCGACGGGCAGCCGGTGCCGCCTCGGCAGATCCGGCGCGCCTACCTCTCCACCGCCGCGTATGTGCTGCGTGCCACTGGACGCCCGACACCGTTCGGGCTGTTCGCCGGTATCGCACCCGCACGAATCGGCAGCGAGCCACAGCTCCGTTGGGGCGACGCGCATCGCGCCGTGGTCCGCGCCGACACCGAGTGGCTGGAGGATATCGTCGGTTCCCTTGAGGCGGTCCCTGAACTGCGGGAGCGTCTGCGTGTCGTCGTCAGCTCCCTGGCCATGCCACGCGGCGGTCGCCTGCACGTCCAGCACGGCGGGCCCAACGGTGCAGCCGTTCGGCGCAGCACCGTCGTCCGCATGATCGAAGTGCACGCGGCTCGCCCGGTCGGCGTCCGCGCGCTGCTGGCCGTGCTCCGCCGCGCGTTCCCCGACGCCGACCCGGCGGGGGCGCACACGTTGATCGCTTCCCTGATCGCGCGGAAGGTCCTGGTGACGAACCTACGAGCGCCGATGACGGAGACCGACCCCCTCGGTCACCTGATCCGTGAACTCCGGGCCGTCGGCGCAGACGATCTGCCCGCGGTCGCCAGCATCCTCGACGGTCTGGTGGCGGTCCAGCAGATGGTATGGAAGCACAATGAAGCCCCCGCCGGCGCGCAGCGCGTACTGCGCGAGGTCGCGGTGCGGCGATGCCGGGACCTGTCCGCCGCGGCGCGCTGCCCGCTCGCCGTGGACCTGGTGCTCGATGCCGCCGTGCAGGTCCCCAACAGCGTCGTCCGACAGATGGAACGCGCCGCCGACGTGCTGCTGCGACTCACCCGGCAGCCGAACGGGCAGGGCGTCTGGCAGGACTACTACGCGGCCTTCTGGGAGCGGTACGGCAGCGGCACCCTCGTCCCGCTGAAGGACGTGGTGGACCCTGCGGCCGGGCTCGGCTATCCAGCGCTGTACCCCGGCAGCCGCAGGACGGCACCGAAGCCGTCGGCTTCGGAGCGGGACGCCCGGCTGCTGACCCTCGCCTGGGGTGCGGTGGCAGCGGGAGAGCGCGAGCTGATCCTCACCGACGAACTGATCGAGCACATCGCCGGGGAACCGGTCGGGAGCGGGGAGGCGCCGCCCTCCGTGGAGATGTGCGCCCGTATCCACGCCCGCGACCTCGCCGCCTTGGCTCGGAGCGAGTTCACGATCACGGTCACGCCAGCACGCAGCGCGGGAACACTCACCTCGCGGTTCACGGCGGCGGCCACCGGCTCGGGGCTGGAAGAGGTGTACCGGCGAATCCCCGCCAGCGTGCAGGGGGCGCTCACAGCACAGATGTCCTTCCCGGGCCTGTACGCCCACATCGAGAACGTCGCGCGCATCCCCGCCTACCTGCCCCGCGTCATCCCACTCGGGGAGCACCGGGCCGCCGACGGGAAGACCGAGGTCATCGACGTGGACGACCTGGCCGTCACCGTCGCGTCCGGTCGTCTGCACCTGGTCAGCCTCTCCCGGCGGCAGGTCATCGAACCGCAGGTCTTTCACGCGATGGCGCTGGACAAGCAACCGCCGATCCTGGCCCGGTTCCTCGCCCACCTGTCCCGCGCGTTCGGCCCGGCATGGACCGGCTTCGACTGGGGGCCGCACGCCGAGCGGCTGCCGTTCCTGCCGCGTGTGCGCTACGACAAGACCATCCTGGCGCCTGCCCGCTGGCACCTGTCCGCCGGCGACCTTCCCGGGCCGGAAGTGACCCCGGCGCAGTGGTCGGACGCTCTCGACTCATGGCGCACGACGTGGCAGTGCCAGGGCCCGGTGGAACTCCGCGACGACGACCGCGTACTGCGCCTCGCACTCGACGTGCCCGCCCACGCCGCGATCCTGCGCGAGCGCCTGGACCGTGAGGGGCGGGCGGTGCTGACCGAAGCACCTCCGGAGGACTGCTTCGGCTGGATCGGAAGCCGCGTTCACGAGGTGGCCGTACCGATGGTCAGTACCCGCCCGCCCGCGCCGAACCCCCTCACCGGGCACCTGCCCGTCCAACGCAACCGCACACTCGGCTCGCCCCCGGCCGCCCCGGACGCGGCCTGGGTGACGGTCCACCTCTACACCCACCCCGAATTGCACGATGAGCTGATCACCGAGCACATGGCGCCCTTCGCCTCCAGCCTCCCCGACCACCCCGACTGGTGGTACATCCGCTACCGCAGCCCCAACGAGCCCGATCACATTCGGCTGCGCATCCGGACGGCGAGCGCAGTGCAACGGCACACCTACACCGAAGCGATCGGCGCCTGGACGGCGAGGCTGCGCGACTCCGGGATGATCGGCGATGTGGTGTTCACCAGCTACACCCCCGAGACCGGCCGCTACGGCACCGGCGCCGCACTGGTGCGGGCCGAAACCGTGTTCGTCACCGACTCCCAGGTGGCGGCCACGCAACTCGCCTTACCGGCGGCCGGTGCAGGCGGCCAGGTCCTCACAGCCGTGGGCCTCATCGACATCGTCCGCGGCATGCTCGGGCCCAAGGACGGTCTGCGCTGGCTGGCCGGGCGGCCCATGGCGGCTGTCGCGGACCGCACGGTGACGGAACAGGTCATCCGGCTCGCCCGCGCGCAGGCACCGGCCGCGCGAGGTTGGAGCGGCACTCTCGCGGAAGCGTGGCACCGCCGCGGCGACGCCCTCGTCAGCTACCGCGACCACGTAGGCGACGGCATGGACCTCGACATGGTGCTGGAGTCGCTGCTGCACATGCACTACAACCGGATGCGGGGCATCAGCCGGGACGACGAGAAGACGTGCCGACGCGCCGCCCGGCAGGCCGCCGTCGCCTGCCTCGCGTGGACGGGGACCGACCGGTGACCCGTTCCCCACGCCCGCAGTCGCTGTACTTCGGTGCCGCCGGCGTCACCCTCCTCCACGCGGTCGGAGCGGCAGCGGGCGCGGGTAACGCCGACGCGATGCGACCGTGGGCCTCGGACATGCTCCGCAGCCCGATCGTGGCCGCCTCCCGGCACGGGATCGGCCTGTACGAGGGAGCCCCAGCCGTCGCCTACGTCCTGACCTTCGTCGACACCCCGGCCGCCGAAAGGCTTCTGACCACCCTGGACGACCACGTACGGCGCATCACCGCCGAGCGGCTGAACGCGGCCCACGACCGCATCACCCGCGGGCAGATCGCCAGCACCGCCGAGTTCGACCTGATCAGCGGCCTCACCGGACTGGGCGTCTACCACCTGCGCCGAGGCAACACCGCCGAGCTGAACGCCACACTCTCCTACCTCGTCCGTCTCACCGAGCCCGTCACGTCCGGCGGGCAGACGCTCCCCGGCTGGTGGGCCACCGGTAGCCCGGGGGCCATGTGGCCGGTCGAAGGGCACGGCAACTTCGGCCTCGCACATGGCATCGCCGGGCCACTCGCCCTGCTCGCCACGGCCGCACTGCGCGACCACACCGTGACCGGCCACAAGGACGCCATCACCCGGATCTGCCAGTGGCTGCACGACTGGAGGACCGGCACCGGCCCGACCGCGCGGTGGCCGGCATGGATCGACCCCCACGAGCAGCGGCGCGGCCACACCCCCCGCATCGGCCCCACACGGCCATCCTGGTGCTACGGCACCCCGGGCATCGCCCGCGCCCAACAGCTCGCCGGGCGCGCACTCGGCGACACCTCCCTCCAAGAGCACGCCGAACAGGCCCTCGCCGGATGCCTCCTGGACCCCGAGCAGACTTCCCTGCTCTCCGACACCTCGCTCTGCCACGGGTGGGCCGGCCTCATACAGGCAGCCCACCGTGCCGCCGACGACGAGAAGGAAGGACGGCTGCACGACCTGCTGCCCCGGCTGCACTCCGCCCTCACAGCCCACCTGGAACAGCACGGACCACCACCCGACCCCTCGCTCATGGAAGGCAGCGCGGGACTCGAGCTGATCCGGCTCACCGAGCGCGGACGTACTGACCCCGACTCCGACTCGCAGTGGGACCTCTGCCTGCTCCTGAGCGGCTGAGTCGCCGTACCCGCGACACCATTCAGCAAGGCCCAGCCCGCACCGTGCCTCGGGGCGGGCGCACCCTCGGAAGGACACCATGACCGACACCAGCAGCCCACAGGACCTCCGCGACCGCCTGGTCGACCGCATCGTGAAGGAGCGCATCGCCGGCCTGCACGACCCCCGCGTCGAGGCGGCGATGCGCACGGTGCCCCGGCACGAGTTCATCCCCCAGGCCCCCTTGGAGACGGCCTACGCCAACCAGGCCGTGACCATCAAGGACAACCCCGACCCCGACACACTGCCGCTGAGCTGTGTCTCCCAGCCCGACGTGGTGTTCTTCATGCTCGCCCAGCTCGACATCCAGCCGGGCCACGACATCCTCGAAGCGGGCGCGGGAACCGGCTACAACGCCGCCCTCATGCAGCTCCTCACCGGCCCGGACGGGAAGGTCACCACCCTCGACGTACACGAGGACGTCGTCGCCCACGCCCGGCAGCGCCTCACCGCCGCAGGGTTCGGCGACGTGCGGGTCCTGGCCCGGGACGCCGCCCTCGGAGCCCCGGAGTTCGCCCCGTACGACCGGATCATCGCCACCGTCGGCGTTTGGGACCTCCCGGCGACCTGGTGGGATCAGCTCCCTGTCGGCGGCCGACTCGTCCTCCCCCTGCGCTGGCGCGGCCTGACCCGCAGCGTCGCCTTCGTCCGGGAAGCCGACCGCCTCCGATCCGAATCCCTCGCTACCTGCGGCTTCCTCCCCATGATCGGGCAGGACGGCGAGCGCGAGGACTACGTCGACGAGCACCGTCTCGTGAAGCTGTACTGGGACGCCGACCAGCCCATCCAGCCCACCGACCTGCGCCACAACCTCACCGCGGACCGGGCGCACGTTGCGTGGATGGACGTGTCCGTCGCGCCGGACGAGCCGCTCGACGGGATCTGGCTGCGCCTGAGCGCGACCGACCCGGCGACCTGCCGTCTCACCGTCCGACCCGCGGCGTTCGCCGAGGGGACGGGTCTGCACCGGCCGGCGATCCCCGCCCTCACCCCGGCCCTCGCCGAGACGGACTCCCTCGCCTACCTGATCCTCGAACCGATCGACCAAGACGGCAGCAGGCGCTACCGCCTCGGCGCCGCGGGATACGGCCCCGACGCCCGGAACCTTGCCGAACGGCTGACCACCCGACTCCGAGCATGGGACACCGCTCGCAGCATCCAGCCGTCGATCACCGCCTACCCGGCAGGCACCCCCGACAGCCGGCTCGCACACGGCCACGTCATCGACAAGCCCTCCGTGCGCCTCGTCATCACCTACTGACCACCGGTCCTGTCGACCACCGGTCCCGCTGGCCAGCGGGACGGACGAAGCCCACGGCTCCGACCTGATCGGACGCCGTGGGCTTCCGTCGTCGCCGGTCGCCGGTCGCCGGTCGGCTTCGGCCGAGGCCGGACGGCCCGGGGGCGGCCCGACCCCCAGGCCGTTCCGCACCCCTGAAGACGGCTTGCCGACGTTCGGTTCGACCCGCTTGACCGGAACCCCGAGGGACCGCGAGTCGCGGCGGAACCCGACCAGCCGGTCCGGCCGTGGCGACCCGTCGGCCTCTTCCCGAGTCACGGGACAACGCAGGGGCGGTCACCAGGAGACCACAGCGGGCAGTACTCAGCCGATCCACGAAGCAAGGTTGTCGTGGACCGCTCACAACCGCTGCCGTCCGCCGTCGCTGATGCCAGGCGTGGATGTCAGACCGGCCAAGGCACGATGTTCACCGCCCGGTAATCGTACCCGTCCTGCTTGAAGCCGGGGGCCTCCCACTGGAGGTCCACTCGCTGTCCCGGCGACAACGTGCGGAAACCTTCCATCTGGATGTTGGAATAGTGCCCCCAACAACCGCCGGGTGTCTCCGGGGAGTCGAGCACGCCCCACCCTTCCTCGTCGTGCCACTCGCGGACAGTCGCAGTCACCATGCGGGGAACCCTACGGGTCCCTTCCGTGCCGGGGTATCGGGCACCCAGGTTTGGAATCACTGGTGGTTACGACTCCTTTGGGGCTGTGACCTGGTGGAACGACTGTCCTTGACGTAATGTCGCGCCCCTGCAAGGAAGCGCTGTCGACCGCTCTTCTCCACGCCACCTGGTGCGCTTGTGGCGCGACCACGGCGCGCACTACCACGACCGAGCCTTCCGATCCGGAGCCTATGCGGAGATCGGTCGGTGACGCTGGCGGAACGGGCCCAGCGCCCGCGAGCCCTTCGGCGTGCCGATGCGTCGTCGGTATGCGGCCGGCAGGCGGGACGGGTACTCCACGGCATGGCGTGGGACGTCGAGCGTGGCAACAGAGGTGACCAACGCGAAGCCACTGGTGGTTACGGACATGACCTTGTGGTGAGACCTGTCCCACCAGGGGCTTTACGTCTGTCCAGAGCCGGGGCCGCCCGGCCCGATCCACCCGGACCCACACCGATCAGCCCGCTTCGCGGAGATCATTTCACTGAGAAAACCTCAGTGCATGCTGAGAAACAAACGGATACTCCGTTGAGAAGCCCTGCTCACCCGAGTGAGAGTCAGCATCTGGTGAAGGCGTTGAGAGTGTCGGCTAGTCTCAGCGGCATGGCTGTGCGGAAGCGGATTGTCGTGCTGGCAACGCTACTGGGTGCGCTCTGCGGCTCGGCGGTGACGGTAGGCGCGACGTTGGTGATGAGCGAGGATGACGTGGTGTCGGTGGAGTCGCACACGACGGAGCCTCCTGTCCGTGAGGACTACATCCGACAGTGGGAGGCCGCGTTGGCAAGGTCAGGAAAGAAGCTTCCGGCCGACATCGACCAGATGACTGACCGGGAGATCTTTGAGGCGATGTGGTCGGAGTCGCGGAAGTACATCGTTCCTGAGAGGCCGCCGACAGTCCTGGTCGACTGATGGGAACCGGCGACGGGCCCCTTCCTGTGCGGGAGGGGCCCGTCGCTGCATTCTGTTTCAGAGTCAGACACCATTGGCGGTGTTGATCACCGCGGCCGCGTAGGTTCCATGTTCCGACGAGAACATGTCATCACTGACGCGTTGCTTGGTGTCCTTGTCGGCCTCGTGGTGGCTGGCGGCTCCGACGATGCGAGGATCGTTTTGAGGACCCCACACATAGGGCCCCCCGCTGGCTCCCTCACCCATGTCACAGTCGATCTTGATCCTGTCATCAAAGGGGTTCAAGAAGCTGGCGTCGGTGGTGTCGCCTGCGCAGTACATCAGGCGCTCCCCGTCGAGGTCGGTGCGCTGGTAGCCCTTAACCGGGTATCCCACCGCAACAGTATTTGCGTAGTCCGTCCCGTTCTCAGTGAACTGATAGCCGAACGCGAACCCGACCGCGTCCAGCAGGGTGCCGTGGTCTCGGTGCGGGTTGAGCACGAGGGTTGCCATGTCGGCTTCGAACTGGTCTCCGTCCTGGGTCCAAGCTGTCGGGGCGTAGTGGTGGGCGGCAGTCCACGACCCGAGGGGCTCAGCTCCATCCTGGTACCCCGGAACGTACAGGAAGTGTTTCATCCAGCCGGCGTCACCCGAGCCGTTACCAAGATGGACGCAGTGGCCGGCAGTCCAGATGGTGTTCTTGTTAGTTGAAGCAATCGACGCCGCAGTGCAGTGGTTAGGTTCCCCGTCAGGTGTGAAGAAGAACAGCTTGCCCACGGCATTGATAGTGGGGGCTGCTTGAGAGACAGGCACTGCTGCGGCTGTTGCGTTCGTCTGAGGCGCGGCGGCCTTCGCGTCGAAGCCCTGAGCAGGCGCTGATGCCATCAGTTCCTGCTGCGGAGCAGCGCTTCGGCCCTTGCGTGCGTGGTCCGGACGCGCTGCGGGCGCCTTTGCAGGATTACGGAGCGCTTCCTTCATGCGCGTAGGCGTCCACAAGGCACGTATCTGCTCGTCGGTCAGCTGGCTCTTGCTAACGTCGACGGTGGCGGCGGTACGCTCCGCAACCGTTGGTCTGGCCGTGGCCGTGGCCGTAGTGGGGATCAAGATGGCGAGTACGGACGCCGTTGCAGTTGCTGCGGCGAGGCGGAGAAGATGCACAGGTATCCTTTCGCCGGGGTCGTTGAGATCTTCGAATCGCATCGAATCACAGCCCCTTGGCATGTGCACCGCGCTTTCAGGCCTGCTCGCACTGGCGGGGATTGCCCTCTTGCCCCATTCGCCTGCCTGTACTGCAGCGGAGTCGCGATCGCAGTCTCTTCGGTCGCGGGCGGCGTGGCGGCTTCGGCGGGCGCGGACTTGGTGGGTGCGGCGCCAAATCGACTGAGTGAGGGTTTCTCAGCGAAATGATCTCCGCGAAGCGGGCTGATCGGTGTGGGTCCGGGTGGATCGGGCGGGGCGGCCCCGGCTCTGGACAGACGTAAAGCCCCTGGTGGGACAGGTCTCACCACAAGATCATGTCTGTAACCACCAGAGGCTTCACGTTGGTCACCTCTGTTGCCACGCTCGATGTCCCACGCCATGCCGTGGAGTACTTGTCCCGCCTGCCGGCCGCACACCGACGACGCATCGGCACGCCGAAGGGCTCGCGGGCGCTGGGCCCGTTCCGCCAGGCCGTACCGGTCCTGCGCTGGTTCCGCGAGCGCGGGTGCGTGCACTGCCTGGCCCGCGACGCCGGAATCTCCCAGGCCACCGGCTACCGCTACCTGCACGAAGGCATCGACATCCTCTCCGAGAAGGCCCCGGACCTGTACGAAGTCCTCTCCCGCTGCCGAGGTGAGGGCATGACACACGTGATCCTCGACGGCACACTGATCGAGTCCGACCGCCTCGCCGGCCTCCGGGACAACGGCAACGACCTGTGGTTCAGCCAGAAGCACAAGGCGTTCGGCGGCAACATCCAATTCCTGTCCGCTCCGGACGGCACCCCCCTGTAAGTCTCCGACGTCGAGCCCGGCAGCGTCACCGACATCACCGCCGCCCGCCTGCACGCCCTGCCCGCCCTTCACAAGGCCGCCACCGAGGGCCTTCCGACCCTGGCGGACAAGGGCTACATCGGCGCGGGCATCGGCATCCGCATCCCGGTCCGCCGCCCAAAGGGCCAGTCCGAACAGGCACTCCACGCCGACACCCGCATGCCCAACATGCCACTGCGGCATGTCCGGGCCCCGGGCGAGCGCACCACCGCCGAACTCAAGCAGCGATGGCGCATCCTGCAGCACGTCACGCTCAGCCCCCACCGGACCGGCGACATCGCCCGAGCAGCCCTCATTCCCAACGGAATCCGGAAGTGAACACCGATGAGAAAACCTCAGTGGGTGATCACCTGGTCCACGAATTTCGAAAAGAAACGGTGGCGTTGCCGAGGGAGTGAGCCGTACCGGAAGTGGTCCACGGCTGCCGACTCGCGTGCAGTGGGGGTGACCTGGCCTCCACTCGGTCAGGTCGTTCTTTTCGGGCCTTCCTGTCGGAGTGTGCCGAGGGAATCCATGTGGACGATCATCGGACCGTGAACACGGACTACTGGGTGGCGCTCGCGGACTCCGAGCGCGAGCAGTGGGGGTTCGTCCCCCGCCGGACGATCGGGCCCCTGTGCTTCGGCATGGACCGGCACGATGCGGTTGCCGCCATGGCGGAGCACGGCTTCACCGCCGAGCAGAACGAGATCGAGCGCTGGAACTGGGACCGCTCCCAGTGGCGCGTCCAGTTCCACCGGGCCGAAGCGGACAGATGGAAGCGACCGGCCGTGAAGTGCTATTTCGTCGAAGGCGTGGGGTTGACCTGCGCCCTTGTCGACGGGCTGCGCGGCCCGCAAGTCACGTACGGGGGGATCCGTTTGATCGGCCGTGTGCCGTCCGAACTCTCGCGAGAGATGGAGGCGTACGCCGTCGAGCACAACGCGGGGGTCAGGTTCAGCCCCGAGGGAGACATGTTCGTCGACGGCTTCGAGATCGAGCCGGGCACGCAGCGGGCCGGCGACGGTGTCGTCACCTGGGCCCTGTTCTTCCGTACCGGCGGTATCGCGGGCACCTCGTGGGACATCGCACCGGAAGAAGTCCGGCACCACTGGTAGAGCACTCGGTGAGGGAGGTTGCCGTACCAGGCCGGCGGAGTCCCGACGATGGTTCACGGGGCCGAGCGTCCGTCCGCTGCCCGTCTCGTCGGTGCGGTACGGACGCGCCGGACCTCCCGGAGACGCGTCTGTGGCCGCCCCCGAGGGGACGGCCACAGGGTCTGCGCAGCCGTATGCGCGGTTTTCTGCTTGCCGAGGTCGATCCTGCGCGAAAGCGCCTACGGTCAGCCGAGCCGGGAGCGCTTTAGGTGGTGCGGGTGTCGGTCAGCTTCGGCGGGCAAGGTCGAGGAACGTCGTCCAGGTGCCCGGTGTGACGGTGAGGGTGCCTTGTCCGGTGTTCTTGGAGTCGCGGACGTGTATGGCGGAGGGGGCAGGGGCGATCTCGACACAATCGCCCCCCGCGCCTCCGCTGTGGGTGCTTTTGATCCAGTGGAGCTGTGGGACCTCGGACCGCGGGGTGTTCATGGGTCTCCTCCTCGCAGCGACTGCTCGATCAAGCGGTGGGACGTGGCGGGCGATCACCAGACCGGTGACACGTCGGGTGGTGCGGGTGTCGGTCAGCTTCGGCGGGCGAGGTCGAGGAACGTCGTCCAGGCGCCCGGTGTGACGGTGAGGGTGCCTTGTCCGGTGTCCTTGGAGTCGCGGACGTGGATGGCGGAGGGGGCAGGGGCGATCTCGACGCAATCACCGCCTTCGCCTCCGCTGTGGGTGCTCTTGATCCAGTGGAGCTGTGGGATCTCGGACCGCTCGGTGTTCATGGGTCTCCTTCTCACAACAACTTCTCGATCAGGTTCTGGGACTTGGCAGGCGGCAACGCCTGTGCCCGGATGATTCCATACCGAGCGGCGATACCCCGGACGGTTTCCCGACAAGTGAGCACGCGACCGCTTCCCTGACTCTCCACGTAAGCCACTTGCTCCCCGCCCTCCGGCACCATGAGGGTGAAGGGGCCGTCCACGCAGGCGTGATCGGTCACCTGGGTCGGCATCACCTGGATCTCCACGTTGGGGTTCTGCCCGGCCAGCAGCAGGTGCTCCAGTTGCCCCCGAAGGACGTCCACCCCACCGATGGGCCGTTGAAGGACCGCTTCCTCAAGGACGAAGCTGAGCACGGGCGCCGGCTTGCGATCGAAGAGCCTGTGCCGTTCGAGTCGGGCCGAGACCATCTGCTCGATCTCGGTTTCGCTCCTCCGCGGGCGCCAGACGGTGAACATGGTCCTGGCGTACTCCTCGGTCTGGAGCATGCCGGGCACGATCAGCGGGGCGTACTGGTGGAACTCGACCGCCGTCTCCTCGATGCGGGCCGCGTCGCGGAAGAACGCCGGGTATCGGGTCAGTGCCACGGGCCGCTTCATGGCGAGCAGCATGCCCTCGGCTTCCAGCAGGTGGTCGAGCCTGTCGATGGTGTCGGGCCGTGGGACGCGCCGCCCCTGCTCGATGGCCGCGATCTGTGCCTCGCTGTATCCGAGGAGTTCCCCCAGGGCGGCCTGGGTGTGTCCGGCGCGCTGCCGAAGGATCTTGATCTGCCGGCCGAACGACCGCAGTAACTCGTCGGCCGGGTCCTGTCCCCGTTGCCCGCCGACCTGCTCCGGAACCTGTGTCATCGCTCTCCCCTCGCACCTGGCTCACCGCCGCCCCCCGACAAGGCACCCACGGCAGGCGCACGGCCACCGTGTGTAAGGGCGTCGTCGCTGGTGACGGTACGCGCGCCGGACCAGGCTCGTGGCCATGACGACGGAAACCCACCCTTCCGGGGAGACCCGCCGACCTCCGTGTCCGGTGCGGGAGTTCTGCATGTCGTTCACGTCGACACCGCGTGGTGCCCGACTGGCTCGCAGACTCGCCTCCCATCGCCTCGACGCCTGGGGCCACCCGCACGATTCCGACACGAACGCCACGGTGACCCTGATCGTCGCCGAACTCGCCGCGAACGCGGTGACGCACGGCCGCGTGCCCGGCCAGGACTTCAGGCTCCGCCTGTCGCTGGACCCGGCCGCAGGGCTCGTACGCGTGGAGGTCACCGACACGCGGAACGACCGCGTGCCGCCGGTGCCGCCCCTGGCACCGCCCGAGCCGGACGCGGAGTCGGGCCGTGGCCTGTGGCTGGTGTCGGCGCTGGCGAGCCGCTGGGCGGTGGTGCCCCGCGAGGGCGGGGGACCGGGCAAGACGGCGTACGCGGAGGTCGACGTCTGAGGCGCGAGGGGGGGAGGGAGCCTCAGGTCTGCGGGGGATCGCCGCGGTGCGCGGACGTTCGTCTGCCGTCTGCCGTCTGCCGTCTGCCGTCTGCCGTCCGCCGTCCGCCTCCTGCCGTCCGCACCGTCACGCGGCCGAGCACCCGGGAACCACGGGGCGATACAGTGCGCGCCGTGGACATACCCGATTGGCTCCTCTGGATCGTTGTCGGTCTGACCGTCTTGCAGGTTTTCGCCCTCGTTCCCGGCATCCGACGAGTGCGCAGGGCCGACCCGTCGGCACGTCCCGGGGCGTTCCTCGACCTGCTCGACAGAGTCGGCTCCCTGCTGTTCTTCTGCGGCCTGATGCTGAGCCTCACAAGGGCGGGGTCCTGGTTCTGGTTCGCCCTCTTCGGTCTCGGACTCTCCATCGCCGCCCACGCGGTGAAGGGCGTCCACTGGCTCCGCGCCCGCCGCCGCCCCATGGTCTGACCCGAACCGACGGGCTCCGGGCGCCCGGTGGGCTGTAGTCCTCGGGCCTCGGGGCCTTGGAAGGGCCTGTCGGTACAGGTCCTTGTCCTACGGGATGCCCTCGTGGGGTACGGGGTCCTACCGTGAGGGGTGTGAGTGTTCAGCCCGAAATCACCCAGTGGGATCTGCGCAACCGGTCCCGGGAGGTCATGGACGCCGTGCGGGGCGGCCAGTCGTTCACCGTCATCCGTGACGGACGTCCGATCGGACAGCTCGTGCCTCTGCGGTGCCGCCGCCGGTTCGTCTCCCGTCAGGAGTTCGCCGCGATGTCCGGGACCGTGCCCGACATCGGCCTCGACGCGTTCCGCGCCGACCAGGACGCCATGACCTACGCCCGACCCGGCGCCGCGTACGGTCGCTGACCGCTCGACGTGGGCGCGACGTCTCCTCGACACCGGCATCAGGGGCGTGCGCCGGTGGTTGGTCCTTGGGGAACGGCCGGCCGAAACGGCGCTCGCCGTCGTCACACCGACCGAGCCCGTCCGTCGGCCGCACGAGGCCCGCCCCGCCGCCCCCGCGGGCGTCCCCGTGCCGCCGACCCCTTCCGGGTGGGCCCGTCAGGGGCAGGTGGTGCCGTCCTCGGGGACCTCGCCCCGGAGGAGGTAGTCGTCGACGGTCCGGGTCACGCACGCCGACGTGCCGTACGCGCCGTGCCCCTCGCCCTTGTTGGTGACCAGCACGCCGACGCCCTCGCCCAGGCCGTCGGCCATCCTGCGGGCGCCCTCGTACGGGGTCGCCGGGTCGCCCGTCGTGCCGACGACCAGGATCGGCCCGGCGCCCGGCGCGGACACGTCCCGGTCCGCCGGTTCGCCCTTCACCGGCCAGTTCGCGCACCAGCCCGCCGTGTCCCAGGCGAGGAACTCCCCGAACACGGGGGAGAGGCGCCGGAACTCGGGCAGCAGCTCCCTCGCCCGGGCCGCCGTGGGCCGCTGGTCGGTGTCGGCGCAGGAGATCGCCCGCTGGGAGTGGCTGTCCGTGCCGTAGCGGCCGTCCGCGTCGCGGTTGTTGTACATGTCGGCGAGGCGCAGCAGCGCGTCGCCCCGGCCGTCCTCCGCCTCCCGCAGCGCCTCCGTCAGCAGCGGCCAGCCGCTCTCCGCGTACAGCGGGGTGACGATGCCGGTGAGGGCCAGGCCCTCCGTCAGCTTCCGGCCGCTCCTCGTCTCCAGCGGCCGTTCGTCGAGCCGCTCCAGCAGGCGCGCCACCCGTGCCGTGCCCTCCGCGGGGTCCTCGCCGGTGGATGCGAAGTAGTTGTCCAGCGCCCGCTGGAAGCCCGTCGTCTGGTGGCGGGCGTGCCCCTCGCTGTCGGCGGTCGGGTCGACCACCGCGTCCAGCACCGTCCGGCCCGTGCGTCCCGGGAACAGGTGCGCGTACGCCGCGCCCAGTTGCGTGCCGTACGAGATGCCGAAGTAGTGCAGCTCGGGGTCCCCGAGGACGTGGCGGACGACGTCCAGGTCGCGGGCCGTGTTGCCGGTGGTCACGTGGGGGATGAGTTTGCCGGAGCGGCGGGCGCAGCCGGCCCCGAAGTCGGAGCCGTCCTTCAGGTAGGCGGCCTCCTCGGCCGGGGTGTCCGGTGTCGGGTCGATCCGCGCCTCGGCACGCGCCTGCTCCTCGTCGGACCGGCACACCACCGCCGAACTGCCGCCGACGCCGCGCGGGTCGAAGCCGACCAGGTCGTACCGGGTGTTCAGCGCCTCGTAGTCGGGCGCGAAGCCCGGCAGCATCTCCACGCCCGACGCGCCGGGGCCGCCGAAGTTGAACAGCAGGGAGCCGATCCGCTTCGACCGGTCGCGGGCCTCCTTGCGGATCAGCGCCACCGGCAGGGTCTCGCCGTCCGGCTTGCGGTAGTCCAGCGGCACCCGTACCGTCGCGCACCGCCACTCCGGCCCCGGCTCCCGCTCGCCGTCGGGGGCTCCGCACGGCTCCCACCGGGGTTTCTGGCCGGTCAGCGTGGCCGGCAGCGCCGGCATGCCCGGGCTGCTCCCGGGCCGGTCCGCGGCGCTGTTCGCAGAGCTCGCCGACGGGCCGCCGTCCGGGGCCGCGTCCCCGCCCCGGCAGCCCGCGGTCACGCCGGCCGCCAGGGCCGCCGCGAGCACCGCCGCCGCGGCCCGCACCCGCTTGCGCTCGATCACGTGTCCCCCCAAGCTCCCCCGGGCGCGCCGGGCCTCCCGCCGTCGAACAGCCATCGTAGGCGCTTCGTCCCCCGCGCCCCGGTGGGCGGCGTCACGGGCAGACGGTCCCCGGCTCGGGGACCTTCCCGTCGAGCAGGTAGCCGTCCACCACCCGCCGCACGCAGGCGTCGCCGCCGTTGTACGCGCCGTGCCCCTCGCCCCGGTACGTCACCCGCACGCCGACGCCCTCGCCCAGCGCCGACGCCATGGCCGCGGCGCCCTCGTAGGGCGTGGCCGGGTCGCCCGTCGTCCCGACGACGAGGATCGGCGGCGCGCCGGGGGCGCTCACGTCCGGGCGGTCCGACCGGCCCGGGACGGGCCACTGGCTGCACCCCAGCATCCCCCAGGCGAGGAGTTCGCCGAACACGGGCGACGCCTCGCGGAACCGGGGCAGCCTCGCCCTCACCTGCTCCGCGGTGAACCGCTGCCTGGTGTCGACGCAGTTGATCGCCGCGTTCGCCGCCTGGAGGTTGTCGTAGTCGCCGTTCTCGTCCCGGCCGTTCAGCGAGTCGGACAGGGCCAGCAGCAGCGCGCCGTCCCCGCCGTCCGCCTCGTCGAGGCCCTGCTCCAGGTACTTCCAGTACTCCCTGGAGTACAGCGCCTGCGCGATGCCGTTGGCGGCGTGCGTCTGGGTCAGCGCGCGGTCGCCGATGCCCCGGACGGGGCGCTCGTCGAGCCGCTCCAGCAGGCCGGTGACGAACCGCTCGATCTCCTGCGGGGTGCCGCCGGGCAGCGCGCAGGCGTCGCCCCGCCGCACGCAGTCGGCGGCGAAGTTCCGAAAGGCGAGCTGGAACCCCTTCGCCTGGCCGAGCGCCCCCTCCTCGGCGGTCGCGCCCGGGTCGACGACCGCGTCGAAGACGGCCCGGCCCACCCGGCGCGGGAACAGGTGCGCGTACACCCCGCCGAGCTCCGTGCCGTACGAGAAGCCGAAGTAGTGCAGCCGGTCGTCGCCGAGGACCCGCCGCATCAGGTCCATGTCGCGGGCCGCGTTCTCCGTGCCGACGTGCGGCAGCACCTCGCCCGACCTCTCCTCGCACGCCTGCGCGTACTCCTTCAGCGCGTTCTGGTACGCCCTCTCCTCGGCGGCGTCGTCGGGGGTCGCGTCCCGGGCGAAGAACGCGTCCAGCGCGCGGGGCTCCAGGCACTTCACGCCGCTGCTCAGGCCCACTCCGCGCGGGTCGAAGCCGACCAGGTCGTAACGGCGGCGCAGCGTCTCGTACTCGGGGGTGAACGACGGCAGGGCGGTGACCCCGGAGACGCCCGGGCCGCCGAAGTCGAAGAGCAGCGAACCGATCCGCCGCGACCGGTCGCGGGCCCCGGCGCGGATCAGGGCCAGTTCGATCGTCTCGCCCCCGGGGTCGGCGTGGTCGAGCGGGGCGTCCATGAAGGCGCACTCCCACCGGGTGCCGTCCGGGAGCGGGCTCGGCGGCACCTCACCGCCCTCCGTCGCGGAGGGCGCGCACGGCTTCCACGACAGCTTCTGCGCGGCCAGCTTCCGCATCGCCTCCCCGCCGGCGTCCTCCCCTCCGTCCCGGCCGCCGTCGCCGCCGCACCCCGCGGCGGCGGCGAGGAGGGCCGCGGCGGCGAGGACGGCGGTGCGCCGGCGGGCGGTCGTCCGCCGGGCGGTCGTCCTCCGGGCGGGGCGGGTGGTCGGCATGGGTCCATCGTCGGCGCCCCGCCGTCCCCCCGCCCGCGACGGGCGCCCATGCGGGTGGCCCGCCGCGGGCGGGCGCCGGGACGCGGGCCGCGCCTACAGGGGTACGACGGTGATCTCGGTCGCCTTCACGCTCAGCCACACCCCGGAGCCCTCCGCGAGGCCCAGGTCCGCCGCCGCGGCCGGGGTCACCTCCGCGACCACGTCGGACGGCGCGCCCGGGGCGCCCGCCACCAGGACCCGCAGCCGCGCGCCGTGCGCGGTCAGCTCCCGCACGGTGCCCCGCCACACGTTGCGGGGGCTCCCCGAGGGGCGGGCGCGGTGCAGCGACACCGCCTCGGGCGCCACCACGGCGAGGGCGGCCGAGCCGTCGGCGGGCGCCGGGTCGGCGGCCGTGACCAGCCGGGCGCCGTCCGCCGTGTCCAGGCCGCCGCCGCACACGGTGCCCGGCCAGGCGTTGCGGCCGAGCATCCGCGCCACCCACGGGGAGCGCGGGTGCCGCGCCACCTCGGCGGGCTCCGCGTACTGCACGGGGCGCCCCTCCTCCAGGACGAGGACGCGGTCGGCGAGCGACACGGCCTCCACCGGGTCGTGCGTGACGATCAGGCACACGCCGGGGAACCCGGCCAGGTGCCGCCGCAGGGCGTGCCGCACCCGCGCGCGGGCCGTCTGGTCCAGGGCGGCCAGCGGCTCGTCGAGCAGCAGGAGCCGGGGCCGCGCGGCCAGGGCCCGGGCGAGCGCCACCCGCTGGGCCTGCCCGCCGGACAGCTCGCCCGGCCTGCGGTGCGCCAGGTGGCCCACCCCGAGCCGCTCCAGCCACTCCCGGGCCTCCCGGCGGGCGCGGCGGCGCGGCACGCCCCGGACGCGCGGCCCGTACGCGGTGTTGGCCAGCGCCGTCAGGTGCGGGAACAGCGCCCCGTCCTGCGGCACCCACGCGATGCCGCGCCGGTGCGGCGGCAGGCCGGCCAGCTCCGGCCCGCCGAGGCGCAGGGTGGTGGCGGTCGCGCGCGGGGTCAGGCCCAGCAGGGCGCGCAGCAGGGTGCTCTTGCCGGCGCCGTTCGGCCCGACGACGGCGACCGTCGTCCCGGCGGGCACGTCCAGGCGGACGGCGGTGGCCCCGCCCACCCCGGCCGACAGCGGCCACGCCGCCCCCGCCGGGTGCCCGCCCGCCGGTTCGCCGGGGGGCCGGCCGGTGCCGTCCCGCTCCTGCTCCCGCTCCTCTACCGGGGCGGGTGCCGGGCGCGGGGCCCGCCGCACCGCGGCGGGGCCCAGCCAGCGCCCGCGCAGCGCGACCAGGACCGCCGCGGCCGCGACGAGCAGCAGCAGCGACACGGCGACGGCGCCGTCCGGGTCGTTCTGGAGGAGCAGGTACACCTGGAGCGGCAGCGTCTGCGTCGTGCCCGGCAGGTTCCCCGCGAAGGTGATCGTCGCCCCGAACTCGCCCAGCGCCCGGGCCCAGCACAGCGCCGCCCCCGCCACCAGGCCCGGCCCGACCATCGGCACGGTCACCGTGAGGAACACCCGCGAGGGCGAGGCGCCCAGCGACGCGGCCGTCTCCTCGTGGCGCGGGTGCAGCCCCGCCAGCGCCCCCTCCAGGCTGATCACCAGGAACGGCATCGCCACGAACGCCGCCGCCACCACCGCGCCCGCCGTCGAGAACGGCAGCGACACCCCGAACCGGTCCGCGAGGACCCCGCCCAGCAGCCCGCGCCGCCCGAACCCCTGGAGCAGGGCCACGCCCGCCACCGTGGGCGGCAGCACCATCGGCAGCATCACCAGCACCCGCACCAGCGCCTTGCCGGGGAAGTCGACCCGGGCCAGCACCCACGCCAGCGGCACGCCGAGCAGCAGCGACAGTCCCAGCGCCCACGCCGACACCGCCAGCGACAGCCCGAGCGCCTCCCGTACGGCGGGCGCGGTCAGCCGCTGCCCCAGGGTGCGCCACGGGGCGTGCGCCAGCACCCCGGCGAGCGGCAGCAGCAGGAACACCACCGCGGCCAGCGCGGGCACCGCGAACGGGACGGGGGTCCGCCGGGCGCGGATCACGGCACCTCGAAACCGGCCGCCGTCAGCAGCGCCCGTGCGCGCGGCGACCGCAGCCACGCCACGAAGTCGCGCGCCGCGCCGGCGTCGCGCGCGGAGCCGAGGACCGCGGCCGGGTAGGAGGCCACGGCGTTGTGCGCGTCCGGTACGGCGACCGCGTCGACCTCGTCGCGGGCGGCGGTCGCGTCGGTGACGTACACCAGTCCGGCGTCCGCCTCGCCCAGCCGGACCTTGCCCAGGACGGCGCGGACGCTCGGCTCCCGGGAGACGGGCCGCACCTCCACCCCGGCCCCGTCGAGGACTTGCCGGCTGTAGCGGCCGGCCGGCACCTCGGGAGCGGCCAGCACCACCTTCACCCCGGGCCGCGACAGGTCCTTCAGGCCGGTGATCCGCTTCGGGTTCCCCTCGGCGGTGACGACGGCGAGCCGGTTGCGGGCGACGACGACGGGCTCGCCGACCGCGCCGCCCAGGCCGTCCATGGTCGGGGCGTCGGCGGTGACCAGGACGTCGGCCGGTACGCCCTGGCGCACCTGGGAGGCCAGCTCCTGCGATCCGGCGAAGGAGAACACCACGTCGGTACCGGGGTGCTCCTCCTCGTAGGCGGCGCCCGCGTCCTCCAGGACGTCGGTGAGGGACGCGGCGGCCAGCACGGTCAGCCTGCCGCCCGGCTCCGCCGGGGCGCCGGCGCCGGCGCAGGCCGCCAGCGGCAGCAGGGCGGCGGCCAGCAGGGCGGCGACGGCGCGGCGCGCGGCACGGCGCACGGGGACCTCCGGACGGTCGGCGGGTACGGGTACGGGCGCGCGGGCGCCGCGCGGGCGGTCAGGCACGGTCGATGTGGACGTTGGTCGACTTCACCCGCGCCACCGCCTCGACGCCCACCTCCAGGCCCAGCTCCTCCACGGCCTCGCGGGTCAGCAGCGACACCAGCCGGTGCGGGCCGGCCTGGATCTCCACCTGGGCGGCCACGTCGCCGAGCCGCACGGCGGTGACGATGCCGGGGAACGCGTTGCGCGCGCTGGTGTAGGGCGGCGCCTCGGCTCCCTCGCCGGACCGCGCGGCCAGCTCGACGGCGAACGCCGCCAGGTCGCGGCCGTCGACCAGCCGCCGTCCGCCCTCGTCCCGGCGCGTGGGGAGCCGCCCGGCATCGGCCCAGCGGCGCACGGTGTCGGCGCTCACGCCCAGGAGGCGTGCCGCCTGCTGCGAGGTGTAGGAACGCATGCGCGGCAATCTAGGCGCGGTGGAGCGGCATCCGCAAGCGGTGTCGGCGTTTCACCCTCGCGGCTGCGACCCTGGTCGTCCGGCTCCGCCGGGCGTGCGGGCCGGTCCGGGGGCGCGGGCCGGGGCGCGCGGACCTGCCGGGTGCGCGGCAGGGGAGGGCGTACGGGCCGGTCGGGCGGGTACGGCCCCGGCCGCGTACCGGGTGTACCGGGTGTACCGGGTGTATGGGGCGCGCGGGGGAGGGCGTACGGCCCCGCCCGGGTACCGCCCCGCCCGGGTACCGGCCCCGCCCGCCGACCGGACCCGTCGGCCGGGCGCGGTCCCTACAGGGCGTCCTTGCGCGTGAGGTGGTTGAACGACACCCAGCCCGGCAGCACCGGCAGCCACAGCGTCAGCAGCCGGTACAGCAGCACCGCGGGCGCCGCGACCTCCTTCGGCACCCCGGCCAGCACCAGGCCGGCCAGCAGGGCGCCCTCGACCGCGCCGACGCCGCCCGGCGTGGGCGCCGCCGACCCGAGCGCGTTGCCCGCCAGGAACACCACAGCGAGGCTCGCGTACGACAGGGGCTGCTCGCCGCCGGCGAACGCCCGGACCGACGCGTCGAGGCAGAGCACGAACGTCGCCGTCAGCAGCAGCATCCCGCCGATGCCGGTCAGGAGCTTGCCGGGCCGCTGGAGGACGTCCAGCATGCGCGGCACCACCCCGGCGAACAGCGACCGCAGCCGCGTCGACACGAACTTCCGCAGCGCCGGGACCGCCGTCACCACCATCAGCAGCACCGCGAGGGTCAGCAGCCCCGCGATGACCGTCCGGGACGGGGTGAGGTCGCCCTGCGAGCGCTGGGTTCCGGTCAGGTAGCCGAACGCCAGCAGCAGCAGGACGTGCGCGCCCAGCCCGAAGAGCTGCGACGCCCCGACGCTCGCCACCGCCAGGCCCGGCCGCACCCCGGCCCGCTGGAGGAACCGCGTGTTGAGCGCGACCCCGCCGACCGCGGCGGGCGCGACGATCTTGACGAAGGACCCGGCGACCTGCGCCACCACCGTCCGCGGGAACGACACCCGCTCCGGTACGAAGCCCAGCAGGCTCATCGCCGCCGCCACGTAGCTGAGCGCCGAGCAGGCGAGGGCCACCGCGACCCAGGCCCAGTCCGCGTCGCTGATCGTCGACAGCGGGATGCTGGCGATCTGCGACAGCAGGAAGTACGCGGCGACGGCGCCCGCGATGAGGCTGATCAGCGTGCGCGGCCTGATCCGCTCCAGCCGCACCGGCTCCACCGGGGCCTGCGGCCTGATCCGCAGCACCTGGCGGCGGATCTGCGCCAGCAGGTCCTCCTCGCGCGCCCCGTGTAGGGCGTCCTCCAGGGCCCGCTTCTCGGCCTGCTTCTCCGCCCGGACCGCCCTGCGCCCCGTCCTGGGGTCCGTCTCGCCGGCCTCGGCGGACGCCTCCAGCCGGGCCCGCTTCGCGGCCTCCGACGCCTGCAGCACCGCCTCCCGCTCCCGCTGCGACCGCTCGCGGGCCAGCCTGCGCAGCGTCGCGCGGCTGGACCGGCTGAGCGCGATCGGCTGGAGCAGCGGCAGGCAGCCGGCGACCTTGTCGGGGCCGAGGACCTCCACGGCCGCCGCGACCGCCCGCTCCGCGCCGACCCGCAGGCCGAGCGTGGTGAGCAGCTGCGCGATGTCCATCCGCAGCACCAGGTCGCGTGCGGCGATCTCGCCGCCGCGCAGGTCGGTGATCACCACGTTGCCGGAGTGGTCCACCAGCAGGGCGTCGCCCGTCAGCCTGCGGTGCGCGATGCGCCGCGACTGCAGCGCCCGGACCTGCCGCCAGCAGCCGCGCACCACCTCGTCGGTGATCTCCTCGTCGGCCAGCGCGTCGAGGGAGCGGCCGCCGCGGTGCTCGTACACCAGCATCACGGCGTCCGGGCCGAGTTCGGAGGTGGCGATCAGCTTCGGCGCGTTCGCCCCGGCGGCGATCGCCGCGTACGCCAGGAGCGCCTCCTGCTCCAGGGCCTGCCGCAGCGACTGCAGGGAGCTGCGCGTGGTGATGCCGCGCAGCGTCATCCGGCGCCACACCCGGTAGAAGAACCCCTGCGCCTGCTGCTCCCGGTCGACCACCGTCACGTCCAGGAGCGGGCCGTCCTCCAGGGTGACCAGGTAGCGGCGGCCCCGGTCGCCCTGCTCGGCGGAGTCCGGCAGGCCCTCCGCGCGCATCGCGGACACCGGGCGGAACCCGACGTGCCGCAGGCCCGCCAGGAGCGTCTGGCCGGTGGGGCGGACGTTCGGGGAGCCGACCGCGTAGAGCGCGCCGTACGCGACCGTCCAGCCGATCAGGATCGTCAGGGCGATCGACAGGGGGGTGGTGTAGCCCGCCACCAGCATGGTGAACGCGTCGAGCAGCACCACCACCCACAGGACGATCCGCCAGCGCGGGCGCCGGGCCATGCCGACCGCCGACATGTACGCGATGACCGGCGCCAGGTAGCCGTGCACCGGGTCCGTGAGCACGCCGCCGCCCTGCGGCTGCGTCAGCGCGTCCCGGATCGTCGCGGGCGCCGGCCCCGCCACCCACAGGTCCGTCGCGAGGGTCAGCCCGTGCGCGAGCACGGCCGCCAGCACGCCGTCCGCGAGGCGCAGCCCGTCCCTCTTGACCAGCCGCTCGATCGCGAACGCCACGGGCACGAGCAGCACGGCGATGCTGGAGACGAGCCCGGCCACCTTGACGAACACGTCCGGGGCCTGGCCGGTGCCCTTGCTGATGTCCTGTTCGAGCCCCGAGGTGGTGCCGCTGGCGAAGGCCGCGATCCCGATGACGACGGTGATCGCGAGGACGCCGACGAGGAGGCGCAGCAGGTCCGAGGGGCGGTGCACGCGCGCGGCGAGCAGCGGCTCGTCGCCGGAGAGGTCGCCGTGCTGCTCGGCGGGGGCGCCGGGCGGGCCGGGCCCGTCGTCCCCGCCGCGCTCCGGCCCGCCGCGTTCCGGCCCGCCGCGCGAGGCGGTGTCCGGGCACGGCCCGGCACCGGAAGCACTCGCCACGTCGGGAGGCCGCACGTCCCGTTCCCTCGCCTTCTCTCCGTCTTCACGATCTCGTCTCACCTGTCACCGCCCGGAAGATGGTGGCACGGCCGGGGGGCGGGGAGGGGCATCAGGGTGCGATGCCCGCGTTGTCGTACCCGTGGTGCAGGATGGTGCCGATGACTGCCGACGAGCGCCCCGACCGGCTTCCGGAGTACGCGGAACGCGTCCTGGAGGTCGTCGAACTCATCCCGCCCGGCCGGGTGCTGACCTACGGGGACGTCGCCGAATGGCTCGGCGAGGGCGGCCCCCGCCAGGTCGGCAGGGTCATGGCGCTGTACGGCGGGGCCGTGCCGTGGTGGCGCGTGGTGCGCGCCGACGGCCGGCCGCTGCCCGGGCACGAGCGGCGCGCGCTCGGGTACTACCGCGCGGAGGCCACCCCGCTCCGGGAGGCCGCGCCGGGGCGCGGCGCCCCGGCCCCCGCACCCCGCCTCGACATGGGCCGGGCCCGCTGGGACGGCACCGGCGGCGGCGCGGACGGCACCGGGCGTGCGATGGCTCACAACTGACAGCTTCCGCCATACGGCGGAGCCGCGCCCCTTCTCCACCTCTTTGTANCCCCGGCACGACCCCCCAGGACCGGCGATCCACGTGAGTTCCCCTTCCACCACCCGGCGCGCACCGCACCAGGACCCGGCACGACCGGGGCCCCCGGGCGCGTACCGGCTGGTGCGCACCCCGCCGGACCCGGTGGCCCCTCCTCTCCTGGACGCGGCGCAGCGGGCGGTGGTTGACCACGCGGACGGACCGCTCCTGGTCCTCGCGGGACCCGGCACCGGCAAGACGACGACGCTGGTCGAGGCGGTGGCGGCGCGCGTGGAGCGGGGCGCCGACCCCGAGCGGATCCTCGTCCTCACCTTCAGCCGCAAGGCCGCCGTCGAACTGCGCGACCGCATGGCCGCCCGGCTGCCCGGCGTGCGCGCCCCGCAGGCGACGACGTTCCACTCGTACTGCTACGCCCTGGTCCGCGCCCACCAGGACGCCGACCTGTTCGCCGAGCCGCTGCGCCTGCTGTCCGGCCCCGAGCAGGACGTCGCCGTACGCGAACTGCTCGCCGGGCAGCTGGACCTGGAGCGGGACGGGCTGGCCCGCGTCCACTGGCCCGACGAGCTGCGGGCCTGCCTGACCACGCGCGGCTTCGCCGACGAGGTGCGCGCCGTGCTGGCCCGCTCCCGGGAGCTGGGCCTCGGTCCGCGGGCGCTCGCCGCGTTCGCCGCGCGCACGGGGCGGCGCGACTGGTCGGCGGCGGCCGGGTTCCTCGCCGAGTACCTGGACGTCCTCGACCTCCAGGGCGTCCTCGACTACGCGGAGCTGGTGCACCGCGCGGTGCTCCTCGCCGAGCGCGTGACGCTCCCCGCGTACGACGCGGTGTTCGTCGACGAGTACCAGGACACCGACCCGGCGCAGGTGCGGCTGCTCCAGGCCATCGCGGGGCGGGGCAGGACCCTGTACGCGTTCGGCGACCCCGACCAGTCGATCTACGCGTTCCGGGGCGCGGACGTCAACGGCGTCCTCGACTTCCCGCACGCGTTCCGGCGCGCGGACGGCGGCCCCGCGCCGGTCGCCGTCCTGCGGACCGCGCGGCGCAACGCCCCGGCGGTCCTGGCCGCGACCCGGCTGCTCGCGGCCAGGATGCCGCTGCCGCGCCTGCCCGCCGCCACGGTGCGGGCCCACCGCGACCTGGCGCCGGTCCGCGAGGGCGGGCGGGTCGAGGCGTACACCTTCCCGACCGCGTCCGCGGAGCTGGACAACATCGCGGACGTCCTGCGCCGCGCGCACCTGGAGGACGGGGTGCCGTGGAGCGACATGGCCGTCCTGGTGCGCGCCGGCGCCCGCTCCCTGCCGTCCCTGCGCCGCGCCCTGACCTCGGCGGGCGTGCCGCTGGAGGTGGACGGCGCGGACGTGGCGCTGCGCCACGAACCGGCGGTAGCCCCGCTCCTCACCGCCCTGCGCGCCACGGCCGCGGCGGCCCTGCGCCCCCCGGGGGCCGCGGGGGCTCCGGAGGCNCGCAGGGCNNNGNNCAGTGCTCNNNCNNTAGTGAC
>NZ_CP095474.1:720397-725284 GCF_023614315.1 Streptomyces sudanensis | reverse complement strand
GCGACGGGGGCCGCGGCCCGGAGGCCGCCGGCACCGACGCCCCCGGCCCGGAGGCCGCCGGCACCCCCGCCTCGGACCCCCCNGGCGTCGGGGACCCCGGTATGGAGGAGGGCGCCCCNGCCCCGGACGCCCCCGGTACGGAAGGCCCCGACACCGGGGACCCCGGCCCACAGGACACCGCCCCCTGGCTGGACACCGAGACCGCGCTCACCCTGCTCACC
Source organism: Streptomyces sudanensis (assembly GCF_023614315.1). Lineage (NCBI taxonomy): Bacteria > Bacillati > Actinomycetota > Actinomycetes > Kitasatosporales > Streptomycetaceae > Streptomyces > Streptomyces sudanensis. The sequence goes on along the minus strand of NZ_CP095474.1, from coordinate 725,063 downwards.
TCGCCGCTCGGCGGCATGGACGCCGCCGACCTCCGCCGCCTCGGGCGCGCCCTGCGCGACGAGGAGCGCGCGGCGGGCGACAAGGCGCCCCCGCCCTCCGACGTGCTGCTCGCCCGCGCCCTCGCCGAACCCGAACGGCTCGTCGCCCACGACCCGGCCTACGCACGCGGGGCGCAGCACCTGGGCAGGCTCCTGCGCGAGACCCGCGACCTCCTCGCCCTCGGTGGGACCGCCGAGGAGGCCCTGTGGCACCTGTGGAACGGCACCGGCTGGCCGAACCGCCTCCACCGCGCCGCCCTGCGCGGCGGCCCCGCCGGCCGCAACGCCGACCGGGACCTCGACGCCGTGTGCGCCCTGTTCGACACCGCCGCCCGCGCCGAGGAGCGCACCGGCGGGCGCGGCGCCCTGAACTTCCTCGCCGAACTCCAGGCGCAGGACATCGCCGCCGACACCCTCTCCGGGCGGCAGGCGCGCCCCGACGCCGTGCGCCTGATGACGGCGCACCGCTCCAAGGGCCTCGAATGGGGCCTGGTCGTCGTCGCCGGGGTGCAGGAGGGCCTCTGGCCCGACCTGCGGCGGCGCGGCTCCCTGCTGGAGGCCGACCGGATCGGCCGCGACGGCCTCGCCGAACCGCTCACCCCCGGCGCGCTCCTCGCGGAGGAGCGCCGCCTGTTCTACGTCGCCGCCACGCGCGCCCGCGACCGGCTCGTCGTCACCGCCGTCAAGGCGCCCGCGGAGGACGGCGACCAGCCCTCCCGGTTCCTCGCCGAACTCGGCGTCGAACCGAGGGACGTCACCACCCGCCCGCGCCGCCCCCTCGCCGTCGCCGCCCTCGTCGCGGAGCTGCGGGCCACCACCGTCGACCCGGACGCCTCGCCCGCCCTGCGCGACGCCGCCGCCCGCCGGCTGGCCCGGCTCGCCGCGCTCGCCGACGAGGAGGGCCAGCCGCTGGTCCCCGCGGCCCACCCGTACCGCTGGTGGGGCCTGTACGACACCACGCACGCGCCCGCCCCGCTGCGGGACCGCGACCAGCCCGTCGCGCTCTCCGGCAGCGCCCTGGACCAACTGGCCAACGCCTGCGGCCTCCAGTGGTTCCTGGGCCGCGAGGTGAGGGCGGACGCCCCCGCGACCGCCGCCCAGGGCTTCGGCAACGTCGTCCACGTCCTCGCCGACGAGGTCGCCTCCGGCCGCACCCCCGCCGACCTGGCGGTCCTCATGGAACGCCTCGACTCGGTGTGGAACGCGCTGGCGTTCGACGCGCCCTGGAAGTCCGTCCAGGAGAAGGAGCAGGCGCGCGCCGCGCTGGAGCGGTTCCTGCGCTGGCACGTGATGGACCGGAGCGGCCGGACCGCCGTCGCCACCGAGCACGGCTTCGACGTGACGCTGGAGGCGGGGGAGTACCGGGTGCGCATCCGGGGCTCCATGGACCGGGTCGAGCGGGACGAGCGGGGCCGCGCCTACGTCGTCGACTTCAAGACCGGCCGGCAGGCGCCCACGAGGGACGAGGTCGCCCGCCACGCCCAGCTCGCCGTGTACCAGGTCGCCGTCCGCGAGGGCGCCGTCGACGAGGTCTTCGGCGGGCGCCGCCCCGAGCCCGGCGGCGCCGAACTGGTCCACCTGCGCCAGCCGGCCCCCAGGGGGGAGGGCGGCGACGCCCTGCCGCGCGTCCAGTCCCAGGAGCCGCCCTCGCAGGAGTGGGTGGCCGGCCTGCTCGCCACCGCCGCGGGCCGCGTCCTCGACGAGCGCTTCACACCCGCCACCGGCCAGCACTGCGCCACCTGCGCCTTCCACGCCTCCTGCAGCGCCCGCCCCGAGGGCCGTCACATCGTGGAGTGAGCGGCGTGGAAGGGAGCGGCGTGGAGCGAGCGGCGTGGAGTGGGGCGGCGCGGAGCGAGCGGCGTGGAGTGGGGCGGCGCGGAGCGACCGGCGTGGAGTGGGGCGGCGCGGAGCGACCGGCGTGGAGTGGGGCGGCGCGGAGCGACCGGCGTGGAGTGAGCGGAGACGCGGGGGAAGTGACGGGACGTGAGGAGGAAACGGAAGAAAGGGATACTCGGGGGAAAGTGAGGCGTTGTAGGAGGAAATGAGGGGAACGGGGGAGGAGTCCACCGGTCGACCGGCCCGTCGGCGCCCCCGGTTAGCCTTCTCCGGGTGACCGCACGCATCACCGACCCCGAACAGCTCAAGGAGCTGCTCGGCATCCCCTTCACCCCCGAGCAGACGGCCTGCATCACCGCGCCGCCCGCCCCGCAGGCCGTCGTGGCCGGCGCCGGCTCCGGGAAGACGACGGTGATGGCCGCCCGCGTGGTGTGGCTGGTCGGTACGGGGCAGGTCGCCCCCGAGCAGGTCCTCGGCCTGACCTTCACCAACAAGGCCGCCGGCGAACTCGCCGAACGGGTCCGCGCCGCCCTGGTCCGCGCCGGCGTCACCGACCCCCACGCCGTCGACCCCGACGACCCGCCGGGCGAGCCCCGCATCTCCACGTACCACGCCTTCGCCGGCCGGCTCCTGACCGACCACGGCCTGCGCATCGGCCTGGAGCCCACGGCCCGCCTCCTCGCCGACGCCACGCGCCACCAGCTCGCCGCCCGCGTCCTGCGCGAGGCCCCCGGCCCGTACCCGGCGCTCACGCGGTCGTTCCCCACGCTCGTCGGCGACCTCCTCGCCCTCGACGCCGAGCTGGCCGAACACCTCGTCCGCCCCGAGGACCTCCACGCCTACGACTCCTCGCTGCTCGCCGACCTCGCCCGGGTCCGCCTCGGCAACGCCGACCTCCGCAAGGTCCCCGAAGCCGCCGCCGCCCGCCGCGAACTGCTCGACCTGGTCGTCCGCTACCGGGCCGCCAAACGCGAACGGGACCTGCTCGACTTCGGCGACCAGATCGCCCTCTCCGCCGAGCTGGCCCTCACCCGCCCCGAGGTCGGCGCCCTGCTGCGCGACGAGTTCCGGGTCGTCCTGCTCGACGAGTACCAGGACACGTCCGTCGCCCAACGCCTGCTCCTGTCCGGCCTGTTCGGCGGGGGGACGGGCCACCCGGTCACCGCCGTGGGCGACCCCTGCCAGGCCATCTACGGCTGGCGCGGCGCGTCCGTCGCCAACCTCGACGACTTCCCCGAGCACTTCCCGCACGCGGACGGCCGCCCCGCCGCCCGGTACGCGCTCAGCGAGAACCGCCGCAGCGGCGGCCGGCTCCTCCGGCTCGCCAACGGCCTCGCGGAGCCGCTGCGCGCCATGCACGAGGGCGTGGAGGCGCTGCGCCCGGCGCCCGGCGCCGAACGGGACGGCGTCGTGCGGATCGCGCTGCTGCCGACGCAGGCCGAGGAGATCGCCTGGCTCGCGGACTCCATCGCCCACCTGGTCCGCACGGGCAAGGAGCCCGGCGAGATCGCCGTCCTGTGCCGCACGGCGACGGACTTCCCGGAGATCCAGGCCGCCCTCGTCGCGCGCGACGTGCCCGTCGAGGTCGTCGGCCTGTCCGGGCTGCTGCACCTCCCCGAGGTCGCCGACCTGGTCGCCGTGTGCGAGGTCCTCCAGGACCCCGGCGCCAACGCCTCGCTGGTACGGCTCCTCACCGGGCCGCGTTGGCGGATCGGCGCCCGCGACCTGGCCCTGCTGGGCCGCCGCGCCCGCCTGCTGGTCCACCGCGACGGCGACGGCCCCGACGACGCGGACGAGCGCCTGGCCGCCGCGGTCGCGGGGGTGGACCCCGCCGAGGTGGTCTCCCTCGCCGACGCGCTGGACACCTTCCTGGAGACGGGCGGGCACGACGACGGGCTGGCCTTCTCGGCGGAGGCCCGCGTCCGGTTCGCCCGCCTCGCCGCCGAACTGCGGGACCTGCGGCGCTCGTTGGCCGACCCGTTGATGGACGTCCTGCACCGGATCCTCGCCACCACCGGCCTGGAGGTCGAACTCTCCGCGTCCCCGCACGCCCTGGCCGCCCGCCGCCGCGAGACCCTGTCGAACTTCCTGGACGTCGCGGCCCGGTTCGCGTCCCTCGACGGCGAGGCGACGCTCCTGGCGTTCCTCGGCTTCCTGCGCACGGCCGCCCGGTACGAGAAGGGCCTCGACAACGCGCTCCCCGGCGGGGAGAACACCGTGAAGGTCCTCACCGCGCACAAGTCGAAGGGCCTGGAGTGGGACGTCGTCGCCGTCCCCGGCCTGGTCGCCGGCCAGTTCCCCAACAGCAGGGCGCGCGAGGCGTGGACGGCCCAGCCGCAGGTGCTGCCGCACGCCCTGCGCGGCGACGCCGCGACCCTGCCCGGCATCGACACCTGGGACGCGGCGTCGCTGAGGGCGTTCAAGGAGGCCATGCGGGACCACCAGCACACCGAGGAACTGCGCCTGGGGTACGTGACGTTCACCCGCCCCCGCTCGATGCTGCTCGGCTCCGGCCACTGGTGGGGCCCCACCCAGAAGCGCCGCCGCGGCCCCTCCGCCTTCCTGCACGCCCTGTACGACCACTGCGCGGCCGGGTACGGGGAGATCGAGGCGTGGGCGGACGAACCGGAGGAGGACGCCGAGAACCCGGCGCTCCGCGAGGCCGGCGAGGACCTGGCGTGGCCGCTGCCGCTGGACCCCGCCTCCCTGGCCCGCCGCCGCGCCGCCGCCGACACGGTCCTGGCGTACCTGGACAACCCCCCCGCNGAGCCCGCCACCGCCCCGGAGTCCC
>NZ_CP095474.1:720058-720359 GCF_023614315.1 Streptomyces sudanensis | reverse complement strand
CCCCCGAGCTCGCCGGGGCCCCCGACGAGCCCCTGTGGCCGGACGACCCGCGCGAGCCGGACGGCTCCCCGTGGCCGGACGACTCCCCGTGGCCGGACGACCCGGACGACCCGGACGAGCCGGACGACCCGGGCGACCCGGGCGACCCGGGCGACCCGGACGAGCCGGACGACTCCCCGTGGGGGGACGAGCCGCACGAGCCGCACGCCCCCGGCGCCGAGGGCGCGTTCGTCCCCGGTGTTCCCGGCGCCGAGGGCGGCCCGGCCCCCGTAGGCGATGGCGCCCCCGCCGAGAGCGCCCC
>NZ_CP095474.1:710114-719980 GCF_023614315.1 Streptomyces sudanensis | reverse complement strand
CGCCCTGCCCCACCAGCGCGTCCCCGCCGACGGAACACCAGCCGACGGAACACCCGCCGACGGAACACCGGCCGACGGAGCCCCCGCCGACGGAACACCCCNGGACGGAGCCCCCGCCGGCGGAACACCCCCGGACGGAGCCCCCGCCGGCGGCATGCCCGCCGCCGGCCCGCTCACCCCCGAGGAGGCCCGTACCGTCGCCTCCTGGGACCGCGACCTCGACGCGCTCGCCGGCGAGCTGCTGCGCGCCCGCGCCACCACGCGCGAGGTGCCCCTGCCCGCCTCCCTCTCCGCGTCGCAGCTGCTGCGCCTCGCCGCCGACCCGGACGGCTTCGCGGCGGAACTGGTCCGCCCCATGCCGCGCCCTCCGCAGCCCGCCGCCCGGCGCGGCACGCGGTTCCACGCCTGGGTGGAGTCCCGGTTCGAGGAGCTGCCGCTGCCCCTGCTCGGCCCCGAGGAGCTGCCCGGCGGCGAGGTGTACGCCGACGAGCCGGAGATCGCCGACGAGCGGGACCTGGCCGTCCTCAAGGAGGCGTTCGAGAGGACCCCGTACGCCCGCCGCACCCCGCACCGCGTGGAGGCCCCCTTCCAGCTGCTGCTCGCCGGCCGGGTGGTGCGCGGCCGGATCGACGCCGTCTACCACGACCCCGCCTCCGGCACGTACGAGATCGTCGACTGGAAGACCAGCCGCCACCGCACCGGCGACCCGCTCCAGCTGGCGGTCTACCGGCTCGCCTGGGCGGAGCTGCACGGCCTGCCCCTCGACGCGGTCACCGCCGCCTTCGTCTACGTCCGCACCGGCGAGGTGGTGCGCCCGGAGGAGCTGCCCGGCCGCGCCGAACTGGAGCGGCTCCTCCTCGGCGGGACGGCCGACGGGACGCCCCCGCGCGCCGGATAGGCTCGGCGGCATGAGCGACACCCAGGACAGCGCCGTCGGGACCGTGCGGAAGTACGTGGAGCGGCACCGCGAGGACTTCCTCGCCGACCTCGCCGAGTGGCTGCGCATCCCCTCCGTCTCGGCCCGGCCCGAGCACGCCGGGGACGTGCGGCGCAGCGCCGAGTGGCTCGCCGCGCAACTCGCCCGGACCGGTTTCCCGATCGCGGAGGTCTGGGAGACGGACGGCGCCCCCGCCGTGTACGCGGAGTGGCCCTCCGCCGACCCCGACGCCCCCACGGTCCTCGTCTACGGCCACCACGACGTGCAGCCCGCCGACCGCGAGGACGGCTGGCACACCGACCCGTTCGAACCGGTCGTCCGCGACGGCCGGCTCTACGCGCGCGGGGCGGCCGACGACAAGGGCCAGGTGCTCTTCCACACCCTCGGCGTCCGCGCCCACCTGGACCTCACCGGCCGCGACACCCCGGCCGTCCATCTGAAGCTGCTGGTGGAGGGCGAGGAGGAGTCCGGCTCCGCCCACTTCCGCGCCCTGGTCGAGGAGCGCCGCGACCGGCTCGCCGCCGACGCCGTGGTCGTCTCCGACACCGGCATGTGGTCCGAGACGACGCCCACCGTCTGCACGGGCATGCGGGGCCTCGCGGACTGCGAGATCGAGCTGTACGGCCCCGACCAGGACCTCCACTCCGGCTCCTTCGGCGGCGCCGTCCCCAACCCGGCCACGATCGCCGCCCGCCTGGTCGCCGCGCTCCACGACGAGGACGAGCGCGTCACCGTCCCCGGCTTCTACGACGGCGTCGCCGAACTCACCGAGGAGGAGCGGGCGCTCATCGCGGAGCTGCCGTTCGACGAGGCCGCGTGGCTCGCCGCGGCCCGCTCGCACGGCACGCTCGGCGAGGCCGGCTACTCCACCCTGGAGCGCGTCTGGGCCCGGCCCACCGCCGAGGTCAACGGCATCGGCGGCGGCTACCAGGGCCCCGGCGGCAAGACGATCATCCCGTCGTCCGCGCGGCTGAAGCTGTCCTTCCGGCTCGTCGCGGGCCAGGACCCGGACCGGATCGAGCAGTCCGTGCGCGAGTGGGTCGCCGCCCGCGTCCCCGACGGCATCCGCCACGAGATCGCCTTCGGGGCGGCCACCCGGCCCTGCCTGACGCCGCTGGGCCACCCCGCGCTGCGGGCCGTCGCCCACGCGATGAGCCTGGCCTTCGACGGCGCCAGGATCCGCTACACCCGCGAGGGCGGCTCGGGCCCCGCCGCCGACCTCCAGGAGGTGCTGGACGCCCCGGTGCTGTTCCTGGGCATCTCCGTACCCTCCGACGGCTGGCACGCGCCGAACGAGAAGGTCGAGCTGGACCTGTTGATGAAGGGCGTGGAGGCGAGCGCCCACCTGTGGGGCGGGCTGGCCGCCGCACTCCGCTGAAGCCGAACACGACGCCGGACACAGGACCCGGGCACCCGGGGACGTTGGGAGCACCAGTGAGCACCGTCGGCAACGAGGCCGTCCCCCGCCCGATCCGCTTCACCGCCCCGGGCGGGATCGACCGCGCGGCCCACCACCGCCTCGACGAGGCGTGGCTCGCCGCCGCGTGGAGCCACCCCACCACCCGCGTGTTCGTCGTCTCCGGCGGCCGGGTGCTGGTCGACGACACCCCGGACGGGCGCACCGAACTGGTCACCACGCCGTCCTTCGAGGTGCCCGACACCGAGGACCCCCGCTACTTCCTCGGCACGGACGAGGACGGCGTCAGCTACTTCGCGCTCCAGAAGGACGCGCTGCCCGGCCGGATGGACCAGCCGGCGCGCCAGGCCGGGCTGCGCGAGGCCGGCCTGCTGCTGGGCGCCCGGGACGCCGCCCTGATGGTCCACGCGGTCGCCCTGGAGAACTGGCAGCGCCTCCACCCCTTCTGCGCCCGCTGCGGGGAGCGCACGGACATCGCGGCGGCGGGCCACGTCCGCCGCTGCCCGGCCTGCGGCGCGGAGCACTACCCGCGCACCGACCCGGCCGTGATCATGCTGGTCACCGACGAGCACGACCGGGCGCTGCTCGGGCGGCAGGTCCACTGGCCGAAGGGCCGCTTCTCCACCCTCGCCGGGTTCGTCGAACCGGGCGAGTCCATCGAGCAGGCCGTGGCCCGCGAGGTGCACGAGGAGGCCGGCGTCACGGTCGGCGAGGTGCGGTACGTCGCCAGCCAGCCGTGGCCGTTCCCCTCCAGCCTGATGCTGGGCTTCACGGCCCGCGCCACCTCCTCGGAGATCGACGTCGACGGGGACGAGATCGAGGAGGCCCGCTGGTTCTCCCGCGAGGAGCTGGCCGCCGCCTTCGCGTCCGGGGAGGTGCTCCCGCCGTACGGCGTCTCGATCGCGACGCACCTGATCGAGACGTGGTACGGCAGGCCGCTGCCCCGGCCGGGCACCCCCGGCTGACGCCGCCGGGCGGAACGCGCGGACGCCCCCGCCGGCGGAGGGCGGGGGCGTCCGCGGAAGGCCGCCGGACCGGGACCGGCGGGCCGGGTCAGCCGGCGAGGGCCTGCTGCACCTGCATCAGGCTCGGGTTGGTCATCACGACGTCCTCACCGCCGCCGTTCGGCCGGACGAGCACGGTCGGAACGGTCTGGTTGCCGCCGTTGGCCTTCTCGACGAAGGCGGCGGACTCAGGGTCCTGCTCGATGTTGATCTCGGTGTACGCGATCCCCTCGCGGTCCAGCTGGCTCTTGAGCCGGCGGCAGTACCCGCACCAGGTCGTGCTGTACATCGTCACAGTTCCCTGCATCGTCTCTCCTGCTCCTCGGGTGGTCCGGAGTGCGGCGTGAAGCGCCTGACGGCAGAGGAACGCCCGGGCCCGTCCCCGCATTCCCGGCCCGGTACGACCGGCGTCCCGCCCCTGTGGACGGCCGGCGCGGCCCGCCCCCGGGGACCTGGCAGCATGGCGGGGTGACACCAGCGACGCACTCCCCCCTCTTCCCGCAGGTCCCCGAGTCGGCGGACGCGGTGCTCGACGGGCTCGACCCGGAGCAGCGCGAGGTGGCGACGGCCCTCCACGGCCCGGTGTGCGTCCTGGCCGGCGCGGGCACGGGCAAGACGCGGGCGATCACCCACCGCATCGCCTACGGGGTGCGCGCCGGTGTCCTCCAGCCCGCGAGCGTGCTGGCCGTCACCTTCACCAACCGCGCCGCCGGCGAGATGCGCGGCCGGCTGCGGCAGCTCGGCGCGGGCGGCGTCCAGGCGCGCACGTTCCACTCCGCGGCGCTCCGGCAGCTCCAGTACTTCTGGCCGAAAGCCGTCGGCGGCGCCCTGCCCCGGCTGATCGACCGCAAGGCCCAGCTCGTCGCCGACGCGGCCGCCCGCTGCCGGATCCGGCTCGACCGCACCGAGCTGCGGGACGTCACCTCGGAGATCGAGTGGGCGAAGGTCACGCAGACCGTTCCCGCCGACTACCCGGCCGCCGCGGCGAAGGCCGGGCGCCACGCCCCGCGCGACGCCGCGGAGACCGGCCAGGTCTACGCCATGTACGAGCAGCTGAAGCGGGAGCGCGACGTCCTCGACTTCGAGGACGTGCTGCTGCTCACGGTCGGCATCCTCCAGGACCGGCACGACATCGCCGAGCAGGTCCGCCGCCAGTACCAGCACTTCGTGGTGGACGAGTACCAGGACGTGTCCCCGCTCCAGCAGCGCCTCCTCGACCTGTGGCTGGGCGACCGCGACAGCCTGTGCGTCGTCGGCGACGCCAGTCAGACGATCTACTCCTTCACCGGCGCCACCCCCGACTACCTGCTGGACTTCCGCGCCCGCCACCCGCACGCCACCGTCGTCAGACTGGTCCGCGACTACCGCTCCACGCCGCAGGTCGTCCACCTGGCCAACGGCCTGCTCGCCCAGGCGAGCGGCCGCGCCGCCGACCACCGGCTGGAACTGGTCTCCCAGCGCGACCCCGGCCCCGAGCCCGTCTACACCGAGTACGGCGACGAGCCGACCGAGGCCGAGGGCACGGCCCGCCGCATCCGCGACCTGATCGCCTCCGGCGTCCCGGCGGGCGGGATCGCCGTGCTGTACCGCGTCAACGCCCAGTCCGAGATCTACGAGCAGGCCCTCGCCGACGCCGGCGTCCCCTACCAGCTGCGCGGCGCCGAGCGGTTCTTCGAGCGCCGGGAGGTGCGGGAGGCGGGCGCCGCCCTGCGCGGCGCCGCCCGCTTCGGCGCGAACGACCCGCTGCTCGACGACGTCGTCGACCTGCCGTCGCAGGTCCGCGCCGTCCTGTCCACCAAGGGCTGGACGACCGAGCCCCCCGCCGGCTCCGGCGCCGTACGGGACCGCTGGGAGTCCCTGGCGGCGCTGGTCCGCCTCGCCGAGGACCTGGCCCGCGCCCGCCCCGGGGCCACCCTCGCCGACCTGGTCGCGGAGCTCGACGAGCGGGCCGCCGCCCAGCACGCCCCCACCGTCCAGGGCGTGACGCTGGCCTCCCTCCACGCGGCGAAGGGCCTCGAATGGGACGCCGTGTTCCTCGTCGGCCTCACCGAGGGCATGCTGCCCATCGCGTACGCCAGGACCGACGAGCAGATCGAGGAGGAACGGCGGCTGCTCTACGTCGGCGTCACCCGCGCCCGCCGGCACCTGAGCCTGTCGTGGGCGCTGTCCCGCTCGCCCGGCGGCCGCCCCCACCGCGAGCCGTCCCGCTTCCTGGAGGGCCTGCGCCCCGGCAGCGGGAGCCCCGCCGCCCGTACCGTCCGCGCGGCCGGCGGCGTCGTCCGCGCCGCCGGACCCGCCCGCCCCNGGCGCGCCCGGGGCCCGGTCCGCTGCCGGGTCTGCGGCACCACGCTCACGGTCGCCGGCGAGATGAAGCTGATGCGCTGTGAGGACTGCCCCTCGGAGATGGACGAGGGCCTGTACGAGCGGCTCCTGGAGTGGCGGGCCGGCCAGGCCCGCCGGCTGGGGCAGCCCGACTACTGCGTCTTCACCGAGAAGACCCTCGTCGCCATCGCGGAGACCGTCCCGTCGACCGACGCCGAACTGGCCGTGATCCCCGGCGTCGGCATCCGCAAGCTCAACCGCTTCGGAGCCGATGTCCTGGCCATCTGCGCAGGTGAGAGGCGCGTGGACGGCGATGGCGCGGAATGACCGCGACTCGTCGGAAAAATAGTTTGCGCCCGCCCCGGAAAGCCCCATAGGTTCTTAACCACGCGAACAGCGGCTTCCATGAAGCTCTGTCATCGTGCTGCACTTGATTCCGAACACCCGCGGGTCCGGTTCCGGCCGGCCCCTGAGACGCCGAGAGGAGGCGATTCCAGTGATCAGCATCAGCAACGCCGACTTCGTCAGCACCGCCGCAGTGGCCGATCGCTCGGTCGTCTCCGCCTGTGCGCTTGGCCTCTCCGGCTCGGCGTTCCCCGGCAGCGGTCTCTTCGGTCTCCGGGCCGTCCGTCCGTCGTCCTTCCTTTCGGCCCTCCCCGTCACCGAGGGCTTCGAGGCCGATGAGCGACCGACCGAGGCACTGGGAGCGGAAGCGGTAGCGATGCAGGCTTCGGCCCGCATCGTCGCGGCGACCGGTGCCGACTACGCGAAGCAGACGCAGCACCACACGAAGTGGGCCTTCCGCGGGCTCGAACCCTGGAGTGATCCAGCCTGATCCGGCATCAGGCCGGCGCCTTCAGGGCCGCGGAACCCCACCAGGGATCCGCGGCCCTTCTGTTTTGCCCGAACGGGCGCAGCAGAGCGAAGGGGCCCCGGGACCAGCAGAACCCGGTACCAGCACACCGGCCGACCGGCCGGACCGATCAGACGAGGAACAACACACCGTGCATCCCGAAGCGCACGCCCCGTCCGTACCGCCTTCCCAGACGCTCCCCCCGCCCGGCCTCACGGAGGACCACGACGTGACCGCCCTCACCACCCTCACCGCGTTGGACGACGCCATCGAGAACCTCGGCGCGCCCGTCCCCTGCCGCTCCTACGACCCGGAGGTCTTCTTCGCCGAGTCGCCCGCGGACGTCGAGTACGCCAAGTCCCTCTGCCGCACCTGCCCCCTGATGGCCGCCTGCCTCGCGGGCGCCAAGGAACGGCGGGAGCCGTGGGGCGTCTGGGGCGGTGAGCTCTTCGTCCAAGGGGTGGTCGTCGCCCGCAAGCGGCCGCGAGGCCGTCCCCGCAAGAACCCGGTCATGGCATGAGCACCGCCGGCACCGTCGACCGCCCCCTCACGCACGACCCCCAGAAGCAGGCCCCGATGACCTCTTCCGCGCACGAGCCCACGGGCTCCGCCACCCCTGACGCGACCACCCTCGGCGCGCACGCCTCGCGCCAGAACAGGAACCGAGAAATGCAACTCATCCCGGAAGCCCTGGCCCGTGCCCATATGCACGAGCGACTCAGGCAAGCCGACGAGCAACGCGCGGGCCTGCGCCTGATCGCCGCGCGGCGGATGCAGCGCCGCGCCGAGCGTGCCTCGCTGCGGGCCCGCCGCGCGCTGGCCATGGCCGTCATGCAGTAACCGGCCGCGGCACCCGCCGCGCGCCACCACCTTCCCGCGGGGGCCGGTCCACTCCGACCGGCCCCCGCGGCGTGCCACCCGCCACCCGCCCGCGGTGGGACGGCGCGGTCCGTCCGCGGTGGGACGCTCACCGCCCGTGTGCGGTGCGTTGCCCGCCATTCTCCCGTGGCGGGGTTATCGTCTCGTGATGAACGAGCGGACTTCCGAACCCGCGGGGTCGCGCGCACGAGGCGTGATGTGCTCACGCTGCGGCGCGACCGCCGACGACCTCCCCCTGACCTGGACCTGCTCCGTCGAGAACGGCACCAGGCTCTACTTCTGCCAGGCCTGCGCCCGCGCCCACATCCGGTCCATCGAGAGCAGGCTCGACTCCGCCTGGTGGTGAGAACCCCGGGACCGGTCAGGCGGGCTCCTCCAGCGGCTCCTCGGGCAGGAACCCCGGCAGCCACTCCTCCAACTCGTCCCGCAGCCGCACCGAGGCGTTCAGCTGGCACAGCACCCCGATCGTGCTCAGCGTCACCCGGTGGATCAGCAGGTACGCGGGCGGGAGGTTGAGCTGCCTGCCCAACTGGTGGGCGGGGGAGCGCGGATCGGCCACCCGTGCCGCCTGCGTGCGGATCCACTCCCGTGTGAAGAGGAACTCGTCGGCGCCGGCCGGCTCGATGATCGGCAGCAGGTACTCCAGCACCGCCTCCGGATCGAGCTCGATCGACTCCTTCACGAACCCCTCGTCGCGGAGCAGTTCGTAGACCGTCTCCGCCTCGCCCTCCAGCGCCATCCGCAGGCAGAGGCCGATGGTCTCCGGCAGTCCGCCGGGAAGCCGGTCCACGGTGCCGAAGTCCAGTACGCCCAGCCGCGGCTCGCCGCCGTCCTCGCCCGGCAGCAGGCGGAAGTTCCCCGGATGGGGGTCGGCGTGCAGCAGCCCCGTCCGCGCCGGCCCGGAGAACAGGAACCGGGCCAGCAACTGGCCCGCCCGGTCCCGCTCCTCCGGAGTGCCGTCCGCTATGACCTTCGACAGGGGCGTCCCGTCGATCCACTCCGTCACCAGCACCCGGTCCGACCCGTGCACCACGTCGGGGACCACCACGTCGGGATCACCGGCGAACTCCGCGGCGTGCTCCTGCTGCGCCCGCCCCTCCAGCGCGTAGTCCAGCTCCTCCGACACCCGGTCGCGCATCTCGGCTATCAGCGGCTTGATGTCCATCCCCGGCACCAGGGGGCCCAGCAGCAGGGCGAAACGGCTCAGCTGCGTCAGATCCGACAGCAGCGCCTCACCGGCCCCCGGGTACTGCACCTTCACCGCGACCGGGCGCCCGTCGTGCCACACCGCCCGGTGCACCTGCCCGATCGACGCCGCCGCGGCCGGCCTGTCGTCGAACTCCAGGAAGAGCTCCCGCCACTCGTCGCCCAGGTGCTCGGCGAGCACTCCGTGCACCGTGCGCGCCGGCATCGGCGGCGCCGCCTCCTGGAGCTTCGTCAGCGCCGCCCGGTACGGCCCGGCGACCTCCTCCGGCAGCGCCGACTCGAAGACGGACAGCGCCTGCCCGAGCTTCATCGCGCCGCCCTTCAACTCGCCCAGCACCTTGAAGAGTTGCTCCGCCGTGCGCTCCTGGAGCTCACGCGCCACGATCTCGGCGGACCTGCCCCCGATCCGCTTGCCGAGCCCCCAGGTCGCCCGCCCCGCGAAGCTCAGTGGCAGCGCGGCCAACTTGGCGGTACGGGTGATCGCCTTCCGGGGAAGATCAGACATGCGCCCCTCCAAAACCCAGACCGTCGTGCCGCATCGCCTGACACGCGCCGCCGACGGCGGCTACCCCGCCATTGTGTCCTGCCCGCCCCGGACCGCCGAGGCCCGCTCCCGTTCCGTCCGCTCCTCCTCCCGGTCCGCCGCCCCGCAGGGGCACTGCCCGTGCGGACGCACCCGCGAAGCCCGCCACCGCAGCAGCGGCGACGAGACCTCCCACCGGGCGCCCGCACTCGCCGGCACGTCCCCGTCGAGGAAGGCCAGCGCGTGCGCGGCGGCCAGTCCGGCCACCGACGCCGCCAGCCCCACGTCACCGGCCGGTACGGCACCGCTTCGGCGGCCCGACCTCCACTGCGCCGTCAACCGGGGCCACGCGGGATCGGCGTCCGTCCGCCCCAGCTCCACACACCGCGCGCACGCCGAGTCCCCGGGCAGCACCAGCGGGCCCACCACCCCCGTGGCCTCCAGCACCCCCGCGAACAGGTGCGGGGTCCCCGTGCCCACCCACGTGTCGGCCGTCACCGGGTCCGGGGCGTACGCCGCGAGGCCGTCCCGCGGCGCGACGACCACCAGCGACAGCCCCGGCTCCGGCCCACCCCCACCGCCCCGTCCTCCGCCCGTACGGCCGCCCGGCGCCGACCGCGCCACCAGCCGGCGGGCCGCCGCGTCCCGCCGCTCCCCGACTGACTCGGGCGGCGGTCCGCCGGGCGCCACGTCCCACGGCTGCACCCGCCCGCCGTCCAGTACGT
>NZ_CP095474.1:708146-710090 GCF_023614315.1 Streptomyces sudanensis | reverse complement strand
ATAGTATTGTTTTTCTAATGTAAGCGAACACCCGGCCCGCACCCCGGACCTGCACCCGTACACCGCTCCGCGCCGCCAGCCGCCGCAGGGGCCCGCCCGGCCCCCGGTGCACCACCGACAGCGACCCCAGATCGGCACGCAGCCGGTCGAGCGCCTCCGCCTCCCGCCGCACCGCGTCGGCGGCCCGGCCGCCCGCCGCCGTGTCCTCCAGCAGCCCGGCCCGCGCCAGCCGGGCCAGCAGCGCGTCCAGCCAGGCGTCCGGCACTCCGAGCCCGCGGGCCTCCCGCCGCACCAGCGGGAGATCGCGCGTCCCGTCCAGCAGCTCCAGCAGGCTCCCGGTCGTCGTGTCCACCGGTCCCACCACGACGGCATGCGCGGACGCTACCCCGAACTGCACGTACTGGAGGTCCCGCCAGGCCCGCCGCAGCGCCGGTCTCACCATCGGACGCATCCCCGTCCCCCCGTCATCGGTCACGCGGACAGGATCCCCCGGTACCGCCGCCTTCGCGGAGCACCATCCACAGGTCCAGGCATCTCGTCATACGAATGCTCCGGCCTGTGGAGGGATGGTGCGCGAACCGCCACGGCGGAGGGATCGCCTCCGGCGGGCGGGTACCGTCGGGGCGTGCCCGCCGATTCCCAGCCCGGCCCGTCCGGCGACCCCTCCCGGACCGGCCGGACGTCCGCCGTCGAGGTGCGCAGGAGCCACCGCCGCCGCCGGACCGTCTCCGCCTACCGGGAGGGCGACCGGGTCGTCGTCCTGATCCCCGCCCGGATGCCGGAGACGGAGGAGCGGCGCTGGATCGGCGTCATGCTGGACAAGCTCGCCGCCCAGGAGAGCAGGCGCCGCCCCGGCGACTCCGAGCTGGCCGAGCGCGCCGAGCGGCTGTCCGCCCAGTACCTCGGCGGCCGGGCGCGCCCCGCCTCCGTCCGCTGGGTCACCAACCAGAACACCCGCTGGGGCTCCTGCACCCCCGCCGAGGGCAGCATCCGCCTGTCGCACCGGCTCCAGGGCATGCCCGAGTACGTGGTCGACTACGTCCTGCTGCACGAGCTGGCGCACCTGCTCGTCCCCGGGCACGGGCCGCGGTTCTGGCGGCTCCTGGAGGCGTACCCCCGGACGGAACGCGCGCGGGGCTACCTGGAGGGCGTCGCCGCCGACCGTCCGGCCGGCCCCCCGGCCGGGCCCGGCGCCTGACGCCACCGGTCCTGTACCGAGTCGGTACCGAGCCGGTCACCGGCGTGGTCCCCCGTCGTATTCAGCCATTAGCCTGACGCGACGCACACCAATCCGGGATGGGGACGGTCGCAACGCATGGCCAGGGAATTCCAACGGGGCCACAAGGCCCGGATCAGCGATCTGACGGCGGGCACCGATCTGTACGTCGGCGTGCAGATCGCGGGCCCCGGGCTGACCTTCGACGTCAGCTGCTTCGGTCTCGACGCCGACGAGAGGCTCTCCGACGACCGGTACTTCGTCTTCTTCAACCAGCCGGAGACCCCCGAGGGGTCCGTCCGGCTGCTCGGCGCCCAGGCCGGGGACACCGAGTCGTTCCGGGTCACCCTCGACCGCGTCCCCGAGGCGGTCCACCGGCTGTCCTTCACGGCGACGATCGACGGCGCGGGACAGATGTCGCAGGTCGGGCCGGGGTACATCCGGATCGTCGCGGGCGGCGATGAGGTCGCGCGCTACGCGTTCGACGGCACCGAGTTCACCACCGAACGCGCGGTCATGCTGGGCGACTTCTACCGCAAGGACGGCTGGCGCTTCGCCGCGGTCGGCCAGGGCTTCGACGGCGGGCTGGAGGCGCTGCTGAGGAACTTCGGCGGCGAGGTGCTGGAGGAGCCGGAGGAGGCGGAGGAGTCCCGGCAGGACGCCGGGGCGCAGCCGCAGGCGGCCCCGGGCTTCGCCGTCCCGGGCTTCGCGCCCCCGCCCGGCGCCCC
>NZ_CP095474.1:707969-708064 GCF_023614315.1 Streptomyces sudanensis | reverse complement strand
CCCGGTGCCCGCCCCGGCACAGCCGCTGTACGCCCAGCCCACCATGGTGGCACCCCTGGCCCCGCAGGCCCCGGCCGTCCCGCACGTCCCGGCAC
>NZ_CP095474.1:691910-707943 GCF_023614315.1 Streptomyces sudanensis | reverse complement strand
CTACGGCCACCCGCACCACCCCCAGCCGCCCCACGGCCACGCGCCCGGCCAGACGCCGCCGCACGGCGCGCCGGCCCCGTACGGCACGCCGCCCGCAGGCACCCCGTACGGCACGCCGCCCGCGGGCACCCCGTACGGCACGCCGCCCGCGGGCACCCCGTACGGCACGCCGCCCGCGGGCGCCCCGTACGGCGTCCCGCAGGGGGCGCCGCGGGGAGCGGGGCTCGCGGCCGCGCTCCAGAAGTACCGGGAGACGCCCACGGGCCAGCGCTGGACGCAGCAGAACGCGCAGCTCATGCGGGTCGACCTGGCCATGGGGCAGACCGCGGTGCTCGCCCGCCAGGGCAGCATGGTCATGTACCAGGGGAAGGTCGACTTCGGCTACAAGGGCGCCGGGTTCACCGGCCGCGTCGTCGGCAACGCCACCGGCCAGGAGATGCAGCTCATGCGCTGCACCGGCCGCGGCCAGGTGTTCCTCGCCGAGGACAGCGCCCACCTGCACCCGATCGAACTCCAGGGCGACGGGATCTGCGTCTCCGCCGAGAACGTCCTCGCGTTCGACGAGTCGCTCCACCGGGAGGTCCGCCGCATCGAGGGCCACGGCATCCCCGGCGGCGCGCTGTTCACCATGCTGTTCCAGGGCACCGGCACGGTCGTCGTGAAGACGCGGGGCATCCCGGTCGTCCTGCCGGTCACGCCGACCACGTTCGCCGACTGCAACGCCGTCGTGGCCTGGTCGGCCGCCTCCCAGGTGATCCTCTCCAGCCAGGTCCGGCTGCGGCGCAACGCCTACCCGGGGCACAGCGGCGAGACCGTGAACCTCCAGTTCCGGGGCGCCCCCGGCAATTTCGTCGTCGTCCAGCCGTACGAGGTCTGAGGAAGCCCGAAGAATGAACCAGCAGCTCATGGGCTACGCCCCGACCCCGGCCGCGGCCCGCATGGAGAACCACGGCAACGCCATGCTGAAGGTCGTCATGGCCACCGGCCAGGACCTCTTCGCCCGCACCGGGTCCGTCGTCGCGTACGAGGGCTTCGTCCAGTACGAGCCGAACCCGCCCGCCGTGCGGCAGGTCGCCTCCTCCTGGGTCACCGGCGAGGGCGCGCCCCTGATGAAGTGCTCCGGCGACGGCCTGCTGTACCTGGCGGACTACGGCGCCGACGTGGTCGTCGTCCACCTCGACGACGACGCCCTGTCCGTCAACGGCACCAACGTGCTGGCCTTCGACGCGCACCTCAGGTGGGGCGTCGAGCGCGTCAAGGGCATGGCGAAGTTCGCCGGCCAGGGACTGTGGAACGTGCAGATCGCCGGCACCGGCTGGGTCGCGCTCACCTCGCGCGGCACGCCGGTCGTCGTCGACTGCGGGAGCGGCGACGACGAGACGTACGTCGACCCGGACGCGCTCGTCGCCTGGTCGCCGACGCTGAAGGTGAAGGGCAAGCGCAGCTTCAAGGCGTCCTCCCTGATCGGGCGCGGCAGCGGCGAGGCGTACCAGATGGCCTTCTCGGGCCGGGGCGTCGTCGTCGTCCAGCCGAGCGAGGACAGTACCGACCGCCTGCGGATCCGGCACTGAGCCGGGGGGAGCGAGACAGATCATGCAGAGCCCGCTTTTCAGCCATGTCGAGCAGCAGAGCCAGGACCGGTACACCGTGCAGAACCCGCAGCTCCTGCGGGTCGCCCTCACCGGACACGACGACGTCCTCGCCCGCAAGGGCGCCATGGTGGCGTACCAGGGGCTGATGGACTTCGACGGGGAGTACCAGAACCAGGGCCGGCGCGCGGCCCGCGCCCAGACCGGCGAGGGGCTCGACCTGATGCGCTGCTCCGGGCAGGGCACCGTCTACCTCGCCAACCTGGCGCAGCACATCCACGTCGTGGACGTCGACCAGGAGGGGCTGACGGTGGACAGCGCCTACGTGCTGGCGCTCGACTCGGCACTGCACACCGAGGTCATCGCCGTGGACAGCCAGTACGGCATCTCCGGCTCCGGCAAGTACCAGCTGAACATCTCCGGCCGCGGCCAGGTCGCCCTCATGACGTCCGGCCGGCCGCTGATGCTCCAGGTCACCCCGGACAAGTACGTCAACGTCGACGCGGACGCGATCGTCGCCTGGTCGTCGTCGCTGCGCGTACAGATGCAGGCGCAGACCCACTCGTCGAACATCCGCCGGCGCCGCGGCGACACCGGAGAGGGCTGGGAGCTGAACTTCCTGGGCGAGGGCTTCGCCCTCGTCCAGCCCAGCGAGGTCATGCCCCCGCAGAACGCGCAGATCGGTTCGGGCGCCGCCGCCCAGTTCGGCGTCGGCGGGCAGGGCGCACGCGGCCGGAACCAGGACAACGCCTGGAACTGAACGCGCACCCGGGCAGGGGGCGAGCCGCCCCCTGCCCGCACCCGCCGGGTCAGAGGCGCGCCCGGGTGGCCTCCACCAGCCGGGCCACCGACCCGTCGGCCACCCGGGCCACCTCGTCGTACGCGAACCAGCGCAGGTCCAGCGACTCCTCGCTGATCGCCGCCACCGCGTCCGGCGGCGCCACCGCCGCGTACTGCACGTCCAGGTGCCAGGCGCAGGGCGTCGGGTGCCGGTCCAGCCGGACCGGGCCGCCCGGCAGCAGCGCCAGGCCCGGGACCCCGGACTCCTCGGTCGCCTCGCGCAGCGCCGCGGCGGCCACCCTGCGGTCGCCCGGCTCGCAGTGGCCGCCCATCTGGAGCCACATGCGCAGCTTCCGGTGCAGGGTCAGCAGCACCCGGCCGCGCTCCGGGTCCACCACCAGCGCGCTGGCCGTGAGGTGCCCGGCCGCGCAGGTCCTCCACATCGCGTCCTCGTGCGCCGCGAGGTGCTCCAGGTAGGCGCGGCGCAGGTCCTCCTGGTCCTCGTACCCCTTCAGCACGAGGACCGCGTCGTCGTGGAGGCTCACTCGCCGGTGCCGCCCTTGCCGTCCCGGCCGTCCCCGCCGGTGCCGCCCTTGCCGTCCCGGCCGTCCTCGCCGGGGCGGTCGGCGGCCTCGCCGAGCATCCTGTCCAGCTCGGAGAAGTCCATCTGCTCCCGGTGGACGAAGCCGTCCGGGTCGTCCAGGTCCGTGGCCGTCGGCAGCATGTCGGGGTGCGTCCACAGGGCGTCCCGGCCGTCGACGCCGCGCGCGTCGGTGAGCGAGGCCCACAGCCGCGAGGCGTCCCGCAGCCGGCGCGGCCGCAGCTGCAGGCCGATCAGCGTCGCGAAGGTCTGCTCGGCGGGGCCGCCCGAGGCGCGGCGCCGGCGCAGCGTCTCGCGCAGCGCGTCCGCCGAGGTCAACCGGGATCCGGCCGCCGCGTGCACCACCGCGTCCACCCAGCCCTCGACCAGGGCGAGTGCCGTCTCCAGCCGGGCCAGGGCCGCCTTCTGCTCGGCGGTGTCCTCCGGCTGGAACATGCCCTGCTGCAGGGCTTCCTGGAGCTGTTCGGGGTTGGACGGGTCGAGCTGCGCGACCGCGTCCTCCAGCTTGGACGTGTCGACCTTGATCCCGCGCGCATAGCCCTCGACCGCGCCGAACAGGTGCGAGCGCAGCCACGGCACATGGGCGAAGAGGCGCTGGTGGGCCGCCTCGCGCAGCGCCAGGTACAGCCGCACCTCGTCCGGCGGGACGCTCAGGTCGCGGCCGAACGCCGTGACGTTCAGCGGCAGCAGCGCGGCCTTCCCGGCCGGGCCGAGCGGCAGGCCGATGTCGGTGGAACCGACCACCTCGCCGGCGAGGACGCCCACGGCCTGGCCGATCTGCTGGCCGAACATGGCGCCGCCCATGGAGCGCATCATGCCGATCAGCGGGCCCGCCATGGCCTGCATCTCCTGCGGCAGCACGTCGCCCATGGCCGTGCCGACGCGCTCCGCGACCGGGTCGACGAGCTGCCGCCAGGCGGGCAGCGTCGCCTCGACCCACTCCGCGCGCGACCAGGCGACCGCGGTGGCCGACCCGGACGGCAGGGACGTCACGTCGTCCAGCCACAGGTCGGCCAGGCGGACGGCCTCCTCGACGGCCTTCCGCTCGGCGGGGCCCACGCTGGCGTCCTTCGTGCCGTCCGGGGTGCCCTGGGCGACGGCCTGGCGGGCGATCTGCTGGGCCATGTCCCAGTTCACCGGCCCGCCCTCGTAGCTCAGCATCTGGCCGAGCCGCTGGAAGGCCGCGCCGAGGTCGGCGGGATCGAACGACCCGAACATCGCGGCGAGCGGGTTGTCCGCGCCGCCCTGGCCGCCGGGCAGACCGCCGAACCCGAAGGGGCCGGCACCGCCCTCGGGCTTCTTCTTGCCCTCGTCGCCGTCGTCCGGCTCCTCCGGCGGAAGGCCGAATCCGAATGGGGTGTCGCTCACGGGTTTCCTCGGCTCGTTGGGCCGCCGGCCTGGTGCCGACGGCGGTTGCCCGACATCACATCCAGCGTAGACATCACGGCCGGGTCCGGGGTTCGGTGCTCCGCTCGCGCACCCGCTGCGGCAGGATGGACGTCACCTGGTACGTGCGCGTCGTCCGCGTACGCACTGAAGACAACCGCTGGAGACGCCTGGTGAGTTCCCCAGATCCGCAGGTTCGCGCAGCGCGAAACCGCCCGGCCCCGCCGGCCGCCCGGGGCCCCGTCGTCGCGGTCACCGGCGCCGCGTCCGGCGTCGGCGACCTGCTGACCCGGCGCCTCGTCGCGTCCGGGGAGGTGCGGCAGGTGGTCGCGGTGGACGAGCGCCGCGGCGAGGTGCCCGAGGCGCTGTGGCACACCCTGGACGTACGGGACCCGGCCATCGCCGAGAGGCTGCGCGGCGCGGACGTCGTGGTGCACCTGGCGATCGACCTCGACCTGGAGACCGACCCCGCCGCCCGTACCGCGTACAACGTGCGCGGCACCCAGACCGTGCTCACGGCCGCCGCCGCGGCCGGGGTCCGCCGCGTCGTCCTGTGCACCTCCGCCATGGTGTACGGCGCCCTCCCCGACAACGACGTCCCGCTCTCCGAGGACGCCGAGCTGCGGGCCACCGCCGAGGCGACCGGGGTGGGCGACCTGCTGGAGATCGAGCGCCTCGCGCGCCGGGCGCCCCGCGCGCACCCGGGACTCGACATCACCGTCGTGCGCCCCGCCGTCCTCGTCGGGGGCACCGACACCGCCCTGACCCGCTACTTCGAGTCCCCCCGGCTGCTGGTCGTGGCCGGGTCGCGGCCGGCCTGGCAGTTCTGCCACGTCGAGGACCTGGTGAGCGCGCTCGAGTACGCGGCGCTGGGGAAGGTCGACGGGGAGTTCGCGGTCGGCTGCGACGGGTGGCTGGAGCAGGAGGAGGTCGAGCAGCTCAGCGGCATCCGGCGGATGGAGCTGCCGTCCGCCGTCGCCCTGGGCGCGGCGACCCGGCTGCACCGCATCGGCCTCACCCCGTCGCCGGCGGGCGACCTCGCGTACACGATGCACCCGTGGGTGGTGAGCGTCGGCCGGCTCCACGACGCGGGCTGGCGCCCGTCCTGGACCAACGAGGAGGTGCTGGCCGCCCTCCTGGAGGAGGTCGCCGGCCGCCGCACGGTCGCCGGCCGCCGCCTCGGCCGCAAGGACGCCACGGCGGCGGGCGCGGCGGGCGCCACGGTGGCCCTCCTCGGCACGGCCGCCCTCGTCCGCCGGGCCCGCCGCCGCCGGGGCCTGTGACACGGGGCCGGTGACACGGGGCCGGTGACACGGGTCCTCAAGGCGAGGGGNCGGTTCACCGGGGCGGGGGCGTACGGCACGATGGGGGCATGGCCTCCCGCTGCGACCACCCCGGCGAGCGCGCCGCCGACCGGCCGATCCGGCTCCTGGCGATCCGCGACACGCCGCTCTCCCTGGACGAGGTGTTCCGGGCCGTCGGCGACGACTCCGCCGGCGGCACCGCCCTCTTCGTCGGCACCGTCCGCGACCACGACGGCGGCGCCGCCGTCGACGCGCTCGGCTACTCCGCCCACCCCACCGCCGAGGCCGAGCTGCGGCGGGTCGCCGAGAAGGTGGCCGCGGACTTCCCCGTGCGCGCCCTCGCGGCCGTCCACCGGGTGGGCGACCTGGTGGTGGGCGACCTCGCGGTGGTCGTCGCCGTGTCGTGCCCGCACCGCGCGGAGGCGTTCGCGGCGTGCCGCCGGCTCATCGACGACCTCAAGCACGAGGTCCCGATCTGGAAGCACCAGCGCTTCTCCGACGGCACCGAGGAGTGGGTCGGCGCCTGTTGATCCACTCGGGCGTCACCTTTAGCCCGATTTGCGCAATGCTCTGTCCGGCAGCAGCGTGGAGAGGGGAGCCGGTCGGTCCGCCGATCGGCCGCTCCTCTCACCTGGGGAGGTCGTCATGGCAGCACTCGTCTGGTTGCTGATACCGCTGTCGGCCGCCGTCGGCGCCACGATCTGGGGAGGCTGGGCGGCGCGGAGCCGTACCGCCGAGGACCTGGAGGAGCAGGACGGCTACGCGCGTTTCCGCGACGCGATGGAGAAGCCGCCCTCCCGCGGCGGAGCCGCCTGAGACCACCTCGGACGGCGGCCCCACGGGTGCACGGGCGAACCGGTCCCGTACTGTCGTTCCATGCCGCGCCGCACCGTGACGATGCTCACCGCCACCCTCACCCTCATCGTGCTGCTCTGCGCGGGAGTGCTCATTCCGGTGCCCTACTCCGAGATGAGCCCCGGCCCCACGGTGAACACGCTGGGCGACTCGGGCGGCGAGCCGGTGCTGCGCATCTCCGGCCACGAGACGTACCCCACATCCGGCCACCTGAACATGACCACGGTCAGGGTCACCGGGGCGGAGTACCGGATGAACCTGGCCGAGGCCGTCACCGGATGGCTCGCCGACGACAGCGTCGTCGTCCCGCACGACACGCTCTACCCCGACGGCAAGACGGAGGAGCAGTCCACCCAGGAGAACGCCGAGGAGTTCAGCCAGTCCCAGGAGAGCGCCCGCGTCGCGGCCCTCCGGCAACTGAAGATCCCCGTGGCGTCCCGCGTGGTCGTCTCCTCCGTCCAGAAGGGCAGCCCCGCCGAGGGGAGGCTGCACGCCGGCGACGTGATCAGGGAGGTCGACGGCAGGCCCGTGCGGGAACCCGGGGACGTGGCGGAGATCGTCACCGAGCGGCGGCCCGGCAAGCCGGTCGACTTCACCGTCGTCCCGGCCGCGGACGCCGCCGCGGCGGAGAAGGCCGGCCGCGAGCCGGCCACCACCGAGGAGGTCACCGTCACGACCGTGCGGGCAAAGGACGCGGACCGGGCCGTCGTCGGCATCCGGGCCGGCACGGACCACACCTTCCCGTTCCGCATCGACATCAGGCTCGACGACGTGGGCGGGCCGAGCGCCGGCCTGATGTTCGCCCTCGGCATCGTCGACAAGCTGACCCCCGGGTCCCTGACGGGGGGCCGCTTCGTCGCCGGCACGGGCACCATCGACGAGACCGGCGAGGTCGGCCCGATCGGCGGCATCGAGATGAAGCTGGTGGGCGCGCGCGACGCCGGCGCGACGTACTTCCTCACCCCCGCCGCCAACTGCCCGGCCGCCGTGTCGGGCACCCCCGAGGGGCTGCGGCTGATCAGGGTCGACACGATCGCGGACGCGGTGGAGTCGCTGGAGAAGGTGCGCAAGGGCGACACCGCGGACCTCCCCGCCTGCTCGCGGGGCTGAGGCCCGGCCCGCGGGCCCGCCCGGCTTCCGGGAGACCGGGCCCGCCCGGCCTCCCCTCCGGACCGGGACCGCTCCGGACCCGGTCCGGAGGCCGGACGGCCGGGATCAGTCCTCGAACGTGGCGGCCAGCGCGTCCGCCAGCCCCGGCACCAGGTCCGAACCGGTCAGGACCTCGGTGGGGGAGTCCTTCTCGCGGAGCCGGATCGCCGACTCGCGCGCCCCGCCGCGCAGGACGGCCACGGTCATCCGCACCTCCTGCCGGTCCGGGTGGGCCGCGACCCACCTCGCCAGCCCCGCCTCGTCCAGGCCGTCCGGCACGGACCCCTCGGCGGACGGCGGGAGCATGAGCCGCTCCACCGTCAGCGCGCAGCCGGCGACCGCGTCGGGCCACGCGACCGTCGCGAGGAACTCGTCGAGCGGGGTTCCGGCCGGCAGTTCGCCCTGCTCGATCGGGGTGAGCGGCGCGGCGGACCCGCCGGAGTCGGGCCCGAGCCGGGCGGCCAGCCCCGGTTCGTCGGCGCGCAGCCGCACCGTGTCGACGAGGGCGAACAGGCGGGCCGGCCGGTCCCAGCCGAGCCCCGAGGCGTACTCGTCGATCTCGAGGACCGCGCGTGTGAGCGGGCCGGCGGCCATCGGAGGGCCGGAGGGGGAAACGTTGGACATGGTCAATATCCTGCCTCTTCTCGACCCGGAGACGGGAACCAGGTAAAGCTTCAGTAAGTTGCATCAGTGGGGCCCGCGGGGAACCGGGGCCACCGCACCACCCAGGCGACACACACGACCGCGAACTCGAGGGGCGCACGTTGGCTTTCCAGATGCCGGACCGCGGCGGAGGCCCGACCGGGCCACGGATCAGAGTCGGCCGGCCCTCCCGGCGGGCCCGCACCCTGCTCATGACGCTGGGGGTGCTGGCCGTCCTGGCCATGCTCTTCGTCATGTTCGCCGGGTTCTGGACGGACTGGCTCTGGTACCGCTCCGTCGACTACTCGTCCGTCTTCACCACCACGCTGTGGACCAAGGTCGGCATGTTCGCCGCCTTCGGTCTGCTGATGGCCCTCGCCGTCGGGCTGAACATCTGGCTCGCGCACCGGCTGCGACCGCCGCTGAGCGCGATGTCGCTGGAGCAGCAGAGCCTCGACCGGTACCGCATGGGCGTCGCCCCGTACAAGAAGTGGGTGCTCCTGGCGATCTCGGCGCTCGTAGGCCTGATCGCCGGCGCGTCCGCCTCCGGCCAGTGGCGCACCTGGCTCATGTGGGCGAACGGCGTGCCCTTCGGCACGAAGGACCCGCAGTTCCGGATGGACGTCGCGTTCTACGCGTTCGACCTGCCCTGGTACCGCTTCCTGCTCGGCTTCGGCTTCGCGGCCACGGTGCTCTCGCTGATCGCCGCGGCCCTGACCCACTACCTCTACGGCGGGCTGCGCGTCACCAGTCCCGGCGCGCGCGCCACGGCCGCGGCCACGGGCCACCTGTCGGTGCTGTTCGGCGTCTTCGTGTCGCTGAAGGCCGTCGCGTACTGGCTCGACCGGTACGGCCTGGCGGTGAAGTCCAGCGACTTCAAGGCGGCGGGGAACTGGACGGGCCTGAGGTACGTCGACGCCAACGCCTACCTGCCGGCGAAGACGATCCTCTTCTGCATCGCGGTCATCTGCGCCCTGCTGTTCTTCGCGACGCTGTGGCGCCGCACCTGGCAGCTCCCGGTCATCGGCTTCGGCCTGATGGTCCTGTCGGCGATCCTGATCGGCGGCCTGTACCCGGCGATCGTCCAGAAGTTCCAGGTCCAGCCGAACGAGCAGGCCAAGGAAGCGCCGTACATCAAGAAGAACATCGAGGCGACGCGCAAGGCGTACGCGATCGACGCGACGATCCCCGAGAACTACTCGGGCAAGGCCACCGTCAAGGCGAAGGAGCAACTGCGCCGGGACTCGGACGCCGCGGCCAGCTACCGGCTCGTCGACCCCAACATCGTCTCGCCGACGTTCCAGCAGCTGGAGCAGAAGCGGAAGTACTACCAGTTCCCCGTCACGCTCGACGTCGACCGGTACCAGGGCAAGGACATGGTCGTCGGCCTGCGCGAGCTGAACATCAGGGGCATCCCGAAGCGGAACTGGATCAACGACCACTTCACCTACACCCACGGCTTCGGCGCGATCATGGCCACGGGCACCTCGGTGGACGCCACGGGCTCCCCGGTCTTCACCGAGAGCGGCCTGCCGACCACCGGCCTGATGCCCAAGTACGAGCAGCGGATCTACTACGGCGAGAAGACCGAGCAGTACTCGATCGTCGGCGGCCCGCAGAAGGAGCTCGACTACGAGGCGAACGGCGAGCGGACCACCAGCTACCGCGGCGACAGCGGCGTCAGCCTGTCCGGCGCCTTCAACCGCGCCGCGTACGCGGTGGCGTTCAGCGAGCCGCAGATCCTGTACTCGGGAGCCATCGGCGAGGGCTCGCGCATCCTCTACAACCGCACGCCGAAGGAGCGCGTCGAGGCGGTCGCCCCCTGGCTGACCATCGACGGCGACGCCTACCCGGCGGTGGTCGGGGGCCGCATCCAGTGGATCGTCGACGCCTACACCACGACGAACGGCTACCCGTACGCCTCCCGCACGACCCTCGGCGACAGCACCGCGGACTCGCTGACCGCCGGCAACCAGGCCCGCACGGTCGTGGCGCAGCAGAACCAGGTCAACTACATCCGGAACTCGGTCAAGGCCACCGTCGACGCGTACGACGGCACGGTGAAGCTGTACCAGTGGGACACCGAGGACCCGGTCCTGAAGACCTGGATGAAGGCGTTCCCGGGGACGGTGCAGCCCAAGAGCGCCATCGGCGGCGAGCTGAAGTCCCACCTGCGGTACCCGCAGGACATGTTCAAGGTCCAGCGCGAGCTGCTGACCCGGTACCACGTGCGCGACGCCGCCCAGTTCTACAGCGGCTCCGACGCCTGGCAGGTGCCGGCCGACCCGACGAAGAAGGACGGCAACGCCGTCCCGCCGTACTACCTCAGCCTGAAGATGCCCGGGGACGACAGGCAGCGGTTCTCGCTGACGACGACGTTCACCCCGAACGGGCGGCCCAACCTGGGCGGCTTCATGGCCGTCGACGCCGACGCGAACAGCGAGGGCTACGGACGGATAAGGCTCCTGAGGGTCACGTCCGAGGTGCCCGGACCCGCCCAGGTGCAGAGCAAGCTCAACAGCCTCCCGGACGTGGCGACGTTCGTCCGCGACATGAAGGGCGCCGACTCGGAGATCGAGTACGGCAACCTGCTCACCGTGCCGCTGGACGGCGGGTTCCTGTACGTCGAGCCGGTCTACGCCCAGGGCCGCAGCGCGCTCTACCCGCTGCTGAAGAAGGTGGCCGTGTCGTACATCGACGCGAGCAAGCCGGAGGGCGACGCCACCAAGGACACCACGGTGTTCGAGGACAGCCTCGGGGCCGCCCTCAACGCGGTGTTCGGAGTGGAGGGCGAGACGCCGACCACGCCGCCGTCGGACACCCCGCAGCAGCCGAGGCCGCCGGTCACCGGCGAGGCCGCGCTCAAGCAGGCCATCGCGGACGCCCAGAAGGCGTTCGCGGACGGTGAGGCCGCGCTGAAGAAGGGCGACTGGGAGGCGTACGGCAAGGCGCAGCGGGAGCTGGCGGACGCGCTCCGGAACGCCGCGGAGGCGGACGCCCGGCGCAAGGGCTCCGCCGACCGGCAGCCCTCGCCGGCCCCGTCCGCCCCGGCGTCCCCGANNCTGCNGACNNNTCTGCACNNCCGTCCCCGCCCGCCTCGCCGCCGGCGTCCCCGGGCGGCACCGGCTGAGCGGACGCGGCCCCGCCGGACGGCGCCCCCGCCAGGGCGTCGGCGACGGGGCCGCGAACGGCCCCTCCCGCACCGTGATACGGTGGATCACACAACGGCGCGGGGTGGAGCAGCTCGGTAGCTCGCTGGGCTCATAACCCAGAGGTCGCAGGTTCAAATCCTGTCCCCGCTACTGAAAGCCAAGGCCCGGATCCTTCCAGGATCCGGGCCTTGGTCATGTGCCGGTCCGAAAACCGCGCCTCCCGGCGGGAGTTGGAGTGTGACGTGTTTGACTTGTCTCTCTGTGGGCATGTCGACAAAACGCTGAAGTGACCTCACTGGCTGCGATATAACCAGATGTAGGCGGTTGCGGGTGGTGCGACGATGACATGCATGGGGGGCAGGGCGACGCTGTTGGAGACAGGGCGGTTCGAGCGACGGTACGCCGGAGAGGCCGCGGAGGCGACGGACCACGCCGATGTCGCGGCGGAGGGCGCGGAGGCGTGGGACGCCGCCGCGACGGACGCCGCGACGGACTTCGCGGAGGCCACCGCCGACACCGTCGAGGCCGAGGCGCGGCACCGCAGCGCCGCCGACCACGGGGACGCCGCCTCGATGAGCGCCCTCGGTGCCATGCTGCTGCGCCGCGGCGACCTGGACGGGGCCGAGCCCTACCTGCGCGCCGCCACCGCCGCCGGCGACCGCGCCGCCGCCAACAACCTGGGCGTCCTCCTCCACCAGCGCGGCTACCCCGACGAGGCCGCCGGCTGGTGGCGCGTCGCCGCCGTCGCCGGTTCCGCCGCCGCGGCCCACGCCCTCGGCCGCCACCACCGGGAGCGCGGCGACGAGCCCGCCGCCGAGTACTGGCTGCGCCAGTCGGCCGAGCAGGGCCACGCTCTGGGCGCGTACGCCCTCGCCGACCTCATGGAGCACCGCGGCGACGCCGGGGCGGAGCGCTGGCTGCGCGTCGCCGCCGAGCAGGGCCACCGCGAGGCCGCGTACCGGCTCGCCCGCGCCCTGGAGCAGCGGGCCGGCGAGCACGGGGCCGGCACCCGCCAGGGCGCGACGGGGCCGAACGCCGACGGCGCCGACAGCACCGACGGCGCCGAGCAGTGGTACCGGCAGGCCGCCGCGCGCGGGCACCGCAGGGCCGCGCTGCACCTGGGCGTGATCCTGGAGAAGCGGGGCGAGGTGAAGGAGGCCGGCCGCTGGTACCTGACGGCGGCGAAGGACGGCGAGCCGCGCGCCGCCTGCGCCCTCGGCTTCCTGCTGCGCGACGCGGGCGACGAGGAGAGCGCCGCGGTGTGGTGGCTGCGCGCCGCCCAGGACGGCGACGGCAACGCGGCCAACGCGCTGGGCGCCCTGCACGCCGCCCGCGGCGAGTACCAGACCGCCGAGCGCTGGTACCGCGCCGCCACCGACGCGGGCGACGTGAACGGCGCCTACAACCTCGGGCTGCTCTCCGCGGCCCAGGGCCGTACCGCCCAGGCCGAGCAGTGGTACCGGCGCGCCGCGTACGCCGGCCACCGCGAGGCGGCCAACGCCCTGGCGATCCTCCTGCTCCAGGCGGGCGACCCGCACGGGGCGGAGCCCTGGTTCTCCAAGGCGGCCGAGGCGGGCAGCGTCGACGCCGCGTTCAACCTGGGCATCCTCCACGCGGGCCGGGGCGACGACCGCACGGCGCTGGACTGGTACGAGCGGGCCGCGGCGGCCGGGCACACCGAGGCGGCCCTCCAGGTCGGCATGGCCAGGCTCCGCGACGGCGACGAGCAGGAGGCCGAGCGGCACCTGCGGTGCGCCGCCGGCGGCGGCAGCGCCGAGGCGGCGTTCCGGCTGGCCACCGTCCTCGACGCGCGGCAGCCGCCGCCCGAGCCGCACACGCTCGGCCAGCCGCAGGCGCCGAAGACCGAGTGCGAGGAGTGGTACGAGCGGGCCGCCGAGCAGGGCCACCGCCGCGCCCAGGTGCGGGTCGGGATGCTCGCCGCCGCACGCGGCGACGTCGGGGAGGCGGCCCGCTGGTACCGGGAGGCCGCCGAGGCCGGCAGCCGCAACGGCGCGTTCAACCTGGGGCTGCTGCTCGCCCGCGACGGCAACGAGCGGGAGGCCGCCCTGTGGTGGAGCCGGGCCGCCCGGGCCGGCCACGGGCGGGCCGCGCTACGCCTGGCGCTGCTCGCCGCCCGGCGCGGCGAGCTGGCCGAGGGGCGGCGGTGGTGCGCCCGCGCCGAGGAGCTCGGCCCGGCGGAGGTCGCGGAGCGCGCCGCCCGGCTGAGCGAGGCCCTGCACCAGGAGCTGACGGCGTAGTGAGGGATTTGCGCTGGTCGGCGCCGTCCCGTAAGGTGGTGTTCACCGACGCGGGGTGGAGCAGCTCGGTAGCTCGCTGGGCTCATAACCCAGAGGTCGCAGGTTCAAATCCTGTCCCCGCTACTGAAACCGAAGGCCGGATCCTTGGATCCGGCCTTCGGCGTTCTCGCGTCCCGGGTCCGGGGTCCGCGGGACGGCGAAGGGCCCGGGAGCGTCGTGCTCCCGGGCCCTTCGCGTCGCGGGTCAGGCGCCCGCGCAGCCGGGGCAGAGGCCGCGGTAGGTGATCTCCACGTCGGACACCGCGAAGCCGAAGCGCTCCGTGTCCGGGAGGTCCGACAGGGGGTCGCCCGTCGGGCGGACGTCGCGGATCGTGCCGCAGCCCGCGCAGACGAGGTGGTGGTGGGGGCGGTGTGCGTTCGGGTCGTACCGCTTGGCCCGGCGGTCCGTCGACACCTCCAGGACCTCGCCCATGCTCACCAGCTCGCCCAGGGTGTTGTACACGGTCGCCCGTGAGATCTCGGGCAGGCGCTCGGCCGCGCGGGCGTGGACCTCGTCGGCGGTCAGATGGACGTGATCTCCGTCGAGGACCTCGGCCACGACGCGGCGCTGCGCGGTCATCCGCAGGCCGCGGCCGCGCAGGCGTTCCAACAGGTCGCTCATGCGGTTCAGCGTAACAGGGGAGGAGCGCAGTTCCGAACCTGTGTTGTCTTGGATGTGGCCTTGACTTAGACATTGTCCATTGTAGGATCGGGTTCGGCTTCGGCCGAGGACGGGACTGTTGCCCACACGCAGGAGGCGCACATGACGCAGGGACCGCTCACCACGGAGGCCGGCGCGCCGGTCGCCGACAACCAGAACAGCGAAACCGCGGGCGTCGGCGGCCCGGTCCTGCTCCAGGACCAGCTCCTGCTGGAGAAGCTCGCGCGCTTCAACCGCGAGCGCATCCCGGAGCGCGTGGTCCACGCGCGCGGCGCGGGCGCCTACGGCACGTTCACCGTGACCGCGGACGTGACGCCGTACACGCGGGCGAAGTTCCTCTCCGAGATCGGCAAGGAGACCGAGGTCTTCCTGCGCTTCTCGACCGTCGCCGGCAGCCTCGGCGCGGCGGACGCGGTGCGCGACCCGCGCGGCTTCGCGGTGAAGTTCTACACCGAGGAGGGCAACTACGACCTCGTCGGCAACAACACCCCGGTGTTCTTCATCCGGGACGCCGTCAAGTTCCCCGACTTCATCCACACCCAGAAGCGCGACCCGTACACCGGCTCCCAGGAGGCGGACAACGTCTGGGACTTCTGGAGCCTGTCGCCGGAGTCCACGCACCAGGTGACGTGGCTGTTCGGCGACCGCGGCATCCCGGCGAGCTACCGCCACATGGACGGCTTCGGCTCGCACACGTTCCAGTGGAACAACGAGGCCGGCGAGGTCTTCTGGGTCAAGTACCACTTCAAGACCGACCAGGGCATCAGGAACCTCACCCAGGCCGAGGCCGACCGGCTCGCCGGCGAGGACCCCGACTCCCACCAGCGCGACCTGCGACGGGCGATCGAGCGCGGCGAGTACCCGACGTGGACGGTGGGCGTGCAGATCATGCCGGCCGCCGACGCCGCGACGTACCGCTTCAACCCGTTCGACCTGACCAAGGTGTGGCCGCACGCCGACTACCCGGTCGTCGAGTTCGGCAGGCTGGAGCTGAACCGCAACCCGCAGAACGTCTTCGCCGAGGTCGAGCAGTCGATCTTCTCCCCGGCGCACTTCGTGCCCGGCATCGGCCCGTCGCCCGACAAGATGCTCCAGGGCCGCCTCTTCGCGTACGGCGACGCCCACCGCTACCGCGTCGGCGTCAACGCCGACCAGCTGCCGGTCAACCGCCCGCACGCCACCGAGGCCCGCACCCACGGCCGGGACGGCCACCTGTACGACGGCCGCCACAAGGGCGCCAGGAACTACGAGCCCAACAGCTTCGGCGGCCCGCACCAGACCGGCCGCCCCCTGTGGCAGCCGATCCCGGTGGCCGGTACGACCGGCGACCACCCGGCGCCCGTCCACGCCGAGGACGACGACTTCGTCCAGGCCGGCAACCTCTACCGGCTGATGACGGAGGAGGAGAAGGACCGCCTGATCGGGAACCTGGCCGGCTCGATCTCCCAGGTGTCGCGCGAGGACGTCGCCGACCGGGCGATCGGCAACTTCCGCCGGGCCGACGCGGACTTCGGCAAGCGGCTGGAGGCGGCGGTCCGCGCCCTGCGCGGCTGACCGCACCGGCCCGCCCGGCGCGGGCCGAAGGGCCGGCCCCCCNCGGGGNGCCGGCCCCTCCGCG
>NZ_CP095474.1:665467-691904 GCF_023614315.1 Streptomyces sudanensis | reverse complement strand
TCCCCGGCCCGCCGGCCGTGCCCCGGGGTGCGGCCGGCGGGCCGGGGACGGGAGGGCGGGGCTTTCCCAGCGGGGTTCTTCCGGACGGGGCCGCGCCGGGCGGGACTGCGCCGGGCCCCGGAGGCGCCCGGCTCAGTCCCGGGGGGCCAGGTACGCCAGCAGCTCGCCGTGGAGCAGGCCGTTGGACGCCGCCGCGTCGCCGCTGAGCAGGCCCTCCCGGCCGTCCAGCCCGGTGAACGTGCCTCCGGCCTCCCGGACCACGATCGCGTTCGCCGCCATGTCCCACAGCGACAGCTCCGGCTCGGCGCAGATGTCCACCGAACCCTCCGCGACCATCATGTACGGCCAGAAGTCGCCGTATCCGCGCGTGCGCCAGCACGCCCGCGACAGATCCAGGAAGCCCTCCAGGCGGCCCCGCTCCTCCCAGCCGCCCAGCGACGAGTACGCGAACGAGGCGTCCGCCAGCCCCGCGACCTTTGACACCCCGATGCGCGTCGCCGACTCCGGACCGGAACCCGTGTACGCGCCCAGGCCCCGCGCCGCCCACCAGCGGCGGCCCAGCGCCGGGGCCGACACGACCCCGACCACCGGCCGGTGGCCGCCCTCGCCGTCGTCCTCCGTCAGCGCGATCAGCGTCGCCCAGACGGGCACCCCGCGCACGTAGTTCTTGGTGCCGTCGATGGGGTCGACCACCCAGCGGCGCGGGCCCGCGCCCTCCACCCCGTACTCCTCGCCGAGGATCGCGTCGTCCGGCCGGGCCCGCTGGAGGTGCTCGCGGATCAGCTCCTCGACGGCCCGGTCCGCCTCGCTGACCGGCGTCATGTCCGGCTTCGTCTCCACCTTGAGGTCCAGGGCCCTGAACCGGTTCATCGTGGCGGTGTCCGCGGCGTCCGCCAGCACATGGGCGAGACGCAGGTCATCGTGGTAGTCGGCCATGCGCCCGACTCTATCCGGGCCCGCCCGGCGGCACTTGGCGGCGCCGCTCCCGGCGCGGGCACGGCGGCGGGAGGTCCGGGCGGCGGAGTTCCGGGCGGCGGCCGGCCCGTACCGGCCGCCGCCCGGCTCCGGGGCCGCCCCGGCGCGCCCCGGCCGGGTCCGTCAGTCGCCCTCGTGCCGCTCCCGGGTCGCCAGCAGACGCCGCAGCGAGTAGAGGCGCGACTCGTCCGCGTGCCCCTCCTCGACCCAGGCGTCCAGCGCGCAGTCCGGTTCGTCGTGGCCGCAGGCACGCGGGCAGCCCGCCGTGCCCGGCTCCAGGTCCGGGAAGGCGTGGATCACGCGCGACGGATCGACGTGGTTCAGCCCGAACGACCGCACGCCGGGCGTGTCGATCACCCAGCCGCCGGCGCCCGCCAGCGGCAGGGCCAGCGCCGACGTCGTGGTGTGCCGTCCGCGTCCCGTCACCGCGTTCACATGCCCCGTCGAACGGCGCCGGTCCTCCGGTACCAGCGCGTTCACCAGCGTCGTCTTGCCCACGCCCGAGTGCCCCACGAACGCCGTGGTGCGGCCCGCCAGGTGCTCCCGCACCCGGTCGGCCGCCGCCCCGTCGTACAGCTCCTCACGGCTGGTCACGACGTACGGGATGTCCAGCGCGCCGTACAGCTCCAGCAGCTTCCCGGGCGGGGCCAGGTCCGACTTGGTCAGCACCAGCAGCGGCGTCAGGCCGCCGTCGAACGCGGCGACCAGGCAGCGGTCGATCAGCCGCGGCCGGGGTTCCGGGTCGGCGAGGGCCGTCACGATGGCGAGCTGGTCGGCGTTGGCCACCACCACCCGCTCGTACGGGTCGTCGTCGTCCGCCGTGCGGCGCAGCACCGACGCGCGCTCCCCGATCCGCACGATCCGGGCCAGGGTGTCCTTCGCGCCCGACAGGTCCCCGACGAGCGACACCCGGTCGCCGACCACCGCCGCCTTGCGGCCCAGCTCCCTGGCCTTCATGGCCATGACCGTGCGGCCCTCCACCAGGCAGGTGATCCGGCCCCGGTCCACGGTCAGGACCATGCCCTCCGCGGCGTCCTCGTGCTTGGGGCGGATGCTGGTGCGGGGCCGGTTCCCCTTGCGGTTGGGACGGACGCGGATGTCGTCCTCGTCGGCGTTCCTGCCGTAGCGGCGCATGTCGTTCAGGCCCCGACCGCGAGCATCCCGGCCCACATCCGGGGGAAGTCGGGCAGGGTCTTGGCGGTCGTCGCCACGTTCTCGACACGCACCCCCTCGACCGCGAGGCCGATCACGGCGCCGGCGGTCGCCATCCGGTGGTCCTCGTACGTGTGGAACACGCCGCCGCGCAGCGGGCGCGGCCGGATGCGCAGGCCGTCCGCGGTCTCCGTCACGTCGCCGCCCAGGGCGTTGATCTCCGCGGTGAGCGCCGCCAGCCGGTCCGTCTCGTGGAGCCGCAGGTGCGCCACGCCGCGCAGCGTCGACGGGGAGTCCGCCAGCGCCGCGACGGCCGCGATGCCGGGGGCCAGTTCGCCCACCTCGCCGAGGTCCACGTCGATGCCGTGGATCCGGCCCGAACCGGTGAAGGTGAGGCCGGCGTCCGTCAGCTCGCAGGAACCGCCCATCTCGGTGAAGATCTCCCGCAGCGCGTCGCCGGGCTGCGTCGTCCGCGCGGGCCAGTCGGGGATGGTGACCCGGCCGCCCGTCACCAGGGCGGCCGCCAGGAACGGCTGGGCGTTCGACAGGTCCGGCTCGACCACCAGGTCGCGGCCGAGCAGCGCGGACGGGGAGACCCGCCACACGTTCGGCTCGCCGCCCGTCTCCGGCTCGTCCACCTGCGCGCCCACCGCGCGCAGCATGTCCACGGTCATCCGGACGTGCGGCGTCGACGGCAGCCGCGAGCCCGTGTGCCGCACCTCGACGCCCTGGTTGAAGCGGGGAGCCGACAGCAGCAGCGCGCTGACGAACTGCGAGGACGACGAGGCGTCGACCTCGACCTTCCCGCCGTCCAGGGCGCCCCCGCCGTGCACCGTCATCGGCAGCGCGCCCCGCCCGCCGTCGTCGATCCGTGCGCCCAGCACGCGCAGGGCGTCGATCACGCCGTGCAGCGGCCGCTCGTACGAGCGGGCGTCGCCGTCGAAGCGGACCGGGCCGTCCGCCAGCGCCGCCACCGGCGGCAGGAACCGCATGACCGTGCCCGCGTTGCCCACGTCGACCGAGGCCGGGCCGTGCAGGCCCGCCGGGATGACCCGCCACGCCTCGCCGCACCCGTCCGGGGCGCCCGCGCCGGCCGAGCTGGACGACACCGTCTCCTCGATGCCCACGCCCAGCGCGCGCAGGGCCTCCGCCATCAGCAGCGTGTCCCGCGACCGCAGCGGGCGGCGGAGCCAGCCCGGCTCGGAGGCGAGGGCGGCCAGGACCAGGGCGCGGTTCGTGACCGACTTGGAACCGGGCACGGAGACGGTCGCGTCGACCGGGCCGCTCGCGTACGGGGCGGGCCAGGGATCGGGGTGCGCGGGGATGTCGGTCATGCCTCTCACTTTAGTGGGCCGGGCGGATCACAGGCCGAGCAGCCAGCGGCCCCCGCCGACCAGCGAGGAGAGCGAGACGGAGTAGAAGAGGAACATCCACATCGCCGCCGGGGCGTGGGTGAGCCGGGCGAGCTGGTCGGCGTCGGAGTCCCGCGCCTCCCCCCGCCGCCGCCTCGCCCGGAGCTCGAACACCGGCCGCACCCCGCCCAGCAGCAGGAACCACACCGCGCCGTACGCGAACGCCGCCTGCACCTCCGGCTCCGTCAGCCACGACACCAGCAGGAACGCCCCGCCCGTCACCACCACGGCCAGCACCCCGTACGCGTTGCGGACCATCGGCAGCATCGCGGCCAGCAGCGCCGTCGCCACCCACAGCAGCAGCGTGATCCGGTGCGCCGCCAGCAGCCAGGCACCGCCCAGCCCCAGCAGCGACGGCGCCGTGTACCCGGCGGCCGCCGTGAGGATCATGCCGAGGCCGGTCGGCCTGCCCCGGCTCACGGTCAGCCCGCTGGTGTCCGAGTGCAGCCGGATCGCCTCCAGCCGCCGCCCGGTGAGCAGCGCCACCAGCGCGTGGCCGCCCTCGTGGGCGATCGTCACCGCGTTCCGCGCGGGCCGCCACAGCGCCCTCACCGAGGTCGCCAGCAGCGCGGCCGCCCCGGTCGCGGCCACCAGCCACAGGCCGGGCGGGGACTGGGTGCCCAGGACGTCGTCGAGGATGTTCGCGGTGGCCATGGGGACGGCTCCTCGGGGGTCGCGGGGACGTGGCAGTCTTGGTGGTATGTGCGGACGTTACGCGGCCGGCCGGAGGCCCGGGGAACTCGCCGGGATCTTCGGCGTGGAGAAGTGGGAGCCCGAGGAGGCCCTGGAGCCCGACTGGAACGTCGCCCCCACCAAGGAGGTGTACGCGGTACTCGAACGCCCCCTGAAGGACACCGACGAACCCCGCCCGGTCCGCCAGCTGCGCCCCCTGCGGTGGGGGCTCGTGCCGTCCTGGTCGAAGTCCCCCGAGGGCGCGGCCCGGATGATCAACGCCCGGGCCGAGACCGTCCACGAGAAGCCCGCCTACCGCCGCGCCTTCGCCGCGCGCCGCTGCATCCTCCCCGCCGACGGCTACTACGAGTGGGTCACCGGCGCCGACGAGCGGCAGCGGGAGGTCGAGGGGAAGCGGAAGCGCCCCCGCAAACAGCCCTACTTCGTCACGCCCGCCGACGGCTCCGTCTTCGCGATGGCCGGGCTGTACGAGTTCTGGCGCGACCCGACGCTGCCCCCCGACCACCCGGGGGCCTGGTGGGCGACCTGCTCGGTGATCACCACCGAGGCCGAGAAGGACCCCCTCGCGGTGGCCCCCGCCGAGGGCCCCCGCTCGCTCGCCGACATCCACCCGCGGATGCCGCTCATGCTCACCGAGGACCGCTGGGACGCCTGGCTGGACCCGGCCCGCACCGACACCGGGGAGCTGCGCGCCCTGCTCGCCCCGCCGCCCGGCGGCCTGATGCGGGCGTACCCGGTCCCCACCGCCGTCAGCAACGTCCGCAACAACGGCCCCGAGCTCCTGACGGAACTCGACGCACCCGAAGAGAGCACCCTCTTCTGACCGGCCCCGGGCCGCGCGCGCGGAGGCGGACCCGCGCGCCCGCGAGGAGCGGCCGCCGGATCGTCCGCGACTGGTCCGCGACGGACCGGCGGACCCGCGCGCCCCCGGGGAGCGCCCGGGTCCGGCGCCGCGCCGGACCCGGGCGCGCGAGGATGGCCCCGTGACACAGCAGACCGAGACCGTTCCCACGGGCGCCGGCGACGCCCGGATCACCTGGTACCCCGCCGGGCCCGGCGCCCGGTTCGTCGTCGCCCTCGGCCACGGCGCCGGGGGCGGGATCGAGGCCCGCGACCTGCGGGCCCTCGCCGCGCACCTGCCGCACGCCGCCGCGGCCACCGTCGCCCTCGTCGAGCAGCCCTGGCGCGTCGCCGGCCGGAGGCTCGCGCCCGCCCCGAAGACCCTCGACGCCGCCTGGCGCGACCTGTGGCCCGCCCTGCGGGCGCCCGGCGCGCCCGTCGTCGCCGGGGGGCGCAGCGCCGGGGCCCGGGTCGCCTGCCGCACCGCCCGCGAACTGCAGGCCCACGCCGTACTCGCCCTGGCCTTCCCCCTGCACCCGCCGGGCAGGCCCGAGAGGACCCGCGCCGGCGAACTCCTCGGCAGCGGCCTGCCCACCCTCGTCGTCCAGGGCGGCAACGACCCCTTCGGGAGGCCCGGCGAGTTCCCCCGCGGCGGCCACCGGGTCGTGGAGGTCCCCTGGGCCGACCACTCCTTCGCCGTACCGAAGCGGGCCGCCACCACGCAGGAGGACGCCCTCGGGAGGATCGCCGGAGAGGTCGCGCGGTGGCTCGACGGCCTTCCGGGGTGAACCGGGGACCCTCCCGGGTGAGCCGGGGTCCTTCCCGGGTGAACCGGGAATGAGGAGCGGCTCCCCGCTGTTGTCCCGACCGTCGGTCGACGACATCAGGCCAGGAGAGGGAGTCCGTCGCATGGGTTCGACCATCTGCCCGAGCCGGTCGCGCACCACCGGGCTGGACTGGACGGTGCTGTCCGGACCGGCTGCCGGGTCCGCCCGGGTGACGGGCGACGACAATCGGCGGAGACGGCCGGCGGAGGGTCGACTATCCTCCGATTCGAGCGGGTCCGCACTCGGTCTCGCCGCGGCGCTGGAGGAGGTGGGTCCGGTCACTGGGACCGACAGGGGGTCCGTCGAGGACCCCGGGGAGACGGACGGCGAGCGCAACGCGCGCTTCGAGCGGGACGCCCTCGGCTACCTCGACCAGATGTACTCGGCCGCCCTGCGGATGACGCGCAACCCGGCGGACGCCGAGGACCTGGTGCAGGAGACGTTCGCCAAGGCGTACGGCTCGTTCCACCAGTTCCGCGAGGGCACCAACCTGAAGGCGTGGCTGTACCGCATCCTCACCAACACCTTCATCAACTCGTACCGCAAGAAGCAGCGCGAACCCCAGCGCAGCGCGGCCGAGGACATCGAGGACTGGCAGCTCGCCCGCGCCGAGTCGCACATGTCGACCGGTCTGCGCTCGGCCGAGTCCCAGGCCCTCGACCACCTCCCGGACTCCGACGTGAAGGCGGCCCTCCAGGCGATCCCCGAGGAGTTCCGCATCGCCGTCTACCTGGCCGACGTCGAGGGCTTCGCCTACAAGGAGATCGCGGACATCATGGGAACGCCCATCGGCACGGTGATGTCCCGGCTCCACCGTGGACGCCGCCAGTTGCGCGGCATGCTCGAGGACTACGCCCGCGAGCGCGGACTGGTCCCCGCCGGCGCCGGAGAGGCCACGGACGATCGGAAGGGCTCGGGGTCATGAGCTGCGGAGAGCCACACGAGACGGACTGCTCGGAGGTCCTGGACCACCTCTACGAGTTCCTCGACCGCGAGATGCCCGACAGCGACTGCACGAAGTTCGAGACGCACTTCGAGGAGTGCTCGCCGTGCCTGGAGAAGTACGGGCTCGAACAGGCGGTGAAGAAGCTCGTCAAGCGCTGCTGCGGGCACGACGACGTACCGAGCGACCTGCGCGCGAAGGTCATGGGGCGGATCGAGCTGATCCGGGCCGGGGAGGCCGTCCCCGACCAGGACGTCTCCGCGACCGCCCAGGAGTGACGGCACGGCACCCGGAGGGACGGGGCGCCGCAGCGGGAGGCCCCGCGGCGGCGCCCCGTCCCGTGTACGCCCCTCGAAGGCGCCGGCCGGGCCGCCCCCGCCGCCCCCGGTCCCGGCACGTCCGGCGGGTCGCGCGGACCGCCCGCGCCTTCCGGGCCGCCGTCCGCGCGTAGGACGACCCGTCCGGGGAAACCGCCCCCCGGGAGGCCGTCCGGACGCCGGGCACCCCCGTCCGCGGGGCCGCCGCGGGGCCACCGCCCCCGCGGCGGCGGAATCCCTGGTCGGAGCCGTCGCCTACGGGCGGCGTCGGGGGGCCGGCCCCGGGGTAACCCATGGGTAATGAGCGGGCGCGCGACCGGGCATGGTTGGATGCCAACGAGAGGGTGTCCGGGGGCAGTGACCTTCAGCGACCGGCAGGCGGGAATCGTGAGGATCTTCGGGAAGGTACGGCATCGGCCCTCCGCCTCGTGGCGGCAGGCCACCGACCGCGCGTTCACGCTGATCGGGGACGGGCGGTACGAGGACGCGGGCGCGCTGCTGACGCGCGCCGCCGACCTGGAGCCCTGGCTCTCCGAGTCCTGGTTCAACCTGGCGCTGCTGCACAAGTTCCGGCACGACTGGGAGCAGGCCCGCGCCGCCGGGCTGCGCGCGGTCGCCCTGCTCGACAAGGGCACCGGGACGCCCGACTGGTGGAACGTCGGCATCGCCGCCACCGCCCTCCAGGACTGGCCGCTCGCCCGGCGCGCCTGGCAGGCGTACGGCCTGAAGGTGCCGGTCGGCGAGGCTCCCGGCGGGGAGCCGACCGGCATGGAGCTGGGCAGCGCCGCCGTACGGCTGTCGCCGGAGGGCGAGGCCGAGGTGGTGTGGGGCCGCAGGCTCGACCCGGCCCGGATCGAGGTGCTGTCGATCCCGCTGCCCTCGTCCGGGCGCCGCTGGGGCGAGGTCGTCCTCCACGACGGGGTGCCCAACGGCGAGCGGACCACCGCCGCCGGGCACAGCTTCCCGGTGTTCGACGAGATCGAGCTGTGGGCACCGTCGCCCGTGCCGACCTGGGTGGTGCTCCTGGAGGCCGCGACCGAGGCCGACCGGGACGCCCTGGAGCGGCTGGCCGCCGACGCCGGGTTCGCCGCCGAGGACTGGTCGTCGTCGGTGCGGCTGCTGTGCCGCTCCTGCTCCGAGTCGCGGATGCCGAGCGCCGAGGGCGACGGCGAGCACCTCGACCCGCACGACCACAGCGAGCCGGGCCACCCGGGCCCGCTCGGCCACCGCACCGCCGGCGACCTGTGGGTGCCGGAGCGGGAGTGCGGCATCGCCGCGCCGGCCGGACTGGTGCGGGGACTGCTGGACGGCTGGGTCGCGGACGGCCCGGACAGCCGGGAGTGGCGCGATCTGGAGGAAGTCTGCTGAGGCCCGCCGCGCCGGGCCCGTAGGCTGTACGGGCACATCGCAACGGGTACCCAAGGGAAGGCGCGAGACCGGACATGGC
Organism: Streptomyces sudanensis; assembly: GCF_023614315.1. NCBI lineage: Bacteria > Bacillati > Actinomycetota > Actinomycetes > Kitasatosporales > Streptomycetaceae > Streptomyces > Streptomyces sudanensis. The sequence continues at coordinate 683,298 of NZ_CP095474.1, read as the reverse complement.
GCAGCAGGAGACGGACCAGCAGGGCTACGACGCCCTCCCCGTGGACGACGAGGGCTTCGTCGTCGACACGGAGAACTGCGAGGAGCGCGAGCGGGCGTACCGCGAGCGCGGTACGTCGCGCCCCATCACGGTCGTCGGCAACCCCGTGCTGCACAAGGAGTGCAAGGACGTCACCGCGTTCGACGACGAGCTGGCCCGGCTGGTCGACGACATGTTCGCCAGCCAGCGGACCGCCGAGGGCGTGGGCCTCGCCGCCAACCAGATCGGCGTCGACCTGAAGGTCTTCGTCTACGACTGCCCCGACGACGAGGGCGTGCGCCACGTCGGCGTCGTCTGCAACCCGGTCCTGGAGGAGCTGCCGCCCGAGCGGCGCGCCCTGGACGACTCCAACGAGGGCTGCCTGTCCGTCCCCACCGCCTACGCCTCGCTCGCCCGGCCCGACTACGCGGTCGTGCGCGGCCAGGACGTCAAGGGCAACCCGATCAAGGTGCGCGGCACCGGCTACTTCGCCCGCTGCCTCCAGCACGAGACGGACCACCTGTACGGCTACCTGTACATCGACCGCCTGTCGAAGCGGGACCGCAAGGACGCCCTGCGCCAGATGGCCGAGGGCACGCCCCGCTACCCGGTCGTCCCCAACGACTGACGCGCCGCCGCGCCGGGGCGCGGGCCCGCCCGCGGGCCGCGCCCCGGCCCGCCGCCTCCCGCTCCCGCCCGTCATCATTCCGTCATCGAGTGGCCGAATTCCGTTGCCGTAGGGTCGGTTGACGCGCGTCAACCGGCACGCGAGTCTCTGCGTACACCGCTCACAGCAGGGAGACGCAATGCTGAGACGCACGGCACGCCTTCTGTTGGCCATGGTCATGGCCGCCGTCGCCGGCCTCGCCGGGGTCGTCGCCACGGCCGGGCCCGCCCAGGCCGACGACTGCTACACCTGGTCCCGCACCCTCTCGCAGGGCGCGACCGGTTCCGACGTCACGCAGCTCCAGATCCGGGTCGCCGGCTACCCCGGCTACGGCGCGGTCCTGGAGATCGACGGCTCGTACGGCCCGGCCACCACCGCCGCCGTCAAGCGCTTCCAGGCCGCCTACGGGCTGACCGCCGACGGTGTCGCCGGCCCCGCGACCTTCAGCAAGATCTACGCGCTGCAGGACGCCGACTGCACCCCGATCCACTTCAGCTACGCCGAGCTCAACCGCTGCAACTCCGACTGGTCCGGCGGCGCGGTGAGCGCGGCGACCGCCAAGTCCAACGCCCTGCGCGCCATGTGGAAGCTGGAGGCCATGCGGCACGCCCTGGGCGACCAGTCCATCACCGTGACCAGCGGTTTCCGCTCGTACGCCTGCAACAACGCGGTCGGCGGCTCCTCCACCAGCCGCCACCTGTACGGGGACGGCGTCGACCTCGGCGCCGGCCCGCACTCGCTGTGCAAGCTGGCCCAGCAGGCCCGCAACCACGGCTTCAACGGCATCCTCGGCCCGGGCTACCCGGACCACAACGACCACACCCACCTCGACCACCGGTCCAGCCGCTACTGGTCGGCGCCCACCTGCGGCATCTGACCCGCGGCACGGCGGCCCGCACCCCCGCGAGGGAGGGGGTGCGGGCCGCCGCGCGTGGGGAGCCGGCCGGTCAGAAGTCCTCGTCCAGGTCCACCGAGCCCTCGACGGCGACCTGGTACGCGGACGGGCGCCGCTCGAAGAAGTTCGTCAGCTCCTGGACGCCCTGCAACTCCATGAAGGCGAACGGGTTCTCCGAGCCGTACACCGGGGTGAGGCCCAGCCGCGTCAGGCGCTGGTCGGCGACGCACTCCAGGTAGGCGCGCATCGACTCGGTGTTCATGCCCGGCAGGCCGTCGCCGCACAGGTCGCGGGCGAACTGCAGCTCGGCCTCCACGGCCTCCTTCAGCATGTCCGCGACCTGCCGCCCGAGTTCGTCGTCGAACAGGTCCGGCTCCTCCTTGCGGACGGTGTCCACGACCTCGAACGCGAAGCCCATGTGCATCGTCTCGTCCCGGAACACCCAGTTGGTGCCTGTGGCCAGGCCGTGCAGCAGGCCGCGCGAACGGAACCAGTAGACGTACGCGAAGGCGCCGTAGAAGAACAGGCCCTCGATGCACGCGGCGAAGCAGATCAGGTTCAGCAGGAAGCGGCGCCGGTCGGCCTTCGTCTCCAGCCGGTCCAGCTTCTCCACCGAGTCCATCCACCGGAAGCAGAACGCGGCCTTCTCGCGGATGGAGGGGATGTTCTCCACGGCGGCGAACGCGGCGGTCCGGTCCTCCGGGTCGGGGAGGTAGGTGTCGAGCAGCGTCAGGTAGAACTGGACGTGCACGGCCTCCTCGAACAGCTGGCGGGAGAGGTAGAGCCGGGCCTCGGGCGAGTTGATGTGCTTGTAGAGCGTCAGCACCAGGTTGTTCGCGACGATCGAGTCGCCCGTCGCGAAGAACGCCACCAGCCGGCCGATCAGGTGCTGCTCGCCGGGGGTCAGCTTCGCCAGGTCCGCGACGTCCGAGTGGAGGTCGACCTCCTCGACGGTCCAGGTGTTCTTGATGGCGTCCCGGTACCGCTCGTAGAAGTCCGGGTAGCGCATCGGGCGCAGCGTCAGCTCGAATCCCGGGTCGAGGAGGTTCGGGGTGCGGGTGGGGCTCGTCACTGGCAGGCCTCGCAGGACTCGGGGTTCTCAAGGGAGCAGGCGACGGCGTCCGGCTCGGACACCTGCTGGACGGGGACGGGCACGGTCGCCGCGGACGCGGCGCGGGCGATGCGCGTCGCCGGGCGGGAGCGCAGGTAGTACGTCGTCTTCAGGCCCTGCTTCCAGGCGTACGCGTACATCGACGACAGCTTGCCGATGGTCGGCGTCTCCAGGAACAGGTTCAGCGACTGCGACTGGTCCAGGAACGGCGTCCGGGCGGCGGCCATGTCGATCAGGCCGCGCTGCGGGATCTCCCACGCCGTGCGGTACAGCTCGCGCACCTCGGCCGGCACCCAGGTGAAGCCCTGCACCGAGCCGTTCGCCTCGCGCAGCGCCTCGCGGGTCTGCGCGTCCCACACGCCGAGCTCCTTCAGGTCGTCCACCAGGTACGAGTTGACCTGGAGGAACTCGCCCGACAGCGTCTCGCGCTTGAACAGGTTGGACACCTGCGGCTCGATGCACTCGTAGACGCCCGCGATGGACGCGATCGTCGCGGTCGGCGCGATCGCCAGCAGCAGCGAGTTGCGCAGGCCCACGGAGGCGATCCGCTCGCGCAGCGCCGCCCACCGCTCCGGCCAGGCCGGCTCCACGTCGTAGTGGTCGGGGTGGAGCACGCCCCGCGCGGTGCGGGTCTTGTCCCAGGCGGGCAGCGGGCCGCTGCGCTCGGCCAGGTCGGCGGACGCCCCGTACGCGGCGAGCATGATCCGCTCGGCGATCCGGGTCGACAGGGCCCGCGCCTCCGGGGAGTCGAACGGCAGCCGCAGCTTGAAGAAGACGTCCTGGAGGCCCATCACGCCCAGGCCCACCGGGCGCCAGCGGGTGTTGGACCGGGCGGCCTCCTCGGTCGGGTAGAAGTTGATGTCGACGACCCGGTCGAGGAAGGTCACCGCGGTGCGGACGGTCTCGTCCAGCCGCTCCCAGTCCATGCCGCCGCCGGTGACGAACGCGCCCAGGTTCACCGAGCCGAGGTTGCAGACGGCGGTCTCCCCGTCGTCCGTGACCTCCAGGATCTCGGTGCACAGGTTCGAGGAGTGGACCGTGTGGCCCGGCTCGGCGGTCTGGTTGGCGGTGCGGTTGGCGGCGTCCTTGAACGTCATCCAGCCGTTGCCGGTCTGCGCGAGGGTCCGCATCATCCGGCCGTACAGGTCGCGGGCCGGCATCGTCCTGCGGGCCAGGCCCCTCGCCTCGGCGGCCCGGTACGCGGCGTCGAACTCCTCGCCCCACAGGTCGACCAGCTCGGGCACGTCCGACGGGGAGAACAGCGACCACTCGGCGTCGTCGCTGACCCGGCGCATGAACTCGTCGGGGACCCAGTGCGCCAGGTTCAGGTTGTGGGTGCGGCGGGCGTCCTCGCCGGTGTTGTCGCGGAGCTCCAGGAACTCCTCGATGTCGGCGTGCCAGGTCTCCAGGTACACCGCGGCGGCGCCCTTGCGGCGGCCGCCCTGGTTGACGGCGGCGACCGACGCGTCCAGCGTCTTCAGGAACGGCACGATGCCGTTGGAGTGGCCGTTGGTGCCGCGGATGAGCGAACCGCGGGCGCGGATGCGGGAGTACGACAGGCCGATGCCGCCCGCGTGCTTCGACAGCCGCGCCACCTGGTGGTACCGGCCGTAGATGGAGTCCAGCTCGTCCTGCGGGGAGTCCAGCAGATAGCAGGACGACATCTGCGGGTGGCGGGTGCCCGAGTTGAACAGGGTGGGGGAGGACGGCAGGTAGTCGAGGCGGCTCATCAGCCCGTACAGCGCCTCCACCTCGCCGAGCGCGCGGTCCGAGTCGTCCTCGGCCAGACCGCAGGCGACGCGGAGCAGGAAGTGCTGCGGCGTCTCGACGACCTTGCGGGTGATCGGGTGGCGCAGCAGGTAGCGCGAGTACAGGGTGCGCAGGCCGAAGTAGCCGAAGCGGTCGTCGGCCTCCGGGTCGATCACCGCGTCGAGCCGCGCGGCGTGGCGGGCGACAAGGTCGGCGGTCCGGTCGGCGATGAGCCCCTCGCGGTGACCGGCGGCGACCGACGCCGAGAACGCCACCGCGCCCTGCCCGGCCGCCTCGTCGGCGATCGTGCGGGCCAGCAGCCGGGCGGCGAGCCGGGAGTACGCCGGGTCCTCGGCGATCAGGCCGGCCGCCGCCTCGGTGGCGAGCTCCCGGAGTTCGGCCTCGTCCGATCCGGCGTGCCGGCCGCGCAGGGCCGCGGCGGCGACCCTGCCGGGGTCGGTGTCCGGGAGGTCGGCGGTGAGGTCGGTCAGGGTCCGCAGCAGCGCGGTCCCGGGAGCGTCGGCTTCGGCGGCTGAGACCGGATCCGCTGGCGCGATGGTCACGTGGGGGCTCTCCCTCGCTCGGCTCGGGGCCCCGCGCGGGGCGGCGGCGGGCGGGCGCGCCCCACCCCGGGCACGGGGGCGTGCGTGACCGCGTCCACCGGCCCACTCCGCGAGGCCCGGACGTCTGGGCACCCGGGCCGGACGGTCCGGGCGCGCTGCGGGCAGGTCGTCGGACTCGCGGGTACGCGAAGGGCACACCGGTACACCGTTGCGGGACAGTTCCGGAATCGCACCGGATTCCCCTGCTGCGACAGCGAGGACGAGCATACATGTGGGGGGATCCGGATACGGAACCCCCCACATGTTGTGTCAGAGTGTCAGCTCGTATGCCAGGAGGGGCAGACCGGGAAGGGGTTCCCAGTCCCGCCGCGGGACCCGCGCGAAGCCCATCCGGTCGTACAGCCGCCGGGCGGCGCGGGCCTCCGGGACGACCGACAGGACGAGCCGCGCGCACCCCTCGCGGGCGCGCGCCCGGTCCGCGCACGCCCGGACGAGCGCCTCGCCCACGCCGCGTCCGCTCGCCGCGCCGGACACGGCGAGCATCCGGAACTCGGCCTCGTCCGGGCCCGCGATGTCCGCCCACGGCCTGCCGCCGGACGGTACGAACGTGACCCCGCCGAGGAGGGTGCCGTCCGGATCGGCGGCGACGAGCACCTCGGCCTCGGCGGCCCGGCGCGGCACGTCGCGCAGCAGGTCCAGGTACGGGTCGTCGGCCCCGTGGGTCAGCAGCCCGCCGTCGAGGTAGGCGCGGGCGCAGATCTCGCCCAGGGCGGCGTGCTCGGCGGGGCGCACGGGGCGCACGGCGAAGCCGGCGGAGGGTGGCGCGGGAGGCGGTACGGAGGTCGGGGTGGTGGTGGCGTCCATGAGAGACAGTCTGCCCCGCCGGTTGCGCGTAATGCGTTCGGTATTACGCTGGAGTCATGACGCCGAAGACGATCAGTTTCCGCACCGACTCCGACACGCACCGTGAGCTGGAGATCCTGGCCGAACTGAGAGGCGTCACCGCGTCGGACGCCATAAGGCTGGCCATCCACGAGGCGTACGTACGGGAGCAGTACCGCCGCGCGGCGGACGAGTTGGCCGAATGGCGGAACGATCCGGCCTACCAGGCGGAACTGGCCCAGGTGAGGGCGGACATGGAGGACATCCGTGCGTGGTGACGTCCACCGGCTGCGCGCCCGCAGGGACGCGGTCGGCCGGGAGCAGCGCGGTACGCGGTACGCGGTCGTCCTGCAGACGCAGGCACTTCTCACCTCCACCCTGATCGTCGCCCCGACCTCGACGAGCGCGGCACCCGGCCTGCTGCATCCGAAGCTGGACATGGACGGCACGCCCACGGTGGTCCTGGTGGAGCAGATGGCGGCCGTCGACCCGCAGCGGCTGGGCGACTTCGCGGGGCGGGTCGATCCCGAGGAGTGGGACGAGATCGAACACGCGGTCAAGCTGGTGCTCGGATTGCTCTGAGGACGGCCCGGACGGCCGGAACGGACACCGGCGGGGCCCCGCACGGGGCCCCGCCGGCTCATGTGCCGTGGGTCAGTGGCCCGTTCCCACCTTGGGCAGTTCGGGGGTGACGCCCGGGTCGCCCGCGTCGGCGGTGTAGTCGGACTCCGCCGTCTCGTCGACGCCCTCCGGCGCCCCGGCCGCCCGCAGCGCGAACGTCAGGACGACCGTGACCAGCAGGTTCAGCAGGAACGCGGTGAGGCCGATGTAGCCGATCTCGCCGATGCCGGGGATCTGTGCCGCCGAGCCGCCGAAGTGCTTCTGCGTGGGGCTCGCCACGTTGTACGCGGTCCACGTGCCGTACACCATGCCGACCGCCCAGCCGCCGAGCAGCGCCCAGCGGTGGAACCAGCGGGTGAACAGGCCGCCGACCAGCGCGGGGAAGGTCTGGAGGATCCAGATGCCGCCCAGGAGCTGGAAGTTGATGGCGACCGTCTTGTCCATCGTCAGGACGAAGGCGAGCGCGCCGACCTTCACCAGCAGCGACACGATCTTGGAGACCTTGGTCTCCTGCTTCGGGGTGGCGTCGGGCTTCAGGAAGTCCCGGTAGATGTTGCGGGTGAACAGGTTCGCCGCGGCGATCGACATGATGGCGGCCGGGACGAGCGCGCCGATGCCGATCGCGGCGAAGGCCACGCCCGTGAACCAGTCCGGGAACATGTCCTCGAACAGCTGCGGGATGGCGAGCTGGCCGTTGTCCACCTTGATGCCGGCGGCGATCGCCATGAACCCGAGCAGGGCCAGCAGGCCCAGCATCAGCGAGTACAGCGGCAGGATCGTCGTGTTGCGGCGGATCACGTCGCGGCTGCCGGACGACAGGGTCGCGGTGATCGAGTGCGGGTACATGAACAGCGCCATCGCCGAGCCGAGCGCCAGCGTGGCGTACGTCCACTGGCCCGCCTCGCCCGGCACGAGCGCCCCGCGCGGCTTGTCGGTCGCCGGGTTGACCTGGCTGAACGCGTCGCCCGCCGCGCTGAACACCGCGTCGAAGCCGCCCAGCTTGATCGGGATGTAGACGATGGCCACCGCGATGACCAGGTAGATCAGCGTGTCCTTGACGAACGCGATCAGCGCGGGGGCCCGCAGCCCGGAGGAGTAGGTGTACGCCGCGAGCACGCCGAAGGCGATGAGCAGCGGCAGGTCCCTGACGAACCAGTGCGTCGACTCGCCGCCGCCGACGCCCATCACGTCCAGCACCGCCTGGATGCCGACCAGTTGGAGCGCGATGTACGGCATCGTGGCGAGGATGCCGGTGAGGGCGACCGCCAGCGACAGGCCCTTGGAGCCGAACCGGCCGCGCACGAAGTCGGAGGTGGTGACGTACCCGTGCTTGTGCGACACCGACCACAGGCGGGGCAGGAAGATGAAGATCAGCGGGTAGACGAGGATCGTGTACGGCACGGCGAAGAAGCCGGCCGCGCCCGCCGCGTAGATCGCCGCCGGGACGGCGACGAAGGTGTACGCCGTGTACAGGTCGCCGCCGAGCAGGAACCAGGTGACCCAGGTGCCGAACGACCGGCCGCCCAGGCCCCACTCGTCCAGGCTGTGCTCGTTCTCGGCCCTGCGCCAGCGGGCGGCCATGAAGCCGAGGACCGTGACGAGCAGGAAGAAGAAGACGAAGACGGCGAGCGCGACACCGTTGACACCGTCCTTCACCGCCGCGCACCCCCGTCCTGGGAGGAGCGGGCCCGCTGGTCGCGGTGCCACAGCTTGTACGCCACCATCGTCAGCGCGGTCGACAGCACGACCCACAGCATCTGGTACCAGTAGAAGAACGGGATCCCGGCGAGCGCGGGCTCCGTCCGCGCGTAGGAGCCCACCCAGAGCATCGCGACGAACGGGGCGGCCAGGCAGAGCGTGATCACCACCCGGACGGGTGTGACGACCGGTTGTTTCCCTCGTACCGCCTCGGACATGGCGCACCGTCCCCTCGTGATCAACCGTGGATGCGGTGAATCTAGGGGAGAGTCCGGCCGTAGGGAACCCGTCACCAGATAACGGTGTGACTGCGGTCACCACGGTTGCCCCTGCGGGCGGAGTGACCGCCGTGGCCGGGGCCGCTACCCGTCGACGGGCCGCCTCAGGCGCGCCACGAACTTGTAGCGGTCGCCCCGGTACACCGACCGCACCCACTCCACGGGGGCGCCGTGCTCGTCGATCGAGTGGCGGGACAGCATCAGCATGGGCAGGCCCACGTCCGTGCCGAGCAGCCCGGCCTCGCGCGGGGTGGCCAGCGAGGTCTCGATGGTCTCCTCGGCCTCCGCCGGGCGCACGCCGTACACCTCGGCCAGGGCCGCGTAGAGGGAGGCGTACCTGCCCAGGGAGCGGCCCAGCGCCGGGAAGCGCTCGGCCGACAGGTGCGTCGTCTCGATGGCCATCGGCTCCCCGCCGGCCAGGCGGAGCCGCTCGACGCGCAGGACGCGCCCGCCGGGCTCGGTGTCGAGCAGTTCCGCGAGGGCGTCGTCGGCGGTGACGTACCCGATGTCCAGCAGCCGGGAGGCCGGCTCCAGGCCCTGGGCCCGCATGTCCTCGGTGTACGAGGTGAGCCGCAGCACCTGCGAGACCTTGGGCTTCGCCACGAACGTGCCCTTGCCCTGGATCCGCTCCAGGCGCCCCTCGGCCACCAGCTCCTGGAGCGCCTGGCGCACGGTGGTGCGGGAGGTCCCGAACTCGGCGGCCAGGGCGCGTTCCGGCGGCACGGGCGTGCCGGGGGGCAGCGTCCCGGTCATCTCCAGCAGGTGGTGCTTGAGCCGGTAGTACTTCGGCACACGAGCCGCGGGGGCCTGTGCGCCGTTCCCGGACGGGAGTCCGCCCGTGGTCCCGGTACCGCCACCGTCCGTGGCCATGACCCGCCTCTCCGACTCCTGTGCCGCCGTCACCGGCGCCCTCCGTCCGCCGCGGCCCACGTGACGGACGGACCGGTCACGGGTCGCCGCCCCTCCTCGGAGGGGGCCCCGCGGCGGGTGCGACAGCTCCCCTTATACACCCCAGGCCCCCGCGAGGACCCGGGTCTGACCGGGCCGGCGGCGACCGGTCCGGGCCGGCCGCCGGACACGGGAGACGAATGCGGACCCACCCCCCGCGAGGCCCCGTACCGATGTGGAACCGGACACACCGCACGTCTGTGAGCTGGCACCTTTCCCGCGCGGCCCGTACCGCGGGTTCCGGAGCGGCGGCGAGCCCGCTTATCCTGCTGCCCGCGCTCGACCCCCGATCGCCCCGCCGTCCCGGCCCGCCGGGAACCGGGCCGCGGAGGGCCGACCGCCGCCGACGGCACGCGGACGCGGGCCGTCGCGTCGGCGCACGGCATCGGGCGCGGCTCCGTCCCCGCGATCGCGGCGGACGCCGACGCCGCCCGCGTCGGCGGCGGCCCGGCGGGCGAGGAGACCGTACCGGCCCGCGCGNCGCGCGGGGGGAAGCGGTACGGACCGGTGGACTGCCCGAGGTGCGGCCGGCCGGCGCGGGTGCGCCCCGCGCCGGCCGGCCGCACCGGGCCGGGGGGTCGGCGCGGGGCCGGGTGCGGCGGTGCAGGAGGGGACCGCGCCCGGCGCCGCGGTCGGTCCGGCGGCGGGCCGTGCGCCGCGCGTGACGTGACGCCGGGTCAGGGGCCCGCGCGTCTCCGGTTCTCCTCTCGTGCGACGTGCCTCCCGGTTCCAGCGCCGCTGCGGGCGGCGCCGTGTCCGCCGTGCGCGACGCCCGGCGCGGGCCCGCGCGGGCCCGGTTCACCACCCCTGCCAGGACGGCTTGTGGGCGTGGGCGTGGCGGAAGTAGTCGGCGAGTTCCAGCCGGGTGGCGGCGGCCTCGTCGACGACGACCGTCGCGTGCGGGTGCAGTTGGAGCGCGGAAGCCGGGACGCGGGCGGCGACCGGCCCCTCCACGGCCCGTGCGACCGCCTCGGCCTTCCTCTCCCCGGTGGCCAGGAGGACCAGGTGGCGGGCCTCCAGGATGGTGCCGACGCCCTGGGTGACGGCGTGGCGCGGGACCCGGTCGACGTCGCCGCCGAAGAACCGGGCGTTGTCGGCCCGGGTCCGCTCGGTGAGCGCCTTGACGCGGGTGCGGGAGGCGAGCGACGAGCAGGGCTCGTTGAAGCCGATGTGCCCGTCCGTGCCGATGCCGAGCAGCTGGAGGTCCACGCCGCCCGCCTCGGCGAGCGCCCGGTCGTACGCCTCGCACGCCGCCCGCACGTCCCCGGCGGTGCCGTCCGGGCTCAGGAACGAGCCGGGGTCCAGACCCAGCGGCTCCACGACCTGCCGCAGCACCGTGGAGCGGTACGACTGGGGGTGCCCGGCGGGCAGGCCGACGTACTCGTCGAGCTGGGCGATCCGGGCGCGCGAGACGTCGAGGGAACCGGAGCGGACCATGGCGCCCAGGGCGTCGTAGACGGGCAGCGGGGTCGAACCGGTGGCCACGCCGAGCAGGGCGTCGGGCTTGCGGCGCAGGAGGTCCGCGATCGCCTCCGCGACGAGCGCGCCGCCCGCCCCGGCGTCCCGGACGATGACGACTTCCATGCTGCACCTGCCGATCCGGGAGGGGAAACCGCACGGAAAGAGGTATAGACCAAGCTAGCAGGGGTGTCCCTCGCCGGGAACGCTCCGGCATCCGCCCGACGGACGGGCGGCCGTCCCCGGGCCCCGTCGGGGAAGCAGGGCGCACGGGGCGATCGGGGCGGTCGGGCACGCCGGGAGGATCCGTCCGGTTCCGGAGGCACCCGCGGGCCGCGGCGCCGCGACGGGACCCTCGACCCGTCCGGCACCGCAGCCCGGAGTGGTGACGGCCGGGGTGTGCGGTCCCTCGGCCGTGAGTGAGGCCTCGGCGCGGTCGGGGCGGAGAGCGCCGGAGCCTCGGTCCGTCCTCCTGTGCGGGGAGGGCGGAGGTCTTCACTCGATCGTGGGGCGGACCGGCCCCCACCCGTCCGGCGACGGAGGGGACCACCGCTCCATCCTCCACCACGGACCGGCAAAGCACCAGGCCCGGCCGCACGAGTACGCTCGCAGGCGTGCCCTCCATGAACGACCTCGTCCGCCAGCACACCGCCCTCGGCGAGTCCGACCTCGAGTGGCTCCACCTGCTGGTCTCGGAGTGGCAGCTGCTCTCCGACCTCTCCTTCGCGGACCTCGTGCTGTGGGTCCCCACCCGCGACGGCGCCCGCTACGTCTCCGTCGCGCAGATGCGCCCCAACACCGGCCCCACCTCCTACCAGGACGACATGGTGGGCCGCCTCGTCCCCCGCGGCCGCCGCCCGCTGCTCGACGCCGCCCTCGACGAGGGCCGCATCGTGCGCGAGGGCGACCCGGAGTGGCGCGAGGAGGTCCCCGTACGGGTCGAGTCGATCCCCGTACGGCGCGAGGGCCGCGTCCTCGGCGTGATCGCGCGGAACACCAACCTGCTCACCGTCCGCACCCCCTCCCGGCTGGAGCTCACCTACCTCCAGTCCGCCTCCGACCTGGCCCAGATGATCGCCGCGGGGACCTTCCCCTTCCCCGAGCAGCAGGTCGACATGGACGCCTCGCCGCGCGCCGGCGACGGCCTGATCAGGCTCGACGCGGACGGCGTCGTCCAGTACGCCTCGCCCAACGCGCTCTCCGCGTACCACCGCCTCGGCCTGGCCGCCGACCTGGTCGGTCAGCACCTCGGCCAGATCACCGCCGAACTGGCGCCCTCCCGCGGCCCGGTCGACGAGGCGCTCGTCAAACTGGCCAGCGGCTACGCCCCGCGCGAGACGGAGGTCGAGGGGAACGGCGGCGTCATCCAGCTCCGCGCCATCCCCCTCAAGCCGAAGGGCGCCCGGATCGGTTCGCTCGTCCTGCTGCGCGACGTGACGGAACTGCGCCGCCGCGAAAGGGAACTGATCACCAAGGACGCCACCATCCGGGAGATCCACCACCGGGTGAAGAACAACCTCCAGACGGTCGCCGCGCTGCTGCGCCTCCAGGCCCGCCGGATCGACTCCGACCGGGGCCGGGAGGCCCTGGAGGAGGCGGTGCGACGGGTCGGCTCGATCGCCATCGTCCACGAGACCCTCTCGCAGAACCTGGACGAGCGCGTCGAGTTCGACGACATCGCGGACCGGGTCATCTCGATGGTGGCGGAGATCTCCCCGGGCAAGGTGGCCTGCCGGCGCAACGGGCGCTTCGGCATCCTCGACGCCGAGGTCGCCACCCCCCTGTCCATGGTGCTCACGGAGATCCTGCAGAACGCCCTGGAACATGCCTTCGCCCCCGCCGGGCAGGGTGCGGTCGAGGTCACGGCGGTCCGCGGCGAGGGCCGCGACGCCCGGCTGCTGATCACCGTCCAGGACGACGGCCGGGGCCTGCCGGAGGGCTTCGACCCGCAGCGCGGGGGCAACCTGGGGCTGCAGATCGTGCGGACGCTGGTGGAGGGGGAGCTGGGAGGGACCTTCACGATGCGCCCGGCTCCCGGCCGGGGGACGCGGGTGGTGCTGGACGTCCCGGTCCGCGCGCAGAAGTAGCCCCGGCGCCGGCGGCCAGGGGATCGGACGGCAGCGAGCCCCGGACCGTTTCCGTACGGTCCGGGGCTCGAATGCTGTGGGTTACTGCTGCGCGCTGCTATTCGGGAGGCGCGGTGGCGGTGCTCAGGCGCTGGCGTTCCGCGCCCGGTTACGGGCGGCGCGGCGCTTCATCGCACGACGCTCGTCCTCGCTGAGGCCGCCCCAGACGCCGGAGTCCTGACCGGACTCGAGCGCCCACTGCAGGCACTGCTCCATCACGGGGCAGCGACGGCAGACGGCCTTGGCTTCCTCGATCTGCAGCAGCGCAGGACCGGTGTTGCCGATGGGGAAGAACAGCTCGGGGTCTTCCTCACGACAAACGGCGTTGTGACGCCAGTCCATGGCTGCTACCTCTCCTTGGTGTTGCATGCAAGTTGCTTGTGAATGTGAACGCTTTCACGAATCCCCCCGCAAGTGAAGGGCCGACTGCCAGACGGACTGGTGTGGTCCCGGATTGAGGAGGGGTTCTGGCTCTCAGTGGAGGCCGGTGCTGCGGGCCGTCCCGATCGCCAGGTAGAGACTCGCAAACCTCGGCGGCGGATACAACCCCTTCCAGAAAGTTTTTTTGATTCCTCGGTGTCGACTAGGTCACAGCCGTACTTCTATGGGGTGGAGCCGGGTCCATACGTTCGAGATAAAGGATTGAGGGCCCTTCTGCTCACACAATCACACCTAGTGCACGGCGAACGCCTGTGAACGTCACGCTCATACGCAGCCCCAGGTGGTCTCCGTCCAACTGAAACGGCAGCGGGACCTTGGAATGCAAGGTGAAGTCGATCTCGTCGTGCAGGGAGACCGCGTGCCTGCCCTGCGGACCGCGCTTCGGGCCGGACAGCAGCAGCTGTGTGCCGTACCGGGCGACGGCGGGGCCGGAGAGGCTGTCCAGCCCCAGCACGTCGAGCGCCTTGTCGAAGGACGCCTCCGGTGACGCGTACACCGGCTTGTTCCCCAGGTACGTCCAGGGGGAGGTGTTGCAGACTATCGACAGCACCAGATCCTCGACCGGTGCGTGACCCGGCCGCTCCAGGGTGATCGTGCCGTGCCGCCGGTGCGGGTCCGCCAGCAGCTGGCGGACGACCTGGCGCAGGTACAGCGCGTGCGTCGACCGCTTGCCGCGCTCCCGCTGCTGCTCGACGCGGCCGATCACCCCGGCGTCGAAGCCGAGCCCGGCGCAGAAGGTGAACCAGCGGGCCGGCACGGCCTCGTCCCCGGTGCCGGGGGTGCCGGCCGCGAGGCCCAGCCCGATCGTCCGGCTCCGCCGCTCGCGCAGGGCGTCGAGGATCTCGCCGGTCGCCTCGACCGCGTCGTTCGGCAGGCCCAGGGCGCGGGCGAACACGTTGGTGGACCCGCCGGGCACCACCGCCAGCCGCGGCAGCCGCTCGGGGTCGGGGCCGTGGTGCAGCAGGCCGTTGACGACCTCGTTGACGGTGCCGTCCCCGCCCAGTGCGACGACCAGGTCGACGTCGCCCGCGTCGGCGGCCCGCCGGGCCAGGTCCCGCGCGTGCCCCCGGTACTCCGTCGTCACGGCGTCCAGCTTCATCTCGCTGGCGAGGGCGTGGATCAGCACGTCACGGGTGCGGGCACTCGTGGTGGTGGCTGCCGGGTTGACCACGAGGAGTGCGCGCATGCCCGCCAGGTTACCTACCGCGCGGTACCACTCCCGGAGGGGGCCGGGAGCGGGCGGCTACCCTGCAGGGGTGAGCAGCAGCGAACGGAACCCCGCCCCCACGTCGCGTCCCCCCCGTGTGACGGCCGCCGCGGCGGTGACCGGACTGGAGGCGCTCGCCCTCGTCGCCGGGGGCGTCTACGTCCTCGTGAACACCCTGACCGGCACCCCCGACGGCGTCACCCAGGCCCTCACCGGCGGGGCGACCCTCATCGTGCTCGGCCTCATCCCGCTGCTGGCGGCGCGGGGCCTGCTGCTGTGCCGCAGATGGAGCCGGGGGCCGGCGATCGTCACGCAGATCCTGGCGCTGCCGGTGGCGTACACGCTGCTGACGGGGGAGGGCGCGGCGGTCCCGGCGGGGATCGCGCTGGCGGTGGCGGCGGTGGCGGCGCTGGTGCTCCTGGTCCACCCCGCGACCACCCGGGCCCTGGGCATCACCGGCCGCACCCCCTGACGCCGGCGGCCCGCCGGCGTCACTCCTCCACCAGGAGCCTCTCCCGGAGCTGGGCCAGCGTGCGGGCCAGCAGCCGGGAGACGTGCATCTGGGAGATGCCCACCTCCTGAGCGATCTGCGACTGCGTCATGTTCCCGAAGAACCGCAGCAGCAGGATCCGCTTCTCCCGGGGCGGCAGGCCCTCCAGCAGAGGCTTCAGCGACTCCCGGTACTCGACCCCCTCCAGCGCCTCGTCCTCGGCGCCCAGGGTGTCGGCGACCGCGGGCGACTCGTCGTCGGTGTCGGGCACGTCCAGCGAGAGGGTCGAGTACGCGTTCGCGGACTCCAGCCCCTCCAGGACCTCCTCCTCGGAGATCCCCAGCCTCTCCGCCAGCTCGTGCACGGTCGGTGACCGTCCGTGCGTCTGGGACAGCTCGGCCGTCGCCGTGGTGAGCGACAGCCGCAGCTCCTGCAGGCGTCTGGGCACCCGGACCGCCCAGCCCTTGTCGCGGAAGTGCCGCTTGATCTCGCCGACAACCGTCGGCGTCGCGTACGTGGAGAACTCGACGCCCCGCTCCGGGTCGAACCGGTCCACGGACTTGATCAGCCCGATGGTCGCGACCTGCGTCAGGTCGTCCAGCGGCTCGCCCCGGTTCCGGAAGCGGCGCGCGAGGTGCTCGACGAGCGGCAGGTGCATCCGCACCAGCCGGTTGCGCAGCTCGGCCCGCTCCGGCGAGCCGTCCGGCAGGCCGCGCAGCTCGACGAACATCGCCCGCGCCCCGCTCCGGTCCTGCGGGTCGTGCCGCTGGTTCCTGCCCCGCCGTCCGTGCTCGCCGTCGTCCATCCGCGTCCGCTCCGCCCGCGCCCGCCCCGGCGCCTCCTCCGGGCCGCCCGCCGGGCCGTCCACCGGGTGCGGTCGCGCCTGCTGCTCCGGGATGCCCGCGACGCCCTCCGCCGCGCCCGCGGCCCGCGGGCCGCGCTCCTCGTTCCGCACCGGACCGTCCCCGTCCATCACGCCGGCCCGGGTCCCGCGCCGCGCTGTTTGTACAGGCTGATCGAGACCGTGCGGTCCTCGGCGACCGAGGAGTCGACCTTGCCCGCCAGGGCGGACAGCACCGTCCAGGCGAACGTGTCCCGCTCGGGGGCGCGGCCGTCGGTGGTGGGCGCCGACACCGTGACCTCCAGCGAGTCGTCGATCAGCCGGAAGACGCAGCTGAGGACCGACCCGGCCACGGCCTGCTGGAGCAGGATCGCGCACGCCTCGTCGACCGCGATGCGCAGGTCCTCGATCTCGTCGAGGGTGAAGTCCAAACGCGCCGCCAGGCCGGCCGTGGCCGTACGCAGCACGGACAGGTAGGCACCCGCAGCCGGCAGCCGGACTTCCACGAAGTCCTGGTTCCCGGGCTCGCCTGCGATCTGGGACACCCTCACCTCCAAGGTGGCACAAACTCGTTCGTGGGCCGGGGAGCGTGCCCCGGACCGCGCGGTACGCGAAATACGTGGTCCTCGTGACGCTACCGCGATCCGTGCCGTCGTGTCGCCGGGACCCGGACCGGTGGGCGTCACTCGTGGTGAACGTGCCGGTGCGCGAAGTGGTCAGGGGGTCGCGGCACCCAAACCCGAGGACCCGGCGGAGGGTTGACGTACCCAGGTACCGCGCGGTCGAACCGTCCGCGTCTCAGGCCCGCGGCCCCGTGTCCGGATCCGGCCGCCCGGTCACCACCGCGGCGACCGCCGTACCCGGCGCGAAGGCTCCCTCCTCCGTCAGTGCCACCAGCGCGTACAGCATCTTGGCGACGTAGAGCCGCTCCACCGGCACCCCGTGGCGGGCCGCGAAGTCCTCCGCGAACGCCTCCAGCGCGGGGCCGGTCCGCCCGTACCCGCCGAAGTGGAACCGCTCGTCCAGGCTCCACTCGCCGGCCGGGCCACCGAACGCCGCGGTCTGCAGCGCCCGCACCTGCGCGCCCAGGAAGCCGCCCTTCAGGACCGGCACCCCCAGTGCCCGCTGCCCGGGCGCCAGGCCCGCCGCCAGCCCGGCCAGGGTCCCGCCCGTGCCGCACGCCACCGCCACCACGTCCGCCCGGCCCCGCAGCTCCCGGCCCAGCTCCGCGCAGCCGCGCACCGCCGCCGCGTCGCTGCCGCCCTCCGGGACCACCACCGCGCCCTCCGGCGCGTCCGCCAGCAGCCGCGCCACCACTTCCGGGTCGCCCTTCGCGCGGTACGTCGCCCGGTCGACGAACACCAGGCGCATCCCGTCCGCCGCGCACCGCTCCAGCGACCGGTTCAGCGGTCGTCCGGCCAGCTCGTCGCCGCGGACCACGCCGACGGTCGGAAAGCCCAGCAGCCGCCCGGCCGCCGCGGTCGCCCGCAGGTGGTGGGAGTACGCCCCGCCGAAGGTCAGCACCGGCCGCCCGGCCGCCGCGGCCAGGACCGGCACCAGTTTCCGCCACTTGTTGCCCACCAGCTCCGGGTGGATCAGGTCGTCGCGCTTCAGCAGCAGGCGCAGGCCGCGCCGGGTGAACCGGTCGTCGTCGACCGGCTGCAGCGGCGAGGGCAGCCGCGGCTCCAGGACGGCGGCGGGATCGTGGGAGGTCACCCGCCCATTGTGCGCGGGGCGCGGTCCCGCGAGGGCGCGGGGGCCGTGAGGCGGACGGCCTTGTCCGGGGCGCGGGTCCGTGCGGGGGCCCGGGTCCGCGCANNNGGNCCGGGCCCCCGCAC
>NZ_CP095474.1:662735-665461 GCF_023614315.1 Streptomyces sudanensis | reverse complement strand
GGCTCGTGCGGGATGCGGGGCGGTCGTGCGGGGCGCGGGGCGGTCGTGCGGGTGGTCCGGCTTCCGCGCGGCGGCGGACGCGCCGTGCGCCCGTCGCCGCGCGGGGAGCCCCGCCCGTACTGGCTGCCGGCCCCGGTCTGCGGCGGCTACCGGTCTGCGGCGGCTACCGGTCCCGGCCCCGGTCCGCGTCCCGCCGCGGGCCGGCCTCGGGCACGACGCGCTCGACGAGGGCCTCGACCGTCCGGTCCAGCTCCGCCGGGGGGAGGACGCCCGGCAGGGTGAGGTGCTCCAGCAGCAGACCGGTCATGGCCAGGTGCAGGGCGAGGACGGTGCCCGCGTCGCCGGGCAGACCCGCGTCCAGGTGGAAGCGGGTGTTGCGGTCGAGCTCCGCGCGCACGGCCCGTTCCAGCTCGGCCCGGAGCGCCGGGCGGCGGGTGGCCTCCAGGCGCAGCTCCAGCATCGCCAGGTAGCCGGTGCGCTCCTCCGCCATGCGTCGGACCAGCCACTTCATCAGCCCCGCGACCAGTTCGCGGTCGGGCTCGGGGCGCATCGCCGCCTCGACCCGCGCGGGTGGCGGGGTCATGCGGACGTGGATACGGGAGCCCGCCTGGGTCAGCAGGTCGTCCCGGCTGGAGAAGTAGTTGGAGGCGGTGCCGGCGGGCACGCGGGCACGCGCGTCCACCGCGCGGAAGGTCAGCCCCCGGGCGCCCTCGTGGGCCAGTACCTCGATGGCCGCGTCGAGCAGCGCGCGCCTGCGCTCCGGATTGCCCGCCACGGGCCCTCCTCCCTCTCCGCCCTCCCGGGGCGGCCGTTCGGAAAACGTCCTTGCCTTCACCACTACACCTGTAGCACTGTAAATGTAGTGGTCGCGGTCGTCCCGTCCGTCCGGCCCCCCCCCGAAGGCCCGAAGGACACGGTTTGCGCACCCTGACGTACCTCGTCGCCTGCTCGATCGACGGCTTCATCGGCGACCCGGAGGGCGACGCCTCCTCCATGTTCCGGTTCCTCGACGAGGAGTATCTCGCCCACCTGACCACCGAGTACCCCGAGACCCTCAACACCGAGGGGCGCCGGGCGCTCGGCATCGCCGACGCCCCGAACCGGCACTTCGACACCGTCATCCAGGGCCACGGCAGCTACCGGCTCGGCCTGGAGGCCGGCATGCCCAGCCCGTACGGCCACCTCCGGGAGATCGTGGCCTCCCGCACCCTCGGCACCTCCCCGCACCCGAACGTGGAGATCGTCCCCGGGGACCTCGTCGCCCGCGTCCGCGCCCTGAAGGCGGAGGACGGCCCGCTCGGCATCTGGCTGTGCGGCGGGTCCAGGATCGCCGGGGAACTGATCGACGAGGTCGACGAACTGGTGGTCAAGACGTACCCGCAGGTCTACGGCTCGGGAATGCCGATGTTCGGCGGCGCCGCCTTCGCCGTCGCCGACTTCGCCCTGCGCGGGACCCGGACCTTCGGCAACGGCGTCGTCGTCCGCCGGTACGGCCGGAACCGCTGAACCGCAATACCCTGGAGGCATGGGCAGCGAAGGACGCCGTACCGTCCGCCGCCCGCAGGAGGCACCGACCGCCGAGCCGGTGTGCCCCTCCTGCGGACAGCCTGTCGGTAGGGCCATACATCGACGCAAGGTACTCGGCGCGTGGGTCCCCGCCTGGCGGCCCGAGCCGTGCCGCAACCCGCGGTGCGACCTCTACGGGGGGCCGCCGCACGAGGCCGGGGGCCGATGGGGGAACGAGCCGGGCGGCAGCGGCGAGACCGGCTGAAGTCGGACTCCGGGGGTGTCCGCCGTCAACCCGGTGACGGGTGTGCCGCTACAGTCCGCGCCATGTCATCGGAGTCATCGGATTCGACAGAGGTCTGGACCGGCTGGTACCGGGACCGCCGGGGGGCCGAGGCCGTCCTCATCACATCGGACGGGCGGAACGTCAGCACCCTGGTCCGGGGGGTGCGCTACACGGGCGGCGGTTTCGCCGACCTGCGGGCGGACGAGGAGAGCGGCGGGCTGCCGCTCGCGGGCTGCGTACTCGAATGGGACCTGCCGCTGCCGCTGCTGGCCGACGGGACGGTCCAGCAGGCCACGCTCGGCTGCCTGCTGACGCTCGGCGAGGCGCTCTCCGACGGATCGCCCGAGCGGACGGACCTGCACCTCACCCTGCACTGCGGGGGAGCGGCGTACGACTCGGGGGTGACGGGCGGCGACTTCGACCGGGCCCTCGGCCGCATCCTGCGCCAGCTTCCGCCCGGCACGCGGTTCGCCCGCGACCTGATCCGGGCGGCGTGACCGCGCGCGTCGCGGTTCCCGCCGGGACGGGGAGGCGCCCCGCGCGGTGTCGCGCGGGGCACCTTCGCGTGGACGGTCCGTGAGGACCGGGTGGCGGTACCGGCCGGTGCCGACCGGGCCGCATAGGCGGCCGTGGTGCTCGGGCCCTGTCTCCGGCGGTCGGTGTCCGTGGGCCCGGCCGGTGGGGGTGCCGCGTCCCGGTCACCGGCGCCCCGTCCCGGTCACCCTCAGCGCGACGGTGAACAGGGCCACGGAGACGAGCCGCGCGGCCACGCTCCCCGCCGGGTGGAGGGCCAGGGCCCGGGTGCAGGCGGCGACGGTTTCGTCGGCGCGGAACAGGGGCCGGGGTCGCGGTGGGGCCAGTCCCGGNGGGCNNAGNTCCCNNCGTCCGGGCGCCGCGTGGTGGCCNCNGGCNGNNTNNGCGNNNGGGNCGGGGC
>NZ_CP095474.1:639064-662730 GCF_023614315.1 Streptomyces sudanensis | reverse complement strand
GGCGGGCCGGGGCCCGGTGGCGGCTCGTCAGCCGGTACCGGCCCGGGAGTTCCGGAAGGTGCGGCGGTAGGTGTCCGGGGGCACGCCGACCGCGCGGTTGAAGTGGCGGCGCAGCGTCGTGGCGGTGCCCATGCCGGTGGCGGCCGCGATGGCGGCGACGCTTTCGTCGGTGGTCTCCAGCAGTTCCTGCGCCCGCCGGATCCGCTGGGTCAGCAGCCAGCGCAGCGGCGTGGTTCCGGTCGCCGACCTGAAGTGGCGGCCCAGATTGCGTGAGCTCATGTTCGCCTGGCGGGCCAGGTCCTCGACGGTCAGCGGCCGGTCGAGCCGTTCGGTCACCCAGGGGAGCAGCCCGGTGAGCGGGTGGTCGTCCCGGGCGGGCACCGGGGCCGTGACGAACTGGGCCTGGCCGCCCGCCCGTTGCGGAGGCACCACCAGGCGGCGGGCGACCGTGTTGGCGATCGCCGAGCCGTGGTCGAGGCGGACCAGGTGCAGGCACAGGTCCATCGCCGCCGCCTTGCCGGCGGAGGTGAGCACGCTGCCGTCGTCCACGTAGAGCACGTCCGGATCCACCTCCACCCGGGGATAGCGGGCGGCCAGGGCCCGGGTGTGCACCCAGTGCGTGGTCGCCCGCCGGCCGTCCAGCAGGCCGGCGGCGGCCAGGACGAACGCGCCCGTGCACAGGGACACCACCCGCGCACCCGCCTCGTGGGCCGCGCGCACCGCGTCGACCAGGTCGGCGGGCGGGTCCTCGTCGACGTCGGCCCAGCCGGGGACGATCACCGTGTCGGCGCGGGCGAGCCGGTCGAGCCCGTGGTCGGGTTCCAGGTGGAACCTGCCGATCCGTACGGGGCCCGGTCCATGGACGGCGAAGTCGTACCAGCGGTCGGTCACGCCCGACAGGTCGGCGCCGAAGACCTCGTACGCCACGGACAGTTCGAAGTGCAGCACCCCGTCGGTGACAGCCAGCGCGACAGTGCTCATGTCCGAAAGTGTATGGGGCGTGTCGTTCCGGACGCTCACGTGGAACCGGTCTCCGCCACCAGGATGATCACAGTTGATCGATCGAGTGCGGGAGAACCGATGGGTACGGGTCGGACGGTTGCGGTTTTCGGCGCCTACGGGCACACCGGGCGCTTCGTGGTGGCGGAGCTGCTGGACCGGGGGTTCGTCCCGGTGCTGTCCGGACGCGACGCCGGCAGGCTGCGGGCGCTCGCGGCGTCCCGTCCGGGGCTCGACGTCCGGCCCGCCACGGTCGACGACCCGGCTTCGCTCGACCGCGCGCTGGCCGGTGCGGACGCCGTGGTCAACTGCGCGGGGCCCTTCGCCACGACCGCCGCTCCGGTGATCGAGGCGGCGCTGCGCGCCGGGATCCCGTACCTGGACGTGGCGGCCGAGATCGAGGCCAACCTCGACACGCTCGGGCGTTTCGCGGACCGCGCCGCGGCCGCGGGCACCCTGGTGGTCCCCGCGATGGCCTTCTTCGGCGGCCTCGGCGACCTGCTGGTCACCGCGGCGACGGGCGACTGGACCTCGGCCGACGAGGCGCATGTCGCGTACGCGCTGAGCAGTTGGCATCCCACCGCCGGGACCCGCGCCGCGGGCGCGGTCTCCCGGCAGCGCAGGGAGGGCCGGCGCGTCGTGTACAGCGGCGGGCGGCTGCAGTACCGCGACGACGTCCCGCCGACGCTGAAGTGGTCCTTTCCCGACCCGCTGGGGGTCCGGACCGTGATCGGGGAGTTCACCATGGCCGACGTCGTCACCGTCCCCAGCCATCTGGCCGTCCCCGAGGTGCGCACCTACATGACGACCGAGGCGGCCGGCGACCTGGCGGCTCCCGACACACCGGCGCCGGTCGCGGTCGACGGGAACGGGCGGTCCGCGCAGACCTTCCTCGTCGATGTCGTCGTACGCTCCGGAGGCGAGGAACGGCGCGCCGTGGCGAGCGGCCGGGACATCTACGCCGTCAGCGCGCCGCTCGTGGTGGAAGCGGTCCACCGCGTCCTCACGGGACGGACCAGGACGGTCGGCGCGGCCTCCGCCGGCGCGGTCTTCGACGCGCGCGACTTCCTCCATGCCCTGTCCGCGCACATCTCGCTCCAACTGCCCTGAACGGGCTTCGCGTTGGGTCTTGCGCGGCGAGGGGATGACAACAAGAAGGCCGCCCGCCACCAGGGGTGCTCGGCGACGGGCGGCGCCATGTCGACCGTCTTCGCGGGCTGGACCTCCTCCCGCTCCCGGACCGTGGTGGTGGTGCCGTCGCACTCACCGAGCACGGGCAGCGTCTCCTCGACGACCGCCACTTCACCGTCTCCGCGCACAGCGCGAAGCCGCTGGACGATCCGGACTACCCCGGGCCCGACGCGGCCTGACCCCGGGTGTTGCGATGACCGCTGGAACCTGAGGCGCAGGGGGAGGACAGGGAGCGCTTCGTCACACACCGGTCCGGTCGTACTCGTTCACCCGCTGTGGCGGCACCGGCGGCTCGATGGGGTGCTCTCGCATCCGCCCCGTCAGCTCCGCCACGTACCCGGCGAACGCGCGCACCAGCACCGTGAGGCTTTCGATCCGCCGTTCCGACCGGTCCAGCCGCCACTCCAGACCCTCCCGGATCTCCCGGAACGCGGCCAGGTCTGCGGCCCGCCGCGCTGGCTCGGCGGCCAGTGCAGGCGCCGAGGGGGTGGAGGGAGGGGCGAACCGACAGTCCTCCTGACCTTGTCTCCCATCCCTCTCCCAAACGTCGGCCTTCAAGGCCGCAACCGGGTCTTGAAGGCCGACGTCACGCACAGGCCCGAATGAACCAACAGCGTCCAGGAGGCGGTCGGGCCCTTCTCTATGGGGTTCTACCTGCGGTTTTGTGAGAGACCCGCACGGCGAAGGTCAGGCCTTCTTGGTCTCCCAGAAGATGCGGTCGATCTCGGCGATGAGCTCCAGGGCCTTCTCGCCGGTCTTCGGGTCCGTCGACGCCTTGGCGGCCGACAGGGCCTTCAGGGTGTCGTTGACCAGCTGGTGCAGCTCCGGGTACTTCTCGAAGTGCGGGGCCTTGAAGTAGTCGCTCCACAGCACGGAGACGTGGTGCTTCGCGAGCTCGGCGCGCTGCTCCTTGATCACCACGGCGCGGGCCTGGAAGTGCGGGTCGTCGTTGGCGGCCATCTTCTCCTGGACGGCCTTGACCGACTCGGCCTCGATGCGGGCCTGGGCCGGGTCGTAGACACCGCAGGGCAGGTCGCAGTGGGCGCTGACCTTGACCTTCGGAGCAAACAGGCGGGAGAGCATGTTGCTGTCCTTCCTCGTGATCGTCTTCTCAGGTGGGAGATTACTCGGTGGGAGGGCGGTTTTCGCGAGCGCCCCCTGGGGCTTAGGACGAAAGTCCGGGAGGATCATGGGACCGATGGAGGAACCGCACGTGGAGACCCCGGCGGGCGGTGGACGCCAATGACGGAACGAGGGCGCGGGCCCCTGCTGCCCTTCGGGATCGCGGAGGTGACGGGGCCCTCCATGGTGCCCACGCTGCACCACGGCGACCGGCTGCTGGTGCACTACGGGGCGCCGCCGTGCCCGGGCGCGGTGGTCGTGCTGCGCCATCCGCTCCAGCAGGACCTGCTGATCGTCAAGCGGCTGGTGGAGCGGCGCGCGGGCGGCTGGTGGGTGCTGGGGGACAACCGGGCGGCCGAGGCGGTGGACAGCAGGGTCTTCGGGACGGTCCCCGCCGAGCTGGTGCTGGGCCGCGTCCGGGCGCGGTACCGGGGTGTCCGGCCCGGGCGTCAGCGGTCCGTCGGCGTGGTGCTGGCGTGGCTCCTGTCGGCCGTGCGGCCGGTGCCGGTGGACCGCTCGGTCTCCAGGCGCTTGCGGGCGCGGTAGGCGGCCACGTTCGCGCGGGTGGCGCAGCGGTCGGAGCAGTAGCGGCGGGAGCGGTTGGTGGAGGTGTCCAGGTACGCGTTGCGGCACGGGGCCGCCCGGCACAGGCCCAGCCGGTCGGCGCCGAGCTCCGTGAGGTGGAAGGCCAGGCCCATGGCGGCGACGGCGGCGTACCCGGCGGTCGCGTTCGACGGGTGCTCGGCCAGGTGCATGTGCCAGCGGGGGTGGCCCTCCTCGTCGAGCAGGACGTGGCCGGAGATCTGCGGGCTGACCGGGAACTCCAGCAGCAGCGAGTTCAGCAGGTCCACCGCCCGCGCCTGGTCGCCCTCGTCGGCCGCGGTGAAGACCGCCCGCAGCCGCGCCCGCACCGCCCGGAACCGGCCCACGTCGGTGTCCGTCAGGCGCCGGGACATCTGCGTCATCCCGACGAAGAGGTCCCGCACCGCCTCGACGGAGGTCAGGGCGTCCCTGCCGCGCGCCGGCTCCTCGGTGTTCACCAGACGCACGGCGTAGTCCGAGTAGTGGGCCAGTTCCACGAGAAGTCCTCACCGGGGCGGTTTTGGGTCCGACGATTCAAGAGTAAGAGGCGAGCGGGATAATCGGGAGTTACCGGCGCGTTGCTTCCGGTCATGTTCCCGCACGCTCTCCTGCCGCCCGTGTCACAGGGAGTACCACGAAGGGGCCGCGCGGCCGGTTCCCCGGCGCCGCGCGCGGCCGCCGCGCGTGCGGAAGAGGGGCGGCGCGGGTGCCGGGCACCCGTACCGCCCCTCTCCCCGCGGCCCGCCGGGCCGCTCAGAGCACCTTCGACAGGAACGCCTTCGTCCGGTCGTGCTGCGGGTTGGTCAGGACGTCGCGTGG
Source organism: Streptomyces sudanensis (assembly GCF_023614315.1). NCBI lineage: Bacteria > Bacillati > Actinomycetota > Actinomycetes > Kitasatosporales > Streptomycetaceae > Streptomyces > Streptomyces sudanensis. The sequence continues at coordinate 658,017 of NZ_CP095474.1, read as the reverse complement.
GTTGCCCGACTCGACCACCACGCCGCCGTCCATGAACACCAGCGAGTCGCCGACCTCGCGCGCGAAGCCCATCTCGTGCGTGACCACGACCATCGTCATGCCCGACTCGGCCAGGTCCCGCATGACGTCCAGCACGTCGCCCACGAGCTCCGGGTCGAGCGCCGACGTCGGCTCGTCGAACAGCATCAGCTTCGGCTCCATGGCCAGGGCGCGGGCGATCGCCACCCGCTGCTGCTGGCCGCCGGACAGCTGCGACGGGTAGTGCCCGGCGCGGTCCCCGAGGCCGACCCGGTCCAGCAGCTTCACCGCCCGCTCCCGGGCCACGGCCTTGGACTCCCGCCTGACCTGGATCGGCGCCTCCATGACGTTCTCCAGGGCCGTCATGTGCGGGAAGAGGTTGAAGCGCTGGAACACCATGCCGATGTCCCGCCGCTTCAGCGCGACCTCGTCGTCCTTGAGCTCGTAGAGCTTGTCGCCCTTCTGGCGGTAGCCGACCAGCTCGCCGTCGACGTACAGGCGTCCGGCGTTGATCTGCTCCAGGTGGTTGATGCAGCGCAGGAACGTCGACTTGCCGGAACCGGACGGGCCGATGAGGCAGAACACCTCGCCCGGCGCGACCTCCAGGTCGATGCCCTTGAGGATGTGCGCGGCGCCGTAGGACTTGTGGACGCCCTCGGCCTTCACCATGGCGTTCGCGGTCATGCGTTGCCTCCCTGCCGGCTGGAGAACGACAGCAGGTGCGTCTTCACCTTCTGCCACGGGGTCGCCGGGAGCGAGCGGGAGCTTCCGCGTGCGTAGTACCTCTCCAGGTAGTACTGCCCGACACTGAGGATCGACGTCATGATCAGGTACCAGGTGGCCGCCAGGAACAGCATCTCCACCGGGGCGCCGGACGTCTGGCCGATGTCCTGCGCGTTGCGCAGCAGCTCGTAGTACTGCACCGCCGCCACCAGCGAGGTCGTCTTCAGCATGTTGATGACCTCGTTGCCCGTGGGGGGCACGATGACGCGCATGGCCTGCGGGATCACGATGCGGCGCAGCGTCTTGCTGTGGCTCATGCCCAGCGCGTGGGCTGCCTCGGTCTGGCCCTCGTCGACCGCGAGGAGGCCCGCGCGGCAGATCTCGGCCATGTACGCGGCCTCGTTCAGGCCCAGACCCAGGAGCGCCGTGAGGAACGGCGTCATGAAGTCGGACCACTCGTCCTTGTAGAACGGGCCGAGGTTGACGTACTCGAAGACCAGGCCCAGGTTGAACCAGACGAACAGCTGCACCAGGACCGGGGTGCCCCGGAAGAACCAGATGTAGAACCAGGCGATGGACGACGTCACCGGGTTCTTCGACAGCCGCATGACGGCCAGCAGGATGCCGCCGACGATGCCGATGGCCATCGACAGGACGGTCAGCAGCAGGGTCTGTCCGACGCCCTCGACGATCCGGCCGTCGAAGAAGTAGTCCGGGATCGCGTTCCAGTTGATCTGGCCCTGCGCGAACGCGTAGATGATCGCGGCGAAGGCCGCTATGGCGACGACGGCGCTGACGTACCGGCCGTAGTGGCGGACCGGGATCGCCTTGATCGCCTCCGGGCCGGAGGGCGGGACGGCGCCCTCCGGGCCCTTCTTCTCGATGTCAGTTGTCACAGTGGTGGTGCCTCTCAGTGGCCTGTCGGTGCCGGCCGGTAATCAGGAACCGCCGTTGATCTTGGCCTCGGTCACGGCGCCCTCGGCGACGCCCCACTTGTCGAGGATCTTCTTGTACTCGCCGTTGGCGATGATCGCGTCCATGGCGGCCTTGATCGCGTCACGCAGCTGCGTGTTCTTCTTGGCGACGGCGATGCCGTACGGGGCGGCCTCGACCTGCTCGCCGACGATCTGGAAGTCGTTGCCGCCGCCGGAGGTCTTCACGGTGTACGCGGCGACCGGGAAGTCGGAGGAACCGGCGTCGGCGCCGCCCGCGCGCAGGCGGGTCTGGGCCTGCTGGTCGTTGTCGAAGGCCTCGATGGCGATCGCGGGCTTCTTGCCGTCCGTGCACTTCTTCGACTCGGCCTTGGCCAGGTCCTCGGAGACCGTGCCGCGCTGGACGACGAGCTTCTTCCCGCAGAGGTCCGACCAGGACGTGATGCCCTTGTCGTTGCCCTTCTTGGTGTAGAGCGAGACACCGGCGTTGAAGTAGTCGACGAAGTCGACGCCCTCACCGACCTTCTTCTTCGTCTCCGCGTCGATGCCCTCCTGGCGGTCCTTGGTGTCCGTCATGGCGGACATCGCGATGTCGTACCGCTTGGCGCGCAGACCGGTGATCAGGGTGTCGAAGGTGCCGTTCTCGAACTGGAACGTCACGCCGAGCTGCTTGCCCATCGCGTCGGCCAGGTCGGGGTCGATGCCGACCGTCTTGCCGCTCTTGTCCTTGAACTCGACCGGCGCGTACGCGATGTCCGAGCCGACCTTGACGACGCCCTTGTCGCGGATGTCCTTCGGCAGCTTGTCGGCGAGCGGGGCGGAGGCCGAGGCCGACTCCTTGGTCTTCTCGCCGGAGGCGCCGCTCTGCGTCTGGTCGCCGCAGGCGGTGAGCAGCAGGGCGCCGGCGACCGCGGTCGCGGCGACCGCGACGGTCCGGGACGACCGCGGTGCCCGGGTCTTCGCGGCGGCCGGGCGGCGGGTGGTGCTTGCGGTCATGGTCGGGTTCCTCCGGCGGGTGAAAGGAATGCCAATGGGTCGGGCACGCGCCTTCGAGTGTCGCGACCTCGTGTGATTACGGCATCTTGCCATTCGGGTCGGCTCCCACAAGGGGCTCCGCATGTCAAAATCGGATAACGGGTGCCTCTCGAACCTCAACGGCCCTTCCCGCCGCGGCCGGACCTTCTGCGGACCGGTCGACTTCGCGCCGGAAAATCTTCTGCGGATCTCGCGATATGGACGCGATCGAGGGGGCAATCAGGACGTGGTGTGGACTTGTCCAGTAATTCACCCATGAGTCATGTCACCGGGGCGCGGAGCGTTCCGGGCCGAATGGGCGGGTGTGTCACCTCCCTCGGGGCGGGGCGCGCCGAGGCGGTCCGGCCGCCCCTCCGGGGTGCCGCAAAGGGCCCGGTGACCGGCCCCACGGCAACCTGACTCGTCCGTAGAGGTGTCCGTCGGGTAAGAAGGATCCTTACACCCCTCACCCGGGGCCCAGGGCGCGTTGTGCGGCGCGCCCGCGCGTTCGCAACCAGCCTCCGCGGGGGCGGGCCAACCGCCCGTCGCGAGGCGCGGACGCGGTGCCCGCCCACCCCTCGACCAGGAGTGGCCACCCTCGAATCATGAAGAATTAAGGGGTCAACCCATATGGCAGCGGAGATCGTCAACCCTCGCGGCGCCGGCGACACCGACGACGGTGTGCAGGCCGCCCCGGACGAGCCCTTCGATCCGGCATTCGCCCTCCACCGGGGCGGGAAGATGGCCGTGCGGGCCACCGTCCCGGTCCGCGACAAGGACGACCTGTCCCTCGCGTACACGCCCGGCGTGGCGAAGGTGTGCAGCGCCATCGCCGAGCGTCCCGAACTCGTCCACGACTACACCTGGAAGTCCCAGGTCGTCGCCGTCGTCACGGACGGCACGGCCGTCCTGGGCCTCGGCGACATCGGGCCCGAGGCCTCGCTCCCCGTGATGGAGGGCAAGGCCATCCTGTTCAAGCAGTTCGGCGGAGTGGACGCGGTGCCCATCGCGCTCGCCACGACCGACGCCGACGAGATCGTCGAGACCGTCGTCCGGCTCGCTCCCTCCTTCGGCGGGGTGAACCTGGAGGACATCTCGGCGCCCCGGTGCTTCGAGATCGAGCGGAAGCTCCAGGAGCGCCTCGACATCCCGGTCTTCCACGACGACCAGCACGGCACCGCCATCGTCACCCTCGCGGCCCTGCGGAACGCGGCCCGGCTCACCGGGCGCGGCCTCGGCGACCTGCGCGCCGTGATCTCCGGTGCGGGCGCGGCCGGTGTGGCGATCGCGAAGTTCCTGCTGGCGGCGGGCCTCGGCGACGTGGCGGTCGCCGACCGCAAGGGCGTCGTCAGCCGGGACCGGGAGGACCTGACGCCGGTCAAGCGGGAGCTCGCCGAGCTGACCAACAAGGCGGGCCTGTCCGGTTCGCTGGAGTCGGCCCTCGCCGGCGCGGACGTCTTCATCGGCGTCTCCGGCGGCACGGTGCCGGAGGCGGCGGTCGCGTCGATGGCGCCGGACTCGTTCGTGTTCGCCATGGCCAACCCGAACCCGGAGGTCCACCCCGAGGTCGCGCACCGCCACGCGGCGGTCGTGGCCACCGGCCGGTCCGACTTCCCCAACCAGATCAACAACGTGCTGGCCTTCCCCGGGATCTTCGCGGGAGCCCTCCAGGTGCGGGCCTCCCGCATCACCGAGGGCATGAAGATCGCGGCGGCCGAGGCGCTGGCGGGCGTCGTCGGCGACGACCTCGCCGCCGACTACGTGATCCCGTCGCCGTTCGACGAGCGCGTCGCCCCGGCGGTCACCGCGGCCGTCGCGGCGGCGGCCCGCGCGGAGGGCGTCGCCCGCCGCTGACGCGCGCCGGGGGCCGCGCCCGCGGGCCCCGGCCCCGCGCTGACATGAGTCTGAAGGGCCGTGCTCCCTCCCCGTGCGGGGGAAGGGGCGCGGCCCCTCGGCATGCGGGGCGCGGCGGCGGCCGGGTACGCGGGACCCCTCGGGCGGCGGTCGGAGCACCGCTCTGCTCCAGGGGGCGTGGCAGGTTCGCATCCTGCCGGGGGCGCACCGCACTACCGCTCTGACCTGGTGTTCCTCCCCCGAGGAGGGTTCCTGCCCGGCCTCGGACTCCCGGTCCGGGGCCGTTCGCGTGCGCGGACGGAGCGTTGATCTCCGACATCTCGCCGACGGACAGGCATCATCCGGCACGGACTGCGGCCCGGCCTTCTCCGGGCCGTCGGGCTCTGGTTCCGCTGCGGGCACCCGAGGAGCGCACGAGCGGGCACGGAACGATCGCGCTTCCGTCGAAAGGGTTACGCCTCTCCAGAGCCCAGGGCGGTTTCCACACCGTGGCCGCCCCAACTGTCGGGGGTGCGCCACAGGACCCGCACCCCGAAGACACCGAACACGGTGTCGGCCGACCAGTCCTCGGCGGGCGGTTCGGAGAGCACCAGGTAGAGGCGGTCGGCGGGAGCGGGCAGGGTGTGGTTGATCTCCAGGAGGCGGGTGGCTCCCGCGCGGAGGTCGGCGTAGGTGGAGCGGCCGGCACCGAGGACCTCGTAGAGGAAGTGACCGTCGTCCGCGATCCGGCTGACGTCGACGACCGGGGAGTCGGTCGGCTGCAGGTCCTCCCAGAGCAGGGCGGCCTTGAGAGCATGCCGCACCGCCTCGTGCTTTCTGCACGCGCGGTCGGCGGTCGCCGCGCTCTCCAGCGAGTGCAGGAACCCCTGCGCCGGCGTGGGCGTGGCGGGCGGGTCTTCGGCGGAGGTCACGGGCTCGGTTTCCTTCTGCTCGGACCGCTGTTCAGCGGTGGAGGGTGCGTCGCCGGTTTCGGGTTCGCCCGTGGCGACCCGGCGCTGCAGGGCCTCCCGGGCTTCGTGCAGGGCCTGGGCCCAGCCGGCGCGTGCCAGGTCCGCCCGGAGGCGGTCCAGGTCCGGGGCGCCGTCCTTGATCATGCGGCTGGTGTCCGCCGCGAGGTCGCGCAGGAGGCTGAGGCGGTGCTTGTCCGGGGATCCGAGCACGCGGCGCACGTCCACCCAGTCCGCCCGGTCGCGGCGGAGGACGCGGTTGGCCATGCCCTTGAGCTCGGACAGACGATCACGGGCGTTCTCCGGAACGGTTCCGCCACCGTCGGTCAGCTCGAAGAGAACGCCGAGTGCCGCCAGGTAGCGTTCCGCCGTTCTCGGCGAGATGGGCCGGCGGCCATGCGGGTCCGCGGTGAGCAGGCAGTGGTTCGTCTCGTGGGCGAACACCCAGCAGTCCAGTACCGCGCCCGGACCCGGGGGCACCGAGCCGTGGCGGACGGTCAGGACCAGGGGGACGTCGATCGCGGGGGACAGGGCCTTGACCCTGTAGCGGCCACCGGGTGCCCGGCCGGTCACGCGGACTCGTACGTCCGTACCGATGTCGGGGACGTCAGCGTCCGTCATGCCTGGTTCGCCTTCGGTGGGTGCTGGTCCGGTACCGCCGCCGTCGGTCTGCGTGAGGGCCTGCGGGAGCGGGGACGTGTGCAGGACGGTCAGGCTCTGGGTGCTGCGGGTGAGCGCCACGTACAGCTGGCGCAGTCCGGCCGGGCCCCGGTCGGCGATGGTGGCGGGTTCGACGACGAGGACGTGGTCGTACTCCATGCCCTTGGCCTGGGCGGCGGCCAGCACGGACACCGCCTGGCGTCCCTGCTCGGTGATGCCCGCGGCCCGGTCCAGCTGGCGGCTGATCTCGTCGATCCAGCCGGAGTCGTCCGGGACGATGACAGCCACGGAGCGCAGGGTGTGTCCGTCGCTGGTGCCGACGAGGCGGGTGGTCTCGGCCACGGTGTCGTCGAGGAGTCTCCACGGCTCGGTCGCGATCGTCCGTACGGTGTCCGCTCCCGCCGCACGCACGGCCTGCGGGTAGGGCAGCGCGGGGGCGACGGCATGGGCCAGGGGGGCGACGAACTCCATGATCTCGGCGGGCACGCGGTAGCTGGTGTTCAGCTCGGCCACGCGCCAGTCGCCGTGGTCGGACAGGAGGGTGCCGAGGCGGTCCCAGTCGGTGTGGGTGTGGGGGCCGGTGGCCTGGGCGAGGTCGCCGAGGACGGTCATGGAGCCCTGCGCGGCGGAGCGCCGGCGCAGGGAGCGGGCCTGCATGGGTGTCAGGTCCTGTGCCTCGTCGACCACGATGTGCCCGTACCGCTGCGGGGTCTCCCCGGTGATGAGGTACCGCAGTTCTTCGAGGCAGACCCGGTCGTCGAGCGTCCAGGGATCGGCGTCGGCCGTGTCGGCCCGCGGACGGCGCAGAGCGGCCTGCTCCGAGGCGTCGAGGATGCCCTCGGCACAGGCGCGCAGGAGGTCTTCGGAGTCGTAGAGGGTGCGGAGGGCCTCCCTGGCGCCGGGCGAGGGCCAGATGCGTTCGATCAGGCGCCCGACCTGCCGGTTGCGTTCCAGGTCGCGGCGGATCGTGGCGTCGCGGCTGCGGCGGGGGGCGACGGCGACGAGTTCCCGCAGCAGGCGGTCGACGAGCAGCCCGCGGAAGCGGTCGCGGCGCTCACGGTAGGAGCCCTCGCCCTGGCGCACGTCCTCAAGGAGGGCGATCACTTCGGAGCGCGGAACCCGCAGGGTCGTGCTGCCGACGGTGACGGTGAACTCCGGCTCGGCCCCCTCGTACGAGGCGGTGGCGGTGAACTCGTCGACGGCCTCGGGGCGGCACTCGATCTCGACGCGCCGCCGCAGGACGGCCGCCATACGTTCATCGGACTTCACCGCCCGCGCCGCGGGGGTGTCGGTGCCGAGGATCTCGCCGTCCCACAGGCGGGTCACCTGCACGGCGTTGACGTTCCGGGTGCCGAGCGTGGGCAGCACCTGGCTCACGTACTCCAGGAACCGCTGGTGGGGTCCGACGACGAGGACGTCCCGGGCTGTGAAGTGCCCGTTGTTGACGAGCCAGGTCACGCGGTGCAGGCCGACCGCCGACTTGCCGGTACCCGGGCCGCCCTGCACCACGAGGATGTCGGAGGGCGAGCCGGTGACCAGGGCCATCTGGTCGCGGCGGATGGTCTCGACGATGTCCCGCATGCTGCCGCTGCGCGACCGCTGAAGCTCACGCAGGAGGAAGTCGTCGGGCTGCACCGGCTTCCGGCGCTGGACGCGGGCGATGTCGGCGGGGCTGTGGGCGGGCCGCCGCACCTTGCCGGGCCGGTGTGTGCCGGTGGTGGAGTCCGCCGCCGCGGACCGCGCGTCGGTGTCGTGCGCCGCCGGCCGTGGGGCGGGGACGGTGACGGAGATGTCGTCGGCGTAGCCTTCGACGACGCGCTGCCTGCAGTGCAGCCTCCGCCGCAGCCGCACCTCCCCCGGAGCGTCCGGCAGCGCGTCGAGCCACTTCTTCGCGAGCGGGGTGGTCCACTCCACGACGACGATGTCGCGCGTCTGCACGTCGGAAACGGCACGCCGGCCGATGTACCAGGTCTCGGGCTCCCCACCGGGGCCGTCCCGCACGTCCACGCGGCTGATGACCAGTGAAGCCTTGCCGAGACCTCCGTACGCCGCGGCCCGCTCCTCGGCCGCGAGACGGTTGGCGACGCCGTCCTTGCCGCTCGCGGAGGCCAGGGCGACCGACCCGCCGGTCAGTTCGGCCAGCCGCGCGGCGTAGCAGTCGTAGGCGCGGTCCACCGCCTTCTGCTCGAGGGCGATGATCTCTTCGCGCGTGGTGGTGCCCATGTGCATCCCTCCCCCTGCAGCGCCCCGGAGGACGCTGCGACGGGCATACGCCCGACCCCGTCGAAACACCTATCAGAGACCGACTGGTAACAAGCGGTCAGATGGTCGACGCCCCGACCGGCTCGCCGGCCTCCGTCCGCCAGGTGCGCACCCGGTCGTGCGCGGGGCCGATCTCGTACTGGTGGGAGTGGCATCCCGGGCAGAGGTGCGACCGGACGGCGTCGGTACGGCGAGCGGTCTTCGCCGCGGAGCCGTTGCGGCCCACGACCGGGTCCACGCCGGGTCCGGGGCTGAGCTCGATCCAGGCGCGCGGCCCGATGCCGCGGGCCCGGGCGACGGCGACGGACCCGGGGTGGATCCGGCCGCCGGGGGAGTTCCCCCGGGGCTCGCCGTCGCCCGGGGCCGCCTTCAGGAGCACCTTCGCGGGCTCGCCGAGCGCCTCCTGCTCCAGGCGGGCCCCCACCGGAGCGGCCACGGGGACGGACTGGCCGGGAGGGGCCGGTCGGGCGGGGTCGGTGGGATGGTGCGCGTTCTGCCGGGGCTGTTCCGTCACGGTCATACGGGTTCCTCCCGTGTGTGCGGTGGGTGGCGACTGCGGTGCGGAAGGGACGCGGAGTGGACGGCCCCGAGGCGGGGCGTTGCGACGAAAGGGGCCCGGAACGATCGGACGCGTGGCGCGGGTACGGCGCCAGGACGCGGTGGGGTCGCGGGCTCGCGGCGGCGCATGCCCCCCTTCGGAAGCGTGACCAGACAACCACAGCGATGAAAGCGTCGTCAAACAGCTTTGCGAGCTTGACAGGTGTTGTAACGTGTTAACCGTCCCTGTTCGACTGGCCCGAGAGGTGCGGAACCCCACGCCATGCCCCAGCAGCCACCCCCCCGACCGGCGCCCGCCGCACACGTGACGGCCGCCGAGATCTCCCGCATCGCAGGGGTCACACGCGCCACCGTCAGCAACTGGCGCCGCCGCCACGACGACTTCCCGGCCCCCAGCGCGGGCACGGAATCCAGCCCGCTCTACGACCTGCCGGCCGTCCAGGCATGGCTGCGGGGACGCGGGCACACCTCCGCCGCCTCGCCGACCGAGGAGTTGCGGACGGCACTACGGCTGCTGGGGCCCGGCTCGGGAGTGGCCGCGCGACTGTTCCCCCTGGTGGCCGCCGCGTCCCGCCGCACACCGGAGGAGCCGGCCGAACTCGCCGCCCTGCCCGACGACCAGCTGCTCGCCCGGGCGGAGAAGGCCGCGGGCGAGCTCCCGGCCACCGTGCCCGAGGCCGAACCGGTCCACTACGGCCCGGACGACGCGGGCGCGGTCCGCGCACTGCTGGGCTGCGTCCGTGAGGCGGGGGCCCAGGCCGCCCTCGACGTCCTCGCCGAACGCGAACTGGACGAGGGCGCCGCCGCCGGCGTCTACCGGACCCCGGAGGGCCTGGCCCTGCTCATGGCACGGCTCCTGCCCGCCGGCGCCTCCCGCGTCCTCGACCCCGCCTGCGGCAGCGGCACGCTCCTCGCCGCCGCCGCCCGGCAGGGCGCGCGGGAGCTGTTCGGGCAGGACTCGCTCCCCGTCCAGGGCCGGCGCACCGCGGTCCGGCTGCTGATCGCCGCACCCGACGCCGAGACGGCGATCCGCGTCGGCGACAGCCTGCGCGCCGACGCCTTCCCCGACGTCACCGTGGACGCCGTCCTGTGCAATCCGCCGTTCGCCGACCGCGACTGGGGCCACGACGAGCTGGCCTACGACCCGAGGTGGGCGTACGGGGTCCCGCCGCGCTTCGAGTCCGAACTGGCGTGGGTGCAGCACGCCCTCGCGCACCTGGAGCCCGGCGGCCACGCGGTCATGCTGCTGCCGCCGGGAGTCGCCTTCCGCTCCTCCGGCCGCCGCGTCCGCGCGGAACTCATCCGCGGCGGGGCCCTGCGCGCCGTCGTCTCCCTCCCGGCGCGCGCCGCGTACCCGCTCCACGTCGGCCTGCAGATCTGGGTGCTCCAGCGCCCCGAGCCGGGCGGCCCGGACCGTACGACGGTGCTGTTCGTCGACGGGGAGGGCGAGCAGCGGGACGGCGCCGCGGGCACGCCGTCCACCACCGGTACGGCCACCGCGGGTGCCGGCACCCGCGCCGGCTCGCGCTCCCGCCGGTCCGGCCCTTCCGCCTCCGCCCCCACCTCTTCGGCCTCCGCCGCCACCGTCGACTGGGAGGCGCTGTCGGAGCGGGTCCTTCGCCAGTGGGCCGCGTTCACCACCGCCCCCGAGACCTACGCCGGCGAGCCAGGCGTCGCCCGCGCGGTGCCGGTCGTCGACCTCCTCGACGACGTCGTCGACGTCACCCCGGCCCGCCATGTCCGGGCGACCGCGGCCGACATCGACCCGGCGGCCCTGGCCCGGCGCGTCCACGACCTGCACGAACGACTGGCCGAGCAGGTCGCCGCCCTGACCTCCGCCTCCGCGCCCGGCGGCTGGCAGCCGTCCGGGGACTCGCCCCGCGAGTGGCGTACGGCGACCGTCTCCGACCTGGCGCGCGGCGGCGCCCTGACCGTGCTGCGGGCGGCGCCGCCCGGCACCCGCGGCTCCAAGGGCCCTGCCGCCCCCGCCGTCGACCGGCCGGTCCTCACCGCCCAGGACGTCTCCACCGGCAACCCCCCGTCCGGGAGAGCCGTCGACCTCCACGCCGACGCCGCGCAGCCCGTCGCCGCCGGGGACGTCCTGGTCCGCGCCGTCGCGAGCGGGGCCGGCCAGGCCGCCATGACCCGCGTCGCGGACGACCGGGACGCCGGAGCCCTGCTCGGCCAGCACGTCCACCTCCTGCGCCCGGACCCGGCCCGCCTCGACCCGTGGTTCCTCGCCGGGTTCCTCGGCGCCGACGACAACATCGCCTCCGCGTCCACCGGCTCCACCCTCGTGCACGTCGCACCGGGCCGCCTGCGCGTACCGCTGCTGCCGCTGGAGGAGCAGCGGCGCTACGGGGAGGTGTTCCGCCGTGTGTACGAGCTGCGCGCGGCCGCCCGCCGTACCGCCGACCTCGCCGCCGACACCGCGGCCACCCTGACCACCGGCCTCACCGCCGGCGCACTCCTGCCACCGGACACCCCGGGCAGCCCGGACACCCCGGACACCCCGGGCAGCCGTTCCGCCTGAAACGCCCCACGCGCCCCACCACGTACGACCACACTGGACCCCTGCCGTCCCCCCGCCCGGACGGCGTCTTTTCGGAAGGAAGCCGGGACCTCTTGAACAGCAGCAAGCACACGGAGTTGGCGAACCACGCCTGGTCCGTCGCCGATCTCCTGCGCGGTGACTACAAGCAGTCCGACTACGGCAAGGTCATCCTGCCGTTCACCGTGCTGCGCCGCCTGGAGTGCGTCCTGGAACCGACGCGCGACAAGGTCGTCGAGACCGTCGCCAGGTTCGCGGGCCAGGACATCGACACCGACCACTTCCTGCGCCGCGCCTCGGGCCACTCCTTCTACAACAAGAGCGACCTCACCCTGCGGAAGATCGCGGCCGACCCGCAGAACGCGGCGAAGAACCTGCAGATCTACGTCGGCGCCTTCTCCGACAACGCCCGCGAGGTCCTCGACAGGTACGAGTTCAACCAGCAGGTCAGGAAGCTCGACTCCGCGAACCTCCTCTACCGGGTCATCGGCAGGTTCACCGACCTCGACCTGCACCCCGACACCGTGCCCAACCACAACATGGGCTACGTCTTCGAGGAGCTGATCCGCCGCTTCGCCGAGCAGTCGAACGAGACCGCGGGTGAGCACTTCACCCCGCGCGAGGTCATCAAGCTGATGGTGAACCTGCTGGTCGCGCCCGACGCGGACGCCCTCACCGTGCCGGGTGTCGTCCGCACGGTCATGGACCCGGCCTGCGGCACGGGCGGCATGCTCAGCGCCGCCGACGACCACATCAAGGCCCTCAACCAGGACGCGACGGTCGAGGTGTACGGGCAGGAGCTCAACCCCGAGTCCTGGGCGATCTGCCGGTCCGACCTCATGATCAAGGGCCAGAACCCGGAGAACATCCGCTTCGGCAACTCCTTCTCCGACGACGGCCACGCCCGCCGCAGGTTCGACTACATCCTCGCCAACCCGCCGTTCGGCGTGGAGTGGAAGAAGGTCAAGGACGAGGTCGAGTACGAGCACAAGTCGCTCGGCGACGCCGGCCGCTTCGGCGCGGGCCTGCCCCGCATCAACGATGGCTCGCTGCTCTTCCTCCAGCACATGATCTCGAAGATGAAGCCGGTGGACGTCAACGGCGGGGGCGGCTCCCGCGTCGCCATCGTCTTCAACGGCTCCCCGCTGTTCACGGGCGCGGCCGAGTCCGGCGAGTCCAACATCCGCCGCTGGATCCTGGAGAACGACTGGCTGGAGGCGATCGTCGCCCTCCCGGACCAGCTCTTCTACAACACCGGCATCTCCACGTACTTCTGGATCCTGACGAACCGCAAGGACGCCGACCACAAGGGCAAGGTCGTCCTGCTGGACGCGCGCGACCAGTGGGTGAAGATGCGCAAGTCGCTGGGCGACAAGCGCAAGGAGCTGGGCGACGGGACGAACGGCCGCCCCGACCACATCGGGAACATCACGCGGCTGTACGCGGAGGCGCTTCAGGTCGCGAAGGACCCGAAGCACCCGATGCACGGCAAGGTCAAGGTCTTCGCCAACGAGGACTTCGGCTACCAGCGCATCACCGTGGAGCGGCCGTTGAAACTCCGCTTCGAGGTGACGGAGGAGACCCTGGCGGCACTGGCGGTGGCCAAGCCGGTGGCCAAGCTGGAGCGGAGCGAGGAGTTCGTCGCGGCGGTGCGTACGCTGCTCGGTTCGTCCTGGGCGACGAAGTCCGAGGCGTTCATCGCGCTCAAGGACGCCGTGGTCGCGGCCGGCCTGACCTGGCCGTCGGGTGCCCCGTTCGCGAAGGCGGTACGGGACGCGGTCGGCGTCCGGGACCCGGAGGGCGAAGAGCAGAAGGTCAAGGGCGCGCCGGAGCCGGATGCGGACCTGCGGGACTACGAGAACGTTCCGCTGGGCGAGGACGTCGAGGAGTACCTGAAGCGCGAGGTGGTGCCGCACGTGCCGGACGCGTGGATCGACCACACGAAGACGAAGATCGGCTACGAGATTCCGTTCACGCGGCACTTCTACGTGTACAAGCCGCCGAGGCCGCTGGCGGAGATCGACGCGGAGCTGAAGTCGCTGGAGGCGGAGATTCAGGCGCTGTTGGGTGAGGTGACCGAGTGACCGGGTTCGTTCCGCTCAAGAGGGTGGCTCGAATCCGTTACGGATTGGGCCAGCCACCTCCACTCTCAGAGGAGGGCATCCCGATCATCCGGGCAACTAATGTCTTCCGGGGAAAGATCAGCGCCAACAACCTGCTTCACGCTCGTCTTGAGGACCTGCCATTGGGCCGAGCCCCGTTGCTGCATGAGGGAGAGATACTGGTCGTCCGAAGCGGGGCATACACCGGCGACTCTGCCCGTATCACCAGCGAATGGGTTGGCAGCGCTCCAGGCTATGACCTGCGAGTGACCCCGCAGGCGGTGGACTCACGCTTTGTGGCCTACGCGCTGCTGACTAGGTCCACTCTTGATCAAATCAAGTTGGCGAGTACCAGGGCGGCCCAACCTCACTTGAACGCAGAAGAGCTGGGCGAGGTTGAACTGTGGCTGCCGCCACTGGAGGAGCAGCGCCGCATCGCCGACTTCCTCGACGCCGAGACCATCCGCATCGACGCGATGCGTAGCTGCAGTCAGCGACAAGCAGAACTCCTTGGACTTCGATTCAAGGAGCTCATGCGCCAGGAGACCACAGTCGGCCAGGGACCCGCGACAGAAACTGGCATCCCCTGGATGCCGAGGATGCATCATGAGTGGAAGCTCCACAAAGTCAGTCAGGAATTTCGCACTTCGAGTGGTACCACACCAACGTCGAGTGATTCTTCATACTTCGATGGCCCCTATCCGTGGGTTAATAGTGCCGATGTTAGAGATGACTTGATTAGCAGGGCCGAGAAAAGCGTCACACAGAAAGCACTGCTCGATTTCCCCGCTTTGAAAGTGCATCCAGCGGGAGCGCTCGTGGTGGCCTTGTACGGCCAGGGCGCCACAAAGGGAAGAGTGGGCATTCTCGAGGTGGATTCATGCCTTAATCAGGCGTGCTGCGCCCTAGTTCCCACTGGAAGAATCTCGACCGAGTTTGCATACTATTGGTTTCGCGCACACAAGGATGGGATCGTGACTCAAGCCGTTGGCGCCGGTCAGCCCAACCTTAGTCAGGAACTGGTCCGCCAGTTGCGAATTCCTGCACCAAGTGCGGAAATGCAGCTTCAGATCGCTAGTCGGCTTCGGGAATCGGAGAAATCCGCCCGAGTGCAGGTGTCGCAACTTGAAAGACGAGATGCACTGCTCACCGAACGCCGCCAGGCCCTCATCACCGCCGCCGTAACCGGCCAGTTCGACGTATCCACCGCCAGCGGGCGCAACGTAACGGACGGAGTGAGCGCGTAGCCATGAGTCCCATCCACACGGAGTCCGCCTTCGGGGACGCCATCGTCGCCGCCATGGTCGAGCGCGGCTGGCGCGAGGCAAGCCGACAGAATTACCGGGCCGATCTCGGCCTGGACACCGGCGAGTTGTTCGCCTTCATCCGGGAGACCCAGCCCGACGAGTGGGGCGAGCTGCTCACCGTCTACGGCGGCGACCCGAACGAGGCCCAGCGGGGGTTCGCCGCTCGCCTGGACCAGGCCATCACCACCAACGGCCTTCTCGACGTGCTCCGCAACGGCGTCAAGGACCGGGGCGTCCTGCTCCGCGTCGCCTACTTCAAGCCGAACCTCGTCGCCCATGACTCCGTACTCGACGGGTACCGGGCCAACCGCCTCACCGTCGTCCGGGAGCTGGAGTACGCGACCAAGCAGGCGGACTGGGGCAACCGGCTCGACCTCGTCCTGTTCCTCAACGGAATCCCGGTCGCCACGGCCGAGTTGAAGAACCCGCTGACCAGGCAGGGTGTGGAGCAGGCCAAGGAGCAGTACCGCACCGAACGGGACCCCACGGAGCTGATCTTCACCCGCCGCGTCGTCGCCAACTTCGCCGTCGACCCGGACCTGGTTTTCGTCGCCACCCAGCTCAAGGGCAAGAACACCCGTTTCCTCCCCTTCAACACCGGTTCCAACGGCCCCGGTCAGCCGGGCGGCGCCGGCAACCCGGCCCCGACCGTCTACGGCACGTACGCGACCTCCTACCTCTGGGAGCAGGTCTGGCAGCCGGACAACTGGCTGGACCTGCTCCAGCGGTTCGTGCACCTGCACAAGAGCAAGACGCCCGGCGGCGGCACCACCAAGACGATGATCTTCCCCAGGTTCCACCAGTGGGACGCGGTCAAGAAGCTCACCGCGCACGCCGCCACCCACGGCGCCGGACACGACTACCTGGTGATGGCCTCGGCCGGCTCGGGCAAGTCGAACACCATCGGCTGGCTGGCGCACCGCCTCAGCGACCTGCACACCCCCACCGACCCCCGCGAACTCGACCCCGAGGCCGTCGCCAAGGGTCTCAAGCCGGGCGTGCCGGTCTTCGACAAGGTCATCGTCATCACCGACCGCCGCAACCTGGACGCGCAGCTCCGGGAGACGGTCGGCAGCTTCGAGCAGACCGCGGGCCTCGTCGTGAAGATCGACGAGAAGCACGGGGCGAAGGGCGAGCAGCTCGCCAAGGCCCTCTCCCGCGACACCGGGAAGATCGTCACGGTCACCCTGCACTCGTTCCCGGCGCTGCTCGACTACCTCCAGCGCAACCCCACCGAGATCCAGGGCAGCCGCTTCGCGATCATCGTGGACGAGGCGCACTCCTCGCAGTCCGGCGACGCCGCCACCGCCGTACGGTCCGCGCTGCGCGACCTCGGCCTGGACTCCGACTCGGACGACGCGGGCGCGACCATGGTCAAGGCCGAGGGCGCCACCCTGGAGGAGCAGCTCAAGAAGAGGGCCGAGCAGCGTTCCCGCGCCGCGAACCTCTCCTACTTCGCGTTCACCGCCACGCCGAAGGCCAAGACCCTCGAACTCTTCGGCACGCTCCAGGACGTCGACGGCAAGGCGGCCTACCGGCCCTTCCACACGTACTCCATGCGTCAGGCGATCGAGGAAGGCTTCATCCTCGACCCGCTGCGCAACTACGTCACGTACAACACGTACTGGAAGCTGGTGAACCAGAACCCCGACGAGCGGGAGGTCGACCCGTCGAAGGCGAACCCCCTGCTCGCCCGGTACGCGCTGACCCACGACTCGACGGTCGCCCAGCACGCCCAGGTGATCGTGGAGCACTTCGCGACGCACAGCCGGGGCCGTCTCGGCGGGCGGGCCAAGGCGATGGTGGTGACCGCCTCCCGGCAGTCCGCCGTGCAGATGGCGCGGGCCATCAAGAGCTACATCAAGGACCGGGACTACGACACCAAGTACCCCGACCTGGGTGTCCTCGTCGCCTTCTCCGGCTCGCTCACCATCGACGGCGAGGAGACCACCGAGCCGAAGGAGAACGGCGGGCTGTCGGAGAGCGCGCTGCCGAAGGCGTTCGCCTACACGCGCGCCGACGACAAGGCCGTCCGAGCCGGTGGTCCGGGCCAGCGCGAGTACAAGATCCTCGTCGTCGCGGAGAAGTACCAGACCGGCTTCGATCAGCCGCTCCTCACGACGATGTACGTCAACAAGACGCTGACCGGCATCTCCGCCGTTCAGACCCTGTCCCGGCTGAACCGGACCGCCGAGCGCAAGACCCAGGCCGACCTGGCGGTCCTCGACTTCGTCAACGACGCCGAGGACATACAGGAGTCCTTCCGCCCGTACTTCGAGGAGGCGAACACCCTCCCCTCCGACCCCAACCTCCTCTACACCGCGCAGAGCCGGGTCATGCAGGCGGCGGTCCTCTCCGGGCAGGAGATGGACGAGTTCGCCGCCGCGTACTTCGCCGCCAAGGAGAAGGCGGCGGGTTCGCAGTCCAAGTGGGAGAAGCTGCACGCCGAGCTGTACCGGCTGCTCTCCCCGGCGGTCGCCCGCTTCACCGCTCTGCTCGAAAGCGAGGACGAGGACGACCAGGAGACGGCGGAGGGCTTCCGCGCCGACCTCAACGACTACGTCAGGAAGTACGGCTTCCTCGCGCAGATCGTCCCCTACCAGGATGCCGAGCTGGAACGGCTGCACCTCTACGGCCGCTACCTCCTCAACCGGCTGCCGCGCCGCGCGGACGGCGGGGTGGACATAGGCGAGGTCGACCTCAGCCACCTGCGGGTGGAGAAGACCGGCGAGTACGACGTCTCCCTCGCCCCCGAGGGGCCGGCGACGATGCAGGGCTTCGGCGACGGCTCGGGCGGCGCGAAGGAGGCGGAGAAGTCGCTGCTCTCCGAGCTGATCGAGAAGTTCAACGAACGGTTCGGCACCGATTTCACGGAGCAGGACGTCATCCGCCCGTTCGAGGAGGCCACGGCCGACCCGAAGGTGAAAGCGGCGGCCCTCGTCAACGACGAGGAGAACTTCGGCCTCGTCTTCGACACCGTCTTCGCGGACAAGATGGCCGACCACATCGACACCATCGCGGGCATGGGCCGCCAGTACTTCGGTCCCGACAAGGGCTTCAAGTCCAGCCTGGACCGCAGCGCCCGCAAGGCCGCCTGGCGGATGCTCCGCCGCGAGGCGGGGCTCGACGACGGCATCTGACGTGTACGCCCCGGCCGGGAGGTCGGCCGGGGCGTACATCGGGAACGTCAGCAGTACAGCGGGAAGCACAAGGGTTGCCCTCTGCGCGAGGTGCAACGAATGGGGAGGGGTACATGAACAACGAGGTGGACGGGCCCGAGGAGTCTCGGCTCCAGAAAGCCGTCGAGACGATCGTCATGACACCGGAGGCGGCTGCCAAGGTCGTGGACGGTTACCGTGCGGCCTTCGAGGACAAGAACGAGCGGAAGCCCGAGAGCCTGGAGGACAAGCGCCGGATCGCGGCCAAAATCATCGGCCGGTACTCCAAGCTCTCGGCAGCGGCTGGGGCGGTCACCGCGGCCCCGGGCGTCATCCCAGGGATCGGGACGGCGGTCGCAGTCGTGAGCGGGGGTGTCGCCGATACCGCCGCAGCACTCAAGCTCCAGGTCGACATGTGCATGTGCCTGGTCGAGGTGTTCGAGACCGAGTTGAGCGCCGAGGACAAGAAGCACCTCGCCTTCACCCTCGCTCTGGCCAGCTCGGTGGAGAAGATGGCGTCGAAGGGCGGCAAGGCGGCTGTCATGAAGATCGCCGAGAAGCTGGTCTACCAGTACCTCACAGGGCCCGCCCTGGTCACGATCAAGCAGCTGTTCAAGCGGGTGTCCATCACCTTCACCCAGAAGGCGATGGCCAAGGCGATTCCGGCCGGCATCGGTGTCGCCTTCAGCAGCTCGACCAACTACGTGCTGACGAGGGTGGTGGGCGGGGTTGCCGTCGCCGTCCTGGCCAAAGACGTGAAGTAACAGCGCGGCGTCAGGCCCGTGGCCGCCGACTCGGTTGGTGGGGCGCCCTGTCGCGGGTGCGCCCTCCCGCCGGGGGTGCGTGGCTTCGGGCTATGCGGAGGGG
>NZ_CP095474.1:634032-639058 GCF_023614315.1 Streptomyces sudanensis | reverse complement strand
GTCTCGGGGNAGGGCGGCAGGGGGTCAGCGACGAACCACCCCCGTTGGGGTACGGCGTACACCCAGCCTTCTTCCGCCAGTAGTCCGAGCCCCCGCCGTACGGTCGTACGCGCGATCCCGTATCGCTGCACAAGCTGGGCCTCACTCGGCAGCATCCGCCCGGGACGCCAGTCACCGCGCTGAATCTGCCCACGCAGGATCTCGGCCAGTTGGCGGTACGGGGTCAGCGGCGCGCCGTGGTCGATCTCAGCATCAGGGTTCATGGACTCGACGCTAGGCAAGCGGGTAGATGCACGCTCTTTGAGATACGACTCGATACTTAGCGATACAAGGCGATACGATGGCCCAAAGAAACGCCCCGGCCGGAAGGGTCAGAGCTTCCGTGCCGGGGCTGAGCCGACTGCAATGGAGTCGACCTATGCGCACCCTACTGGCCGCGATCCTGGCCCTCTTCCTGCCCGCCCGCGGTGCCCACCGCTCCACGGCATCCTCGCCACCGCTGCCCCCCACCCTCCGCCCGCCCGCTCCGGAACGTCCGCCCGTGATCACGTGTCCGCGCCCGGCGGACCTCATCACCGCCGACGGCATGCCCCTGGTCCGCCCGTACGTCGTCGAATGGGAGCGCGAGCGGGACGAACGCGAGCGGCGGCGTCTCCAGCGCGAGCGGCGCAGGGCGGCGGTCCTGGCGACGCTGGGGCAGGACTACGTTCCGGTTCCGTGGGAGGCCGCCGCATGAGCTCGCACGCGCCGCGTCTGCGCAGTCTCGGTCTCGACCCGGCCACCGGCAAGGAGGCCCTGGCGGTCACGCACCCCGGCGGCATTCTCGAGGAGCTGGCCGACGTGCACGCGCTGAAGGCCGCCACCGTCCTGGTGACGGTGGTCGGCGCGCTGCTGGAGGTGGGGAAGGCGTCGGACGCCGAGCTCGCCGCCTTCGTGAGGCCGCTGCACGCCGCGCTCGAAGAATGCGTCGGCATCATGGCAGCCGACAGGGAGTGACGGCGTAGCGGCAAGCCGGCCGCAGGGCCGGTGGTGCCTTCTGCTCTCCCCCGCCGTCGCCCGCTCCACCGCGCTGCTCGACAGCGAGGACGGGGATGACCAGGAGACGGCGGGGGGCTTCCGCGCCGACCTCAACGATTACGTCAGGAAGTACGGCTTCCTCGCGCAGGCCGTCTCCTACGGCGGCCTGGCGGATGATCCGCCGCGAGGAGGGGCTGGACGACGGCATCTGATGCGTGTGCCCCGGCTGGATATGCTGGCCGGGGCATCCCTTGGAGGACATCGTGAGCACACAGCCCGACCACGACACAGAGCTGATCCCGCGCCCCGCGCGGACCCCCGAGGCCCTCCGGGCCGCCCTTGCCGCCATCGCGCCGGAGCGACTGCCGGAAATGGACGCCGATCAGCGCAGGGCCGTCGCCGCCGCCATCGAGCAGAGCAGCATCAAGCCCCTCCAGCTCTTCATGATCGCGTGGGCCGCCAACATCGAAATCGAGCGGTTTCCCGAGGTGGCGCGTGAGCTGCGCCGCGCCGAGTACATGGCCAACGCCGCCGAGACCCTTGAAGAAAGCCGCCGCTACGTAAGGATCTCCGGCGACATCATCCGCGCCGCGTACAAGGCGGTGTCCGAGTGACCTGGAGATGGGAGTACGACCCCAGCGAGGAGTACGTGGCCGGCGGAGCTCCGCCGGCCTTCATCGCCGAGGTCGAGAAGAAAGCCGACGAGCTGATCCGCGCCGCTGAAGCTCTCTACCTCGACGGCACGAGGTACGAAGGCAGAGGGCCGAAGAGCGAAACCGTGGATGTCCCCGGAGGCATGTTCGTCTTCCTGATCGTCCCCCGGTTCGAGTGCGGCTACGTCCTCCAGGTCACCTGGATCTGACCCCAGCAGGTGGTCCCCGGCTCTTCGGAGCGGGGGGCGTTTTGTTGTCTCGGCTGACCGTGCACGACGTGAGGACCCAGCCGCCCGCCCGACTGGGCCCGACGGCGGTGGTGAAGGTACGGCTCAGACGGTCCGGTCGGCGGGAGACCGGCCGCCGCACCCTCCTGCCCGTCGCCCACCGCCGGGCCCGTGCCCCTCTCGCACCGCGAACCCTGGACGGCGTCCTGACGCGGCGGTCACACTTGACCCCTGACCGTGACCGTTCATCGCGCACACCGGGGGCAAGGTGCCGCAGGAGGCGATCTCCGACCGTTACGAACTCCTGGAGGAGCTCAGCCACGGCGGCATGGGCGACGTGTGGCGCGGCTACGACGCCGTGCTCGACCGGCCCGTCGCGGTGAAGCTCATCCGGCAGGCGTCGGTCACCTCCCCGGAGCTGGCCGAGGAGTTCGCCAAGCGCTTCCGCCGCGAGGCCCGCATCACCGCGCGCATCCAGCACCCCGGCGTGCCGCAGGTGTACGACGCGGTGCTCGACGCGTCGTACGAGCGGCTGTTCCTGGTGATGGAGCTCGTGGACGGCGTACCGCTGTCCGCCTACCTCGACCCCGGCCGGCCGCTGCCGGTCAGCTGGGCGGCCGCCGTCGCCGCGCAGGTCGCGACCGTGCTGTCGTACGCGCACGAGGTGCCGGTGATCCACCGGGACCTCAAGCCGGGCAACATCCTCGTCGCCCGCGACGGCACGGTGAAGGTCCTCGACTTCGGCATCGCGGCGATCCTGCGGACCGACGTCACCAAGCTGACCGCCACCGGCAGCCCCGTCGGCACCTACCAGTACATGTCGCCCGAGCAGGTCCGCGGCGGACGCGTCACCCCGCGGACCGACCTGTACGCGCTCGGCTGCGTGCTGCACGAACTCCTCTGCGGGCGCCTCGTGTTCGAGGCGGAGAGCGAGTACCTGCTGATGTACCGGCACGTCAACGCCGCGCCCACCCCGCTGCGGCAGCTGCGGCCCGACGTCCCCGAGGCGCTGGAGGAGCTGGTCCTGCACCTGCTGCGCAAGGCGCCCGAGGCGCGGCCCGCCGACACGCAGGAGGTGTACGCGCGGCTGCTGCCGTTCCTCCCGCCGCCGGGCCGGGACCCCGGCACGGCGGACGCGGGNNCCGGNCGGCGCGCCCGACCCCACGGGCGTGTTCCGCCGCCCGTTCGCGCCCCGCGCCCGCGCCCAGGCCCCGGCGCCCGGTGATCCGGCGCCGACGGCCGTCCTCCCGGGGGCCCCGCCGGTGCCGGTCCCCGGCCGGCTGCGCGAGGACATCGAGGAGGCGTACGCGCGTTCCGACGCCCTGCTGGAGGAGGAGCGGTTCGCGCAGGCCGCCGAGGTGCTCGGCGAGGTCGTCGCACCCGCCGCCCTCGCCCTCGGTTCCGAGAGCAGGCAGGTCCTGGCGCTGCGCCGCCAGCGGGCGGCGATCCACCTCCTCGGCGGCGACTACCGGGCCGCCCTGCCCGAGTTCGACGCACTCGCCGACGCCTACGCCCGTGTCGCCGGGCCCACCGGCGAGCAGGCCCGCGCCTGCCGCGCCCAGGCGGCCCGGTGCCGCGCCGAGCTCGGCCAGGTCACCGACGCGCTGGCCGCGCTCCAGGGCGTGCTGAACGTCGTGCGGGCCGTCGACAGCGACGTGAGCGAGGAAGCCGTGGAGCTCCGGCACAACATCGGGATGCTGCTGCTCGCCCAGGGCCGGACCGCCGAGGCCCGGCAGGTCCTCGAACCGCTCCACCAGGACATGTGCATGGTGTTCGGCCCGGGGGACGAGATGGCCGTCGAGATCGCCGAGGCGCTCGCCGTGATCCGCCTCGGCCTCGACGGTACGGCTTCCTGACCGCTTCCTGCGGAAGCGGCGTCGCCGGAACCACGCCACCGCGCGGCCGAGGGTCCCGCGACGGTCGCGTCGCCGGATGGTTCGGCGCCCCTCGGCGTGGCCGCGAGGCCGGTAGCGCCGTCGGCCGTGTCCCGATCCTCCGGCGACGGGTCCACCGTGCCGGTCCCGGGGGCGCTCCGGGGTGCCGGGGGAGGGACGCGCGTCACACCGGGGATGTGGTTCCGCCCCGCTCCCCGCGCGCCTAGTCTCGGGGCCATGTTCGCCGCCTACGCCGCACGCATCGACCCCGACCGCCCCCTCGACGGCCTCGAACTGGGCGACCGCCCGGAACCCGAGGCACGGCCGGGCTGGACCACCGTCACCGTCAGGGCCGCCTCCCTCAACCACCACGACCTGTGGTCCCTGCGCGGGGTCGGCCTGCCCGGGGAGAGGCTGCCGATGATCCTCGGCTGCGACGCCGCCGGCGTCGACGAGGACGGCAACGAGGTCGTCGTCCACTCCGTCATCGGCCAGACCGGCCACGGGGTCGGCCCCCGCGAGCCCCGCTCCATCCTGTCCGAGCGCTACCAGGGCACCTTCGCCGAGCGGGTCACCGTGCCCGCCTGGAACGTGCTGCCCAAGCCCGCGGAGCTGAGCTTCGAGGAAGCCGCGTGCCTCCCCACCGCCTGGCTCACCGCGTACCGGATGCTCTTCACCAACGCCGGGGTCCGCCCCGGCGACTCCGTGCTCGTCCAGGGTGCCGGCGGCGGCGTCGCGACCGCCGCGATCGTCCTGGGGAAGGCCGCCGGCCTGCGGGTCTTCGCCACCAGCCGCGACGAGGCCAAGCGCGGGCGCGCCGTCGAGCTGGGCGCCGTCGACGCGTTCGAGCCCGGCGCGCGGCTGCCGCAGCGGGTGGACGCCGTCATCGAGACGGTCGGCGCCGCCACCTGGTCCCACTCGGTCAAGTCGCTGAAGCCGGGGGGCACCCTGGTCGTCTCCGGCGCGACCAGCGGCGACCGGCCCCCGCACGCCGAGCTGACCCGGATCTTCTTCCTGGAGCTGAGGGTCGTCGGCTCGACGATGGGCTCCAAGGACGAGCTGGAGGACCTGCTGTCCTTCTGCGCCGCGACCGGGGTCCGGCCGGTGATCGACGAGGTGCTGCCGCTGGACCGGGCGCGGGAGGGCTTCGCCCGGATGGAGTCCGGCGACCTGTTCGGGAAGATCGTCCTGACGCCCGCCTCCTGAGCCCCGCCTCCTGAGCCCCNNCTNCNNANCCCAGCNGCAGNANACCNCC
>NZ_CP095474.1:629208-634026 GCF_023614315.1 Streptomyces sudanensis | reverse complement strand
CCCCGGGCGGGCGGCGCCCTGCGGCGCCGTCCGCCCGCGCCCCCGCGCCGCGAGGCCCCGGNNNCCTCCCGGCCGCCCGGCGGGTACGCGCCTGCCCCGGCCGACCGGCCGGGCGTCCGGCGCCCGCACCGCCCGGAAGGGGGCGCGTCGGGACATCCGCCCCCGTACGCCCCGCAACCCTCCCGGACCATGTCGAGCCCGCCGGGAACGGGCGCACTGCCCTAGCGTGGGGCCCATGGACGCGACACCGACCGGCGTGCTGCTGCTCTGCCGGGCCGACCCCGACGAGGTCGCCGCCCCGGCCCTCCTGCTGCGCGAGCGCGCGGTCCTCGCCCCGGCGGGCGCGGGCTGGAGCGTCCTCGTCCCCGAGGGCCGCTCCTGGAGCGACGGCTCCGCACCGGTCGAGCGGATCGCCACCGGATGGGCCACCGCCCTCGCCGTCGGCGAGCCCTGGCCGGTCGTCGCCCTGTGGTGGGACGGGGAACGGGCCGGCCACACCCTCGCGTACGGGTTCCGCCGGCCCGTCGACTACACCTGGCTCGCGGACGGCACCCCCGTCGGCGAGGACGAGGCGGTGCTCACCTTCGCCGAGCGCCTCGGCCTCGATCCGGTCCTCGACGTGCGGGACCTGGGGGAGCTCACCCGCCCCGACCCGGACGCCGACGCCCGCGCCCGCCTCCTCGGCCTCGTCGCCGTGCTCGGGCGCCTCGGGCTGGAGCCGCCGCCCGGCGTGCGGCCCGGGGAGCCGGCCGGGCGGCTGCTCGCCGCGGCCCGGGCCCACCCCNGTGCGNGCGACGTCCCCGGCCGGGCCGNGGACGTCGCGCGCAGCCCGGGCCGGGCACCGCCGCCCCGGGCCGCGCCCGGCTCGCCCTGGCCGGCCTCCAGCTCGCCGTCGGCCTGCCGCTCCTCGCCCGGTCCCTTGCCCGCCGCGCCCCCGGCTGGGCCGCGGCGGGGGCGCTGCTCGCCCTCCAGGGCGCGCTGGGGCTGCGTCCCGCCCTCGACGTCCGGGAGGGGCGCCCCGCGTCGTAGGGGCGGCTACTCGTCGTCCTCGTCGTCCAGCCGCGCCAGCCACGTCGCCAGCCGCTCGACCGGCACCTCGAAGTCCGGGTTCAGGTCCACGAACGTCCGCAGCTGCTCGGCGAGCCACTCGAAGGTGACCTCTTCCTGGCCGCGCCGCTTCTCCAGCTCCTCGATGCCACGGTCGGTGAAGTACAAGACACGTCTCCTGAATCCTGCCGGGGCGCTCCCCGGGTGCTCCCGTCCAGGGTAGGGCGGCCGGCACGCCGGAGAGCCCGGCACCCCCTCGGGTGCCGGGCTCTCCGGTCCGCGCGTGCGACGGCCGCCGGTCAGGCGTCGAAGACCTCGTTGACCAGCTGCGCCTGCTCGGCCTGGTGGCGCTTGGCCGAGCCGACCGCCGGGGAGGAGCTGTGCGGCCGCGAGATGCGGCGCAGGCGCTCGCCCTGCGGGATGTCGGCGCCGACCGCCAGGTCCAGGTGGTCGATCAGGTTCAGCGCGATGAACGGCCACGCCCCCTGGTTCGCCGGCTCCTCCTGCGCCCAGATGTACTTCCCGGCGTTCGGGTACTTGGCGATCTCGGCCTGGAGCTGGGCGCCCGGCAGCGGGTACAGCCGCTCCAGGCGGATGATCGCCGTGTCCGTGACACCGCGCTTCTGCCGCTCGGCGTCCAGGTCGTAGTAGACCTTGCCGGTGCAGAAGACGACCTTGCGGACGGCGGACGGCTCGACCGACGTGTCGCCGATGACCGGGCGGAACGCGCCGGACGTGAACTCCTCCACCTTCGACGCGGCGGCCTTCAGGCGCAGCATCGACTTCGGCGTGAAGACGACCAGCGGCTTGTGGTGCGGGTTGTGCACCTGCCACCGCAGGAGGTGGAAGTAGTTCGACGGGAGCGTCGGCATGGCGACCGTCATGTTGTTCTGCGCGCACATCTGGAGGAAGCGCTCCGGGCGGGCGGACGAGTGGTCCGGGCCCTGGCCCTCGTAGCCGTGGGGCAGCAGCAGCGTGACGCCGGAGGTCTGGCCCCACTTCTGCTCGGCGGAGGAGATGAACTCGTCGACGACGGTCTGCGCGCCGTTGACGAAGTCGCCGAACTGCGCCTCCCACATGACCAGCGCGTCCGGGCGGGCCAGCGAGTAGCCGTACTCGAAGCCCATCGCCGCGTACTCGCTGAGCAGCGAGTCGTAGACGTTGTACCGGGCCTGGTCGTCGGACAGGTAGAGCAGCGGGGTGTAGTCCTCGCCGGTCACCTGGTCCACCAGCACCGCGTGGCGCTGGCCGAACGTGCCGCGGCGCGAGTCCTGGCCGGCGAGGCGGACCGGGACGCCCTCCATCAGCAGCGAGCCGACGGCGAGGGTCTCGCCCATGCCCCAGTCGATCGTGCCGTCGTCGATCGACTGCGCGCGGCGCTGGAGCTGCGGCAGCAGCCGCGGGTGCACCGTGACGCCGTCGGGGATGTTCACCTGGGACTCGGCGATCCGCTTGACGACCTCCTGCGAGACGGCCGTCTTCACGTCCTCCGCCGGGAAGCCGGCCTGCGGGTCGGTGCCGACCGCCGGGCTGGGCTGCGCGGTGGCCTCGCGGACCTCGGTGAAGACCTTCTCCAGCTGGCCCTGGAAGTCCTGGAGCGCCTGCTCCGCCTCCTCCAGGGTGATGTCCCCGCGGCCGATCAGCGACTCGGTGTACAGCTTGCGCACCGAGCGCTTCTGATCGATCAGCGTGTACATCTGCGGGTTGGTGAACTGCGGGTTGTCGCCCTCGTTGTGGCCGCGGCGGCGGTAGCAGATGAGGTCGATCACGACGTCCTTGTTGAACGTCTGGCGGAACTCGAAGGCGAGCCGCGCCACCCGGACGCACGCCTCCGGGTCGTCGCCGTTCACGTGGAAGATCGGCGCCTCGATCATGCGGGCCACGTCGGTGGCGTACATCGAGGAGCGCGAGGACTCCGGGGCGGCGGTGAAGCCGACCTGGTTGTTGATGACGATGTGGACCGTGCCGCCCGTGCGGTAGCCGCGCAGCTGCGACATGTTCAGCGTCTCGGCGACGACGCCCTGGCCGGCGAAGGCCGCGTCGCCGTGCAGGGCGACGGGCAGGACGGTGAAGTCCGTGCCGGCCTTGCCGATGATGTCCTGCTTGGCGCGGACGACGCCCTCCAGGACCGGGTCGACGGCCTCCAGGTGGGAGGGGTTCGCGACCAGGCTGACCTTGATCTGCTCGCCGTCGAGGCCGGTGAAGGTGCCCTCGGCGCCCAGGTGGTACTTCACGTCGCCGGAGCCGTGCATCGACTTCGGGTCGAGGTTGCCCTCGAACTCGCGGAAGATCTGCGCGTACGACTTGCCGACGATGTTCGCCAGGACGTTCAGCCGGCCGCGGTGGGCCATGCCGATGACGACCTCGTCCAGGCGGGACTCGGCGGCCGAGTCGATCACCGCGTCCAGCAGCGGGATGACGGACTCGCCGCCCTCCAGGCTGAACCGCTTCTGGCCGACGTACTTCGTCTGCAGGAAGGTCTCGAACGCCTCCGCGGCGTTCAGCCGGCGCAGGATGCGCAGCTGCTCCTCGCGCTCCGGCTTGGAGTGCGGGCGCTCGACGCGGTCCTGGATCCACTTGCGCTGCTTCGGGTCCTGGATGTGCATGAACTCGATGCCGGTGGTGCGGCAGTACGAGTCGCGCAGGACGCCGAGGATGTCGCGCAGCTTCATCATCGACTTGCCGCCGAAGCCGCCGACCGCGAACTCGCGCTCCAGGTCCCACAGGGTGAGGCCGTGCTCGGTGATGTCCAGGTCGGGGTGCTTGCGCTGGTGGTACTCCAGCGGGTCGGTGTCGGCCATGACGTGGCCGCGGACCCGGTAGGAGTGGATCAGCTCGAAGACGCGCGCGGCCTTGGTGACGTCGTCGTCGTGCGACGCGTCGATGTCCCTGAGCCAGCGGACCGGCTCGTAGGGGATGCGCAGCGACTTGAAGATGTCGTCGTAGAAGCCGTTCTCACCGAGGAGGAGGTCGGCGACGACGCGCAGGAACTCGCCGGAGGCGGCGCCCTGGATGACGCGGTGGTCGTACGTCGAGGTGAGGGTCATCACCTTGGAGATGCCCAGCTTGTTCAGGGTGTCCTGCGAGGTGCCCTGGAACTCGGCCGGGTAGTCCATCGAGCCGACGCCCATGATCACCGACTGGCCGGCCATCAGGCGCGGCACGGAGTGGACCGTGCCGAGGCCGCCCGGGTTGGTCAGGGAGACCGTGACGCCGGTGAAGTCGTCCATCGTGAGCTTGTTCGCGCGGGCGCGGCGGACGATGTCCTCGTACGCCTGCCAGAACTCGAAGAAGCCCAGCGTCTCGGCCTTCTTGATGGCCGCGACGACCAGCTGGCGGTCGCCGTTCGGCTTCACCAGGTCGATGGCGAGGCCGAGGTTGACGTGCTCCGGCTTCACCAGGGTCGGCTTGCCGTCCTTGACCTGGTACGACCAGTTCATGGCGGGCATGGCCTTGATGGCCTGCACCATCGCGTACCCGATGACGTGGGTGAAGGAGATCTTCCCGCCGCGGGCGCGCTTCAGATGGTTGTTGATGACGATGCGGTTGTCGAACAGCAGCTTCACCGGGACGGCGCGGACCGAGGTGGCGGTCGGCACCTCCAGCGAGGCGTCCATGTTCTTCGCGACGGCGCCGGCGGGGCCGCGCAGCGTCACGTACTCCGCACCGGCCGGGGCCTCGGCCGGTGCGGCCTTGGCGGGGGCCGGCTTCGCGGCGGCGGGCTTCGCGGCGGCCGGCTCGGCGGGGGCCTTCGCCGGGGCCGCGGGAGCC